>NZ_JBUDHV010000048.1:0-59017 GCF_054956795.1 Streptomyces sp. SYSU D01066-1 | reverse complement strand
CGGTTACATTCCGAACCCGGAAGCTAAGCCTTACAGCGCCGATGGTACTGCAGGGGGGACCCTGTGGGAGAGTAGGACGCCGCCGAACAATTATTGGAGCGCTGGCTCTTGGGCATACTGCCCAAGAGCCAGCGCTTTTTTGCGTTGCGGTAAGGTCAGGGGGCATTGTCGGCTTATTTCATCCAGGAGGCCCCCGGGTGGAGGTCCAGGAGACCCGCGTCCAGACTGACCGGGTCCTCACCATCCCGAACATCCTCAGCATGGCCCGTCTCGTCGGCGTGCCCCTCTTCCTGTGGCTGATCCTCAGGCCCGAGTTCGGCGGCCCCAAGAGCGACGGCTGGGCGCTGCTGGTCCTGGCCCTCAGCGGAGTCAGCGACTACCTGGACGGCAAGCTCGCCCGGCGCTGGAACCAGATCAGCAGCCTCGGCCGGCTGCTGGACCCCGCTGCCGACCGGCTCTACATCCTGTCCACCCTGGTCGGTCTGACCTGGCGGGAGATCCTGCCGCTCTGGTTGACCGCCGTACTGCTCGCGCGCGAGCTGGTCCTGCTGGCCATGGTGGGCATCCTCCGGCGCCACGGCTATCCGCCTCCGCAGGTGAACTTCCTGGGGAAGGCCGCGACGTTCAACTTGATGTACGCCTTCCCCTTGCTGCTGCTCAGTGACGGTAGTGGATGGGTCTCGTCACTCGCTGCTATTTTCGGATGGGCGTTCGCCGGATGGGGTACAACGCTGTATTGGTGGGCAGGAGTCCTCTACATGGTTCAGGTCCGCCGCTTGGTCCGCGCGGACACCATGGCCGATTGAACTCGCCCACTGTGCGGCCCTGGCGGCCCCGATGGCCCGTGCTGGAAAAGTGCGGGACAATCGAGGCGGGTGAAGTCGGTCAGACCGTCGTCTCTTGGAGGAGGACGCTTCCGACATGAAGGCCGTCGTGATGGCCGGAGGCGAAGGCACGCGCCTTCGTCCCATGACCTCGAGCATGCCCAAACCGCTCCTGCCGGTGGCCAACCGGCCGATCATGGAGCACGTTCTGAGGCTGCTCAAAAGGCATGGGCTCAATGAGACCGTCGTCACCGTCCAGTTCCTGGCCTCCCTGGTCAAGAACTACTTCGGTGACGGTGAAGAGCTCGGAATGGAGCTCACCTATGCCAATGAGGAGAAGCCACTCGGTACCGCCGGAAGCGTCAAGAACGCCGAGGAGGCGTTGAAGGACGATGCCTTCCTCGTCATCTCCGGCGATGCGCTGACCGACTTCGACCTCACCGAGCTGATCGCCTTCCACAAGGAGAAGGGCGCGCTCGTCACCGTGTGTCTGACGCGCGTGCCCAATCCGCTGGAATTCGGCATCACCATCGTCGACGAGGACGGAAAGGTCGAGCGCTTCCTGGAGAAGCCGACCTGGGGGCAGGTCTTCTCGGACACCGTGAACACCGGTATCTACGTGATGGAGCCGGAGGTCTTCGACTACGTCGAGGCCGATGTGTCCGTCGACTGGTCCGGCGATGTCTTCCCCCAGCTGATGAAGGAAGGCAAGCCGATCTACGGCTATGTCGCCGAGGGGTACTGGGAGGACGTCGGCACCCACGAGAGCTATGTGAAGGCCCAGGCGGACGTCCTGGAAGGCAAGGTCGACGTCGACATCGACGGGTTCGAGCTGTCGCCCGGAGTGTGGGTGGCCGAGGGCGCCGAAGTGCACCCCGACGCCGTGCTCCGCGGACCCCTGTACGTGGGTGACTACGCCAAGGTCGAGGCCGGGGCCGAGATCCGGGAACACACCGTCATCGGGTCCAACGTCGTCGTGAAGAGCGGTGCCTTCCTGCACAAGGCCGTCGTGCACGACAACGTGTACGTCGGTCCGCACAGCAACCTGCGTGGCTGTGTCGTCGGCAAGAACACCGACATCATGCGCGCCGCGCGGATCGAGGACGGCGCGGTCATCGGAGACGAGTGCCTGGTCGGTGAGGAATCGATCGTTCAGGGCAATGTGCGGGTCTACCCGTTCAAGACGGTCGAGGCCGGCGCGTTCGTCAACACCTCGGTGATCTGGGAGTCACGGGGGCAGGCGCATCTGTTCGGTGCCAGAGGCGTCTCCGGCATCCTGAACGTCGAGATCACGCCGGAACTCGCCGTGCGGCTCGCCGGCGCCTACGCGACGACCCTCAAGAAGGGCTCCACGGTCACCACCGCCCGCGACCACTCCCGAGGCGCGCGTGCGCTCAAGCGCGCGGTCATCTCCGCGTTGCAGGCCAGTGCCATCGACGTACGGGACCTGGAGAACGTACCGCTGCCCGTGGCGCGGCAGCAGACCGCGCGGGGAAGCGCCGGCGGCATCATGATCCGTACGACGCCCGGGGTGCCGGACTCCGTGGACATCATGTTCTTCGACAGCCAGGGTGCCGACCTGTCGCAGGGCAGTCAGCGGAAGCTGGACCGGGTGTTCGCGCGGCAGGAGTACCGGCGGGCGTTCCCCGGGGAGATCGGTGACCTGCACTTCCCGGCCAGCGTCTTCGACTCCTACACCGGGTCGCTGTTGCGCAATGTCGACACCGCGGGGATCGCGGAGTCGGGGCTGAAGGTCGTCGTCGACGCGTCCAACGGAAGCGCCGGCCTGGTGCTGCCCAGTCTGCTGGGCAAGCTGGGCGTGGACTCGCTGACCATCAATCCCGGTCTCGACGAGTCCCGGCCGACCGAGTCCGCCGACATGCGGCGGTCCGGGCTGGTGCGGCTCGGGGAGATCGTGGCGTCCTCGCGGGCGGCGTTCGGCGTGCGGTTCGACCCGGTCGGTGAGCGGCTGTCGCTCGTCGACGAGAAGGGCCGCATCATCGAGGACGACCGGGCACTGCTGGTGATGCTGGACCTGATCGCCGCCGAGCGGCGCAGCGGTCGGGTGGCGCTGCCGGTGACCACCACCCGGATCGCCGAGCAGGTGGCGGCCTACCACGGCACCCAGGTGGAATGGACGACCACGTCGCCCGACGACCTCACGCGCGTGGGTGGCGAAGAAGGAACGATCTTCGGCGGTGACGGCAAGGGCGGGTTCATCGTCCCCGAGTTCAGCAGTGTCTACGACGGCACGGCGGCCTTCGTGCGGCTGATCGGGCTGGTGGCGCGGACACAGCTGACCCTGAGCCAGATCGACGCCCGGATCCCGAGGGCGCACGTCCTCAGGCGCGATCTGGCGACCCCATGGGCTGTCAAGGGGCTCGTCATGCGCCGCGTCGTGGAGGAGGCGGGAGACCGCTCCGTGGACACCACCGACGGGGTGCGGGTCGTGGAGGCCGACGGGCGCTGGGTCATGGTGCTGCCCGATCCGGCCGAGGCGGTCACCCACCTGTGGGCCGAGGGCCCCGACGACGCCTCCGCGCAGGCGCTGCTCGACGAGTGGTCGGCGGTCGTGGACAGCGCGGGCCGGTAAAACACGCGGTACGCGTGCGTGCCGGACAAGTGCCTCCAAGGGGGCCTGTCCGGCACGCCGGTGGGGCCGTTCGGAGGTAGGGGCGGCGGCGTGCGACGATGTGCGGCATGCCGCAGCAACCCCCCGTTCGGAGCACAGCTACGCGGCCCCCGCGCCCGGACGCGTCCATGTCGTTGCTCACCAACGTCATGGACCACAGCCTCGACGACGGTTACGCCGAGGCCGCGGCGCGCAAGCGGGCCGCGGGCACCGGCGGGCTGCCCAGAACCCTCAGGGCCAAGCTGGGCCTGGCCGCAGGGCTGGTGCTCGCCGCCCTGGTGGTGACCGTCGGCGCCGCCCAGGCCCGGGTCACCGCCCCGGCCGCCGCCAAGGAGCGCGAGGAACTGATCGACCGCATCGACCAGGAGACCTCCGCGGCGGACGACCTGGAGGACGACGTGGACGCGCTGCGCGAGGACGTGAGCGCGCGCCAGCGTGAGGCGCTCCAGCACACCGGGGACGGCGACCGGGGAACACTGGTGGGGATCCTGTCCGGGGCCGTCGCCGTGCGCGGGCCGGGGGTGAGGCTCGTGGTGGACGACGCCGAGGACGCCGCCACGGGCGGGGACGGCGAGCCGCGCGGGACCTCCGGGTTCTCCGACACCGGCCGGGTCCGCGACCGGGACATGCAACGGGTCGTCAACGGACTGTGGGCCTCGGGCGCCGAGGCGATCTCCATCAACGGGCAACGGCTGACCGCGCTCTCCGCGATCAGGGCCGCCGGTGACGCGATACTGGTCGACAACAGGCCGCTGGTGCCTCCCTACACGGTGCTCGCCGTGGGTGACGGACAACGGCTCGGTACCCGGTTCGGGAACAGCGCCGACGGGCTGTACCTGGACGCGCTGAAGGAGAACTACGGCATCCGGACCGGCATCTCCACGGAGGACGACCTCCGGCTGCCGGCCGCGCCGAGTGTGATCATACGTACCGCACAACCGAAAACCGAGAAGGGCACATCGTGATCGCCGTACTGGGCCTCGTCGTGGGAGTCGTGGCCGGCCTGCTGGTCCGGCCGGAGGTGCCGGCCGCCGTCGAGCCTTATCTGCCGATCGCCGTGGTCGCGGCGCTGGACGCCGTCTTCGGTGGTCTGCGGGCGATGCTCGACGGCATTTTCGACGACAAGGTCTTCGTGGTGTCGTTCCTGTCGAACGTGGTGGTGGCCGCGCTGATCGTCTTCCTGGGCGACAAGTTGGGCGTCGGTGCCCAGCTCTCCACCGGTGTGGTGGTCGTCCTCGGCATCCGGATCTTCTCCAACGCCGCGGCGATCCGCCGGCACGTGTTCCGGGCGTGAGGCCGATGACCGAACACAACGAGCGGCCCGAGAAGGCCGGGAGCCGGTTGCGTGCCGAGTTGCCGCAGGAGGTGGCACCGGTCCCTCCCCCGAGCGCGGAGCACGGCCCGGCGGCACGGCGGGAATCCGGGCTGACCGGACGGCAGCGGCTGGCGCAGGGGCTGTGGCCGCCACGGGTGACCCGGGCCCAACTGATCGTCGCCCTGCTGCTGTTCGGCCTCGGCTTCGGCCTGGCCGTGCAGGTGGCGTCCAACAGCGACGGGGACAGCGCGCTGCGCGGCGCCCGGCAGGAAGATCTCGTCCGTATCCTCGACGAACTCGATGACCGTACGCAACGTCTTGAGGACGAGAAACAGGGTCTCGAGAAGCAGCGGGACGAGCTGGAGAACAGCTCCGACCAGGCCGAGGAGGCCCGTAAGCAGACGCTCGAGAAGGAGCGGCAACTCGGCGTCCTGGCGGGCACGGTGGCCGCGCAGGGGCCGGGCATCACGATGACGATCGCGGACACGAAGGGGACGGTCGAGGCGGACATGCTGCTGGACGCGATCCAGGAACTGCGCGCCGCCGGCGCGGAGGCGATCCAGGTCAACGGGGTACGGGTCGTCGCCAGCACCTATCTGACGGATTCCGGTGGCGGTGTGAGCGTCGACGGGAACAAGATCGACGCACCCTATCGTTTCAAGGTCATCGGCAAGCCGCAGGACCTCGAACCCGCGCTCAACATCCCTGGGGGAGTGGTGCAGACTCTGGAGAAGGAACAGGCCACCGCTACTGTTGAGCGGTCGAGCGACATCGTCGTGGACGCCTTGCGAGCGGCGAAGCGGCCTGACTACGCTCGGTCGTCCTCCGAGTGAACCGAGGTCGCATGGGCGCTGTCCGGCGGGGGCATGAGGTTGCGGGGGGTCGGCGCACCGAATGGGTGGTGCGTGGTGGAAACTGTTTGGTGGAGACGGACGTTGTCAGGATGTCCGGGTCGGCCAGTACGTTCAGTCAGGGTTCGTCCTGCCCCACGGGCGGGTCTGTTTCGGTCAAGGGGAATCGCCCGTGAAGTTGTTTGCGAAGTTGTTCGGCAAGAGCGCGCGAGAGAGCGGCGAGAACGCCACCGCTCGCCATCGCGCGCAGCCCGACGCGGAGGGCCAGCGTCCGCTGTTCCGCGACCAGGTGGGTGGTCAGGGCGCGCCGTCTGTTGACCCTGCGCGGTCCAGCGGCATAGGTTTCGGACAACCGTCGACCTCGAGTACGGGTTCAGGGTTCGGCACCGGTCCGTACGCGTCCAGCACCCCGGCGGGGCAGCCGCCGCAGGAGGATCCGTCCATGTCGGCCCTGGTGTGTACGAGGTGCGGTAACCGCAACGCGGAGAACAGCCGCTTCTGCTCCAACTGCGGCGCGCCGCTGCGGGCCGGGGCGCACCCGGAGCGTCCCTCGGAGACCACGTCCACGATCTCGATCTCGGGCCTGGAGGCCTACGACGCCGAGGTCACCGGGCAGACCCAGATGCCGACGCTCTCCCCGGAGGCGCAGGCCGCCGTGGAGGCGCTGCCGCTGGGCTCGGCGCTGCTGGTCGTGCGCCGGGGTCCGAACTCGGGCAGCAGGTTCCTGCTGGACGGTGAGCTGACCACGGCAGGGCGGCATCCGCAGAGCGACATCTTCCTGGACGACGTGACCGTCTCCCGCCGGCACGTGGAGTTCCGCCGGCAGCCGGACGGGTCGTTCACGGTCGCCGACGTGGGCAGCCTGAACGGCACGTACGTCAACCGGGAGCGGATCGACGAGGTCGCCCTGTCCAACGGTGACGAGGTGCAGATCGGAAAGTACCGGCTGGTCTTCTACGCGAGCCAGCGGGGCTACTGAGCCGCCCCGGGCTCCGTCCGGGGAGATTCCCAGGGAAGGGCCATGCTGCGAACACCGAGCGGTGGTGCCGGCCACGGCACCGCCGCCACGGACGGACTGATGAGCATCGGCGCGGTGCTGAACGTGCTGCGCGACGAGTTCCCCGACATCACCATCTCGAAGATCCGTTTCCTGGAGTCGGAAGGGCTCGTGGAGCCGCGGCGGACGCCCGCCGGGTACCGCAAGTTCAGCGCCCGTGATGTCGAGCGCCTCGGGCACGTCCTGCGGATGCAGCGGGACCACTACCTGCCGCTCAAGGTGATCCGCGAGCACCTGGACGCCATGGAGCGCGGGGAGGCGGTGCCGCTGCCCGCGCTGGGGCGGCAGCGGGACGGGGAGGCGGCGCCGGAGAGCCCCGCCGGGGCCGGGCCGGCCCGGATCGGGCGGGAGGAACTGCTCGCCGCCGCCGGGATAGAGGGACGGCAGCTCGACGAGTGGGAGTCGTACGGGCTGATCGCGCCGCTGCCCGACGGGGCCTACGACGCGGAGACGGTGACCGTGGCCACTCTCGTGGTGGAGCTGGGGCGGTCCGGGATCGAACCGCGGCATCTGAGGGTGATGAAGGCCGCCGCCGACCGGGAGGCCGGGCTGGTGGACCAGGTGGTGGCCCCGCTCAAGCGCCACCGGAACCCGCAGACCAGGGCGCACGCGGAGGCCCGCACCAAGGAGCTGGCGGGGCTCGCGGTGAAGCTGCACGCGGCGCTGGTGCAGACGGCTCTCGGGGTGCGGCTGCCCTGAGGGGGAGGCCCGGGCCGGCCCTGAGGAGGCGGCCGGACCGCGCCGGGAGGGACTCGGATCGGTCACCCGTTCCCGGCCCGACTACCCAAACGTCCCGGGCACGGCCTAGGGTTGCTGTGTGAACGAGCTCGATGTCGTAGGTGTCCGGGTCGAGATGCCCTCCAACCAACCGATCGTGCTGCTGCGTGAAGTGGGAGGAGACCGTTACCTCCCCATCTGGATCGGTCCCGGAGAGGCGACGGCGATCGCCTTCGCCCAGCAGGGCATGGCTCCCGCACGGCCACTGACCCACGACCTGTTCAAGGACGTGCTGGAGGCCGTCGGCCAGGAGCTCAGCGAGGTGCGCATCACCGACCTGCGGGAAGGCGTCTTCTACGCCGAGCTGGTCTTCGCCAGTGGCGTGGAGGTGAGCGCCCGGCCGTCCGACGCCATAGCGCTGGCGCTGCGCACCGGGACGCCGATCTTCGGCAGTGACACGGTCCTGGACGACGCCGGTATCGCGATCCCGGACGAGCAGGAGGACGAGGTGGAGAAGTTCCGCGAGTTCCTCGACCAGATCTCGCCGGAGGACTTCGGCAGCAGTAATCAGTGACAGCCGTCCGAAAAGGACATTCGGCTAGCCTTTCCCCGCGAGGGGCACGGCAAACCACTCTTAGGGTGATTATCACTCGGCGTGCCGAGTGTGGCGATCGTTGACGCACCCTTGGTGACTGCCTACCTTCGAGGAGGCAGGTCAAGGACGGAGGTCGGCGTGAGAAGCAGCGGCGACGGTACGGTGGGGCGTGCTCCGGCACGCGGTCTCGGGGCGAGCGCTCCGTACCCTCCCGAGGGTTCTCGGATTCGTCCGGGTGCAGGACGCCCGCAGCCCGGAGGTACGGCCGACCACGCCCCGCGGCGGCCCGCCGTGGTGCCGAGCGGCGAGGGGGCGGCGTCCGTGGCGTCCGAGCAGATCGGCTACCGGGGGCCCACGGCCTGCGCGGCCGCCGGCATCACCTACCGGCAGCTCGACTACTGGGCCCGTACCGGACTCGTCGAACCGAGCGTGCGGCCGGCCCACGGGTCCGGGACACAGCGTCTGTACAGCTTCCGCGACGTGGTCGTCCTGAAGATCGTCAAGCGGTTCCTCGACACCGGCGTGTCCCTGCAGAACATCCGGACCACCGTCCAGCACCTCAGGGAGAGCGGTTTTCGCGACCTGGAGCGGCTGACGCTGATGAGCGACGGTGCCACGGTCTACGAGTGCACCTCGCCCGACGAGGTGCACACCCTGCTCCAGGGCGGCCAGGGGATCTTCGGGATCGCCGTCGGCGTGGTGTGGCGGGACGTCGAGGCAGCCCTGTCGCAACTGCACGGGGAGCGGGTCGACACGGGTGAGACCCTGGTCGGGCACAATCCGGCGGACGAGCTGGCCCGGCGGCGCCACCGGGCGGTCTGAGCGCGCCGCGGGCGGGGCCGTTGTCAGTGGCGTAGGGCAGCATCGGAGACGTGAGAGCCGCGCCCACGATCCTTCATCTCGACATGGACGCCTTCTACGCCTCGGTGGAGCAGGCGTCGAAACCGAGCCTGCGCGGGAAAGCCGTCGTGGTGGGCGGGCTGGGCCCGCGCGGCGTGGTGGCCACGGCCTCCTACGAGGCCCGGGTGCACGGCGTCCACTCGGCGATGCCCATGGCCCAGGCCCGGCGGCTGGCGCCCAACGCCGCCTATCTCGTGCCGCGCTTCCACCTGTACCGGGCGGTCAGCGAGCAGGTGATGGGGCTGCTGCGGGCGCTGTCGCCGCTGGTGGAGCCGCTGAGCCTGGACGAGGCGTTCGTGGACCTGGAGGCCGGCGGGGCGGCCTGGGACGCGGAGTCGGCGCGGCTGGCCGGCGCGAAGCTGCGGGCGGACATCAGGGCCGTCACCGGGCTCACGGGTTCGGTGGGGCTCGCCGCGTCCAAAATGCTCGCCAAGATAGCCTCCGAGGACGCCAAGCCCGACGGACTGGTGCTGATCGAGCCCGGCACCGAGCGGGACCTGATCGCGCCGAAGTCCGTGCGGATCCTGCCCGGCGTGGGCCCGGCCACCGGCGACCACCTGCGGCGGGCCGGCATGACCTCGGTCGGTGAGCTCGCCGAGGCGGGCGAGGACGAACTGGTCCGGCTGCTGGGCAAGGCGCACGGACAGGCGCTGTACGCGATGGCGCTGGCGCGCGACGAGCGGCCCGTGGTGGCCGAGCGGGAGACCAAGTCGGTGTCGGTAGAGGACACCTACGACGTGGACATCCACGACCGTACCCGGGTCGGTCTGGAGGTGCGGCGGCTGGCCGGCCGGTGTGTGCGGCGGCTGCGTGCCGCGGGGCTGTCCGGACGCACCATCGTGCTGAAGGTGCGGCGCTACGACTTCTCCACCCTGACCCGGTCCGAGACGCTGCGTGGGCCCACGGACGACCCGGCGGTGATCGCGGAGGCGGCGGCGCGGCTGCTGGACTCCGTGGACACCACCGGTGGGGTGCGGCTGCTCGGCGTGGGGGTCACCGGGCTGGCCGACTACACGCAGGAGGACCTGTTCGCGCAGGCGGCCGGGGAGCGGGCGGGGGCGGACGAGCCTCCTCAGCCGTCGGCGCCGGCCGAGGAGACCGACCGGCGCGGGGCCGACGAGCCGGAGATCCCGCCCGCCGAGCGCCGCTGGCCGTCGGGGCACGACGTACGGCACGCCGTGTACGGGCACGGGTGGGTGCAGGGCAGCGGACTGGGCCGGGTCACGGTGCGGTTCGAGACGCCGCTGTCGGCCCGGCCGGGGCGGGTGCGGACCTTCCGGACCGACGACCCGGAGCTGGAGCCGGCGGATCCACTGCCGCTGGTGGGGCGAAGACCCGGTGACACCGCCGGGACGGTGCGGCCCGCGGGCGGCAGGGCGGGGTGAGCGTCGGTACGGAGGTGCGACGGGGTGACGCGGCGGGGGACGGGTCGCACGTGGCGCGGGGGACGGCACGTGGCGGGAGCGGGCCGCGCGGCGGGTATCTGGGGCGGCCTGGCGGGTGTCCGGGGCGGCGGCCTGCCGGCCGCTGGGGTGTTCCGGGGTGACCTGTCCGGCCGGGCGGTGCCGGGGGCAGCTGTCCGGCCGGGGCGGTGCCGGGGGCGGCGGGAGGGGCGTCGTGGTTGTCGCGCGTGCGTGGTTCCGGTGCGGTGGTGACTGGGGGCCCGGGACACGGTGCCGGTGCCGGGCCGGGTCCGGTGGGTGTCCGCGGCGGCCGTCGGCCGGGGAGGTGTCCGGGGGCGGCGGGGTGGCCGTCGGGTGCCGTCGGTGCTCGTGGGCGTGGGACGGGACGCCCCCGGCCGGCGCGGCACCCACGCGTACGCCTCAGGTCATCTCCTCCTGGCCCGCCAGCTCGCCGAAGTCGTGGCCGGGCGACGGGGGCGGGGCGGTGATGTCGAGGCCGTAGTGGTGGTAGAGCTGCAGTTCCTGTTCCGGGGAGAGGTGGCGGCCGACGCCGAAGTCGGGGGCCTCCTTGATCAGCGCGCGGTCGAAGGGCACCCGGAGGGTGCCGTCGACCAGTTCGCTGGGTTCCAGGGGGACGAAGGCGTCCCGGCCGAACAGGCCGGTGCGGACGGCCGCCCATTCGGGTACGCCGGTGGCGTCATCGAGGTAGACCTCGTCGACGGTGCCGATCCTCGTGCCGTTGCGGTCGAACGCCTTGCGGCCGATCAGGTCACGCGGGTCGATGTCGGTGCGCACGGGCCCTCCAGGTGGTCGCCAACCATCCGGTACATCATCCGTAAGCACTACAAAAGAGCACATTCGCACGGGCGGCCACTCGAAAGACCGTGCGTGGGCCTCGCTGGTAGGCTGGCGAACGGCTGCTGACCCCGTGCGGGAGAGTCCTCCGGTTGCGCCGGGGGCGCCGAAGGAGCAAACCCTCCCCGGAATCTCTCAGGCCCACGTACCGCACGGACGAGGTCACTCTGGAAAGCAGGGCGGGTGTCGACGGCTTCCGCTCTCACCGACGGTGAAAGCCGGGACGGCCCGACAGGATCCCGGTGAAGCTCTCAGGTCGAGATGACAGAGGGGGAGGCCGTCGGGGCACCCGCGCCGTGGTGTCCCTCGCAGGTCGCGTCAGACCAGGAGGCCTCCACACGATGACAGCCCACCGTACTCCGCTCTTTGAGCTCGAACAGGGAACGCCGTTCGAGCGGCGTCACATCGGCCCCGACCACGAGGCCCGGGCCAAGATGCTCGCCCAGGTCGGGTACGGCTCGCTCGACGAGCTGACGGCCGCCGCCGTGCCGGACGTGATCAAGAGCACCGGAGCGCTGGACCTGCCCCGGGCGCGCACCGAGGCCGAGGTGCTCGCCGAACTGCGCTCGCTGGCCGACCGCAACCAGGTCCTCGACTCGATGATCGGGCTCGGGTACCACGGCACGTTCACGCCGCCCGTGATCCTGCGCAACGTCATGGAGAATCCGGCCTGGTACACCGCGTACACGCCGTACCAGCCGGAGATCTCGCAGGGGCGCCTGGAGGCGCTGCTCAACTTCCAGACGATGGTGGCCGAGCTGACCGGGCTGCCGACCTCCGGGGCCTCGCTGCTCGACGAGGGCACGGCCGCCGCCGAGGCGATGGCGCTGTCGCGGCGGATGGGGAAGAACAAGAAGGGGCTGTTCCTGGTCGACGCGGACGCGCTGCCGCAGACCGTCGCCGTGATCCGGACGCGGGCCGAACCGACCGGTGTCGAGGTCGTCGTCGCCGACCTCACCGACGGCATCCCGGCCGAGGTCGCGGAGCGGGAGATCAACGGCGTACTGATCCAGTACCCGGGCGCCTCCGGGGCCGTACGCGACATCAAGCCGGTGATCGACCGGGCGCACGAACTGGGCGCGCTGGTCACCGTCGCCGCCGACCTGCTCGCGCTGACGCTGCTGAAGTCGCCCGGTGAGCTGGGCGCCGACATCGCGGTGGGCATGACGCAGCGGTTCGGGGTGCCGATGGGCTTCGGCGGGCCGCACGCCGGCTACATGGCCGTACGGGAGAAGATGGCCCGCAGCCTGCCCGGACGACTGGTGGGCGTCTCCGTGGACGCCGACGGGAACCGGGCCTACCGGCTGGCCCTGCAGACCCGCGAGCAGCACATCCGCCGGGAGAAGGCCACCAGCAACATCTGCACTGCGCAGGTGCTGCTCGCCGTGATGGCCGGGATGTACGCCGTGTACCACGGTCCCGAGGGGCTGCGGGCCATCGCCCGGCGCACCCACCGCTACGCCGCCGTCCTCGCCGCGGGGCTCGCGGCGAGCGGTGTCGAGATCGTCCACGGCGACTACTTCGACACGGTCACGGCGCGGGTGCCCGGCCGGGCCGCCGAGATCGTCGCGGCGGCCCGGCGGAACGGCGTCAACCTGCGGCTCGTCGACGCCGACCACGTCTCGATGGCCTGCGACGAGACGACCACGCGGGCGCGGATCGGCGGGGTGTGGAACGCGTTCGGGGCCGAGGGGGACATCGAGGCGCTGGACGCGGCGACCGGGGACGCGCTGCCCGAGGGGCTGCTGCGCACCGACGAGTTCCTGGCCCACCCCGTCTTCCACCAGTACCGGTCCGAGACCGCGATGCTGCGCTACCTGCGCCGGCTGGCCGACCGGGACTACGCGCTGGACCGCGGCATGATCCCGCTGGGTTCCTGCACCATGAAGCTCAACGCGACCACCGAGATGGAGCCGGTGACCTGGCCCGAGTTCGGACAGCTGCACCCCTTCGCCCCCGCCGAGCAGGCGCAGGGCTACCTCACGCTCATCCGCGAGCTGGAGGAGCGGCTGGCCGAGGTCACCGGGTACGACAGGGTCTCGCTCCAGCCCAACGCCGGGTCGCAGGGCGAGCTGGCCGGCCTGCTCGCCGTACGCGGTTACCACCGGGCCAACGGCGACGAGCAGCGCACCGTCTGCCTGATCCCCTCCTCCGCGCACGGCACCAACGCCGCCAGCGCCGTCATGGCCGGGATGAGGGTCGTCGTCGTCAGGACCGCCGAGGACGGCGAGATCGACGTCGAGGACCTGCGGGCCAGGATCGAGCAGCACCGCGACGAGCTGGCGGTGCTGATGATCACCTACCCGTCCACGCACGGCGTCTTCGAGGCGCACGTCGCCGACATCTGCGCGGCCGTGCACGACGCGGGCGGCCAGGTGTACGTCGACGGCGCCAACCTCAACGCCCTGGTCGGCCTCGCCCGGCCGGGCCGCTTCGGCGGTGACGTCTCCCACCTCAACCTGCACAAGACCTTCTGCGTCCCGCACGGCGGCGGCGGCCCCGGCGTCGGCCCGGTGGGCGTGCGCGAGCACCTGGCGCCGTACCTGCCCAACCACCCGCTCCAGCCCGCGGCGGGCCCGCGGACGGGCGTGGGGCCCGTCTCGGCGGCTCCCTGGGGTTCGGCGGGCATCCTGCCCATCTCCTGGGCGTACGTCCGGCTGATGGGCGGCGAGGGGCTCAAGCGGGCCACACAGGTGGCGGTGCTGTCCGCCAACTACGTCGCCAAGCGCCTGGAGCCGCACTACCCCGTGCTGTACACGGGGCCGGGCGGACTGGTCGCGCACGAGTGCGTCATCGACCTGCGCCCGCTGACCAAGGCGACCGGCGTGAGCGTCGACGACGTCGCCAAGCGGCTGATCGACTACGGCTTCCACGCGCCGACGATGTCGTTCCCGGTGGCCGGGACGCTGATGATCGAGCCGACCGAGTCCGAGGACCTGGCCGAGCTGGACCGTTTCTGCGACGCGATGATCGCCATCCGCGCGGAGATCGAGAAGGTCGGCTCGGGCCAGTGGCCCGCGGACGACAACCCGCTGCGGAACGCCCCGCACACCGCCGCCGCGCTCACGGGGGAGTGGGGGCACGCGTACGCCCGCGAGGAGGCCGTCTTCCCGGCCGGGGTGCCGGCCGCCGACAAGTACTGGCCGCCGGTGCGCCGTATCGACCAGGCCTTCGGTGACCGGAACCTGGTCTGCTCCTGCCCGCCGCTGGAGGCGTACGAGGACTGAGCAGGAGGTGCGCGAGGGCCCCGCGGACCCTTGGGTCCAAGGGGCCCTCGCTGTTTCCGTCACGCCGTCGCGAGCGACACCCCGGCGGACATGACCAGCGCGACGGCGGCCGAGCGGGGGAGAGGGCGAGGCCGTCGGCGGCGTGCCGGGTGAGGGCGGCGGTCGGTTCGGCGCCCTCGACGGCGCCCTGGACCGGGACCATCGCGTCGTAGGCGGTGGGCGCGGTGACCGTACCGGGCGGCCGGCCGCGGACGGACAGGGCCCGACGGGGGCGGTGGCCGGGGACCTCCGCCGGCTTCACCAGGGCCGGGACGGCCGGCCCGGGGCGAGGGCGCGGTCGTCGGCGGCCTCGCGGGTGACCGCCGCGGCGGGGTCCCGGCCGCCGGCCAGGCGGATCCCGGCCGTCGCCGTCGCCCCGCGGGTGGTGACGGTGGTGACGGCGCCGGGGAGCTGGTCGCGGATGCCCGGGCTCATGGTGCCTCGCCGGGCCGGCCGGGCGGGGCGGCGGGTCCGCGCCGGTCCGGTCCGGCACCACTTGTTCCGTCGTGCCTGTGGTGTGTTCCGCGGCGCGTACGGCCGGGTGGGAGCGGAAAAAGTTCGCGGTGCGAGTCGAATGTTTCGGCGCCCCGGGGTGGTCGGGGTTCGGTGAGGACGGATTCGTCGCGTACGAGGGGTTGCCACTGATTACACGGGGTCTCTAGGGTGCGGCAGCAGCGCAGCTTTCTGGATTTTATCCGAAACTTTCGCACCCAAGGAGCGCATCATGGGCGACCCGGCACTGTCCCGCCGCGGCTTCCTGGCGGCCTCGGCCGCGGCCGGTCTGGGCATGACGGCACTGAGCGGCTGCGGCGGTGACTCGGACGAAGGGGCGTCCGGGACCACCATCGAGTGGTGGAACATCTCCACGACCCAGCCGACGAAGGACGTCTGGGCCGCCCTCGCCAAGAGGTTCGAGGCGCGGAACCCCGGCGTCAGGATAAGGACCGTCCAGTTGGAGAACGACGCCTACAAGGCGAAGATGACGGCGCTGACCGCCTCCGGGAAGCTCCCGGACATCTTCCACACCTGGGGCGGCGGAGTCCTCGAGCAGCAGGTCGACGCGGGGCTCGTCGAGGACCTCACGGACCGCACCGGGGAGTGGTCCGACGGCGTGCTCCCGGTGGCGAAGGAGCCGTACCTGATCGACGACAGGCTCTACGGCATCCCGTTCGACAGCGGCATGGTCGGCTTCTGGTACAACAAGGCGCTCTTCGAGAAGGCCGGCGTCAGCGCCCCGCCCACCACCTGGAGCGGCTTCCTGGACGCCGTACGCGCGCTGAAGTCGGAGAACATCACGCCCCTGGCCCTGGCCGGCAAGGAGAAGTGGCCCGGCATGTACTACTGGGCCTACCTCGCGATGCGGGTCGGCGGTGCCGCGGCCGTACGGAAGGCCGCCGACGACAAGGACTTCACCGGGGCCGCGTTCGTCCGGGCCGGGCAGCACCTGGAGGAACTGGCCGGGCTCCGGCCGTTCCAGAAGGGTTTCCTCGGCGCCGCCTACTCCGCTCCGGGCGGCCAGGCCGCCGCCGTCGGCAACGGCAGGGCGGCGATGGAGCTGATGGGCCAGTGGGCCCCGGTGGTGCAGGCCGACTCGGGCAAGGGGCTCGGGGACGACCTCGGCTTCTTCCCGTTCCCGGAGGTCGAGGGCGGCGAGGGCGCCCTCACCGAGGTGTTCGGCGGGGCCAACGGGCACGCCCTGCGCAGGGACGCCCCGCAGGCGGCCGTCGACTTCCTGGAGTTCTTCGCCTCCGAGGCCACCGACCGGGAACTGGTCACCAGGACCGGTGTGCTGCCCGTGGTCCCGGCCGCCGAGAGCGCGCTGACCGACGCCAACCTGAAGGCCGTACAACGGCAGTTGAAGGGGGCCACCGGCTTCCAGCTCTACCTCGACCAGGCCTACGCGCCCGCCGTCGGCCAGGAGGTCAACGACAGCGTCGCCGCGCTCATCGCCGGCTCCAAGTCCCCCGAGCAGGTCGCCGAGTCGATCACCAAGGCCGCGAAGGAAGCGCAGTAACCGCCGATGACCTCCACGTTCCTGCCGGACGAGCGGACCGGCCCCGGTACCGGCCCGCCGCTCCCGCCGGCCGCCGAGGCCCGGCAGCGGACCCGGCGCCGTATCGTCCACTGGCTCACCGCGGTCGGCTTCCAAGTGCCCGCCCTGGTGCTGTTCCTCGTCCTCGTCGTGCTGCCGATCCTGTTCGCGCTGTACGCCGCCTTCTTCCGGTGGGGCGGCTTCGGCATGCCCTCGGACTACATCGGCGCCGACAACTTCACCCGCCTCCTCGACGACCCGGTCTTCCTCGGCGACCTGTGGCGCTGCCTGGTCCTGGTGGTCCTCTCCCTGGCGCTGCAACTGCCCTTCGCACTGGCCATGGCGGTCCTGCTGAACCAGCGGACGCGCGGCCGGGCGGTGTACCGGATGCTGTTCTTCGCGCCGTACGTGCTGTCCGAGGCCATCACGGGCGTGCTGTTCGGCATGATCTTCGCGCCGGACGACGGGCTCGCCGACCGGGTGCTGGGCGGGATCGGCCTGGACGGGCTCGGCGGGGAGTGGTTCGCCGACCCGTCGACGGTGATGGCGACCCTCTTCCTCGTCATGACGTGGAAGTACTTCGGCTTCCACATGATGCTCTACCTGGCCGGACTCCAGTCCGTCCCGAAGGAGCTGACGGAGGCCGCGCTCATCGACGGGGCGGACGCCTGGCAGCGCTTTCGGGGCGTCACCCTGCCGCTGCTGGCGCCCACCCTGCGCATCAGCGTGTTCCTGTCCGTCATCGGCGCCATCCAGCTGTTCGACCTGGTGTGGGTGGTCACCCAGGGCGGACCCGACCACCACTCCGAGACCATGGCCGTCACCCTGTTCCAGTTCGGGTTCAAGCGCTACCAGGTCGGCTACGCCAGCGCGATCAGCGTGGTCATGTTCGGCATCAGCCTCGTCTTCGCCCTCGCCTACCAGCGGTTCGTGCTCCGGCGCGACCTCCAGGGGGCCACCACGACCATGAGGGGAGACGGCGAGTGAGCACCGAGTCCCGGGGGCGGGCGCTGCCCACGCACCTCGTCCTGATCCTCGTCGGCGCCGTCATGGCCGTACCGCTGCTGTACGCCGTGCTGTCCGGGTTCAAGTCCTCGGACCAGCTCTCCGCCAACCCGGTGGGGCTGCCGAGCCCGTGGGAGGTCTCCCACTACACGGACATCCTCGGCTCGGGCTCCTTCTGGCGGCTGGTCGGTAACAGCGCGCTGGTCGCGGTGGCCAGCACCGTCATCGTGGTCGCGGTCTCCGCGCTCGCCGCCTTCTCCTTCGCCCGGTTCGCCTTCCGCGGCCGGGAGGCGCTGTTCACCCTGTTCACGATGGGGCTGATGTTCCCCTTCGCGGTGGCGGCGCTGCCGCTGTTCCTGCTGCTGCGCTCGATGGGCCTGCTGGACAACCCGCTCGGCGTCATCCTGCCGCAGGCCGCCTTCGGGCTGCCGATGACCATCGTCATCCTGCGCGGCTTCTTCCGGGAGATCCCCGGTGAGCTGGAGGAGGCGGCCACCCTGGACGGCTGCGGTCCGTTCGGTTTCTTCTGGCGGGTGCTGCTGCCGATGGCCCGGCCGGCGCTGGGGACGGTGTCCGTACTGGCCGTGGTCACCAGCTGGAACAACTTCTTCCTGCCGCTGCTGGTCCTCACCGACTCCACCTGGTGGACCGTCCCGGTCGGTGTCCAGCAGTTCCAGGGCCAGTACTCCGCGGACACCGCCCGGGTCTTCGCCTACCTGGTGCTGGCGATGGTGCCGGCCCTCGCCTTCTACTCGGTGGCCGAGCGGCAGCTGGTCGGCGGACTCGCGGCCGGGGCCACGAAGGGGTGAGGGCGGGGAGGTGTTCAGGCGGCCGTCATCACCTGGCCGGTACCGAGCGGGCGGTGCGGGGCGATGATCCGGCCGTCCGGCAGGAGCTCGCCGGTGTCCTCGAAGAGGAGGACACCGTTGCACAACAGGCTCCAGCCCTGCTCCGGGTGGTGTGCCACGAGCCGGGCGGATTCCCGGTCGGCGGAGTCGGCTGACGGACACGGTGGCTGGTGCTGGCACATGGCGGGGTTCTTCCGTTCCGGAGTGATGTGTGGGTGTGCTGTCGTCTCTGTCCCGCGGTGTGAGACGTGGTTCATGGCCGCCCCCCGTCGTACAAGTCGGTCCGGACCCAGTGTTGTCCCATGGGCGTCGATCCGCAGGTGTTTCGCGGCACCGCCTCCCACAGGTTCAGGACGCGTCACCCGCTCGGGCGGTTCAGCCCGACTCCGCTGTTTTCCCCAGGGGTTCGCGGGTGCCGAAGGGGCCGGTCCGGGCGGGCGCGGCTGTCGCACCGTACGGGTCCGAGGCGGACCGGGCCTTTCGCGGCGGTGCGGGCGGACGGGCGCTCCCACGAGCGCGGGTGCCCCCGCCGCCCTGTGCCCGGGCGACGGGGGCACGTGGGGTTCCGGCCGCCGCGGGGATCAGGCGGGGGAGCGGAGCAGGGGCGTCGGCGTGGCCCGGTGGGTCAGGACCGGGAGCAGGTCCGCGACCCGGTGCGGCCGGTGCGCCGCGATGCCGGGCGGGGCCGGTGCCAGCGGCACCAGCAGGTCGGCACCGTCCGGGTGGCCGGCGGCGGCGTCGGCCGCGTGGTCGCCGTGCAGCCACAGGGTGAGCATGTACAGGCCGGGAACCGACAGCAGCCGCGGCTGGAACGGCTGGACCACCGTCTCGGCCTGGCGCAGCGCGCGTTCGGTCGCGGTGACGTAGGGACCCTCGAAGAAGTGCGAGAAGGCCCAGCCGTCCGGAGTCAGCGTGGTGTCCGCCGCGGCCACCACGCCCTCCCCGCTGCGGATGAGGAAGCGCCACCCGGCGAGCCGGACGGCCGGCACGCCCTCGGCGGTGACGTGGTCCAGGACGTGCACGGGCAGCGGCAGCTCGGGGGCGACCGGGCCGCGGGCGCCGAGCAGGGACGGGGTGCGGGCCTCGCGGACCGCGGTGGGCGAGGAGAGCGCGGTGAGGACGGTACGCAGGGCGGGCGCGGGAGCCGGGGGGACATGCAGCGGCATGGTGGGTCGCCTCTCAATCGAAGGCACGGTGGCGTGAGGGCGGGGCAGGGCGGCGTGGGGGCCGGGCGGACGACGCTGTCAGCTCGCGGGGGCAGAGAGGCGAGGCCGGGGCCGAACGCCGGGAAGCGGGGGTGAGGGCTGCTGTACGTCGCCTCGGCGATCTCGACCGTAGGCGCCAGCTCTCTGCCGTGTCCGCCGAGTTTATACGACGGGTGTTCGGGGTGTGTTTCGGCTAGCGCTTTCCGGCAAGACGGACAAGAGTGCATCCGGTCGGCGATATGTGGAGGATACCCTGATTTACAACGGGCCGAACACCCATGACCTCGGAGAATATCCGGGAACTGGTCGGCCCATTTCCATCGGGATTTTCCACGAGTTCCCGGCGCCTGAAACCATGTGCGCGCCATGCCCGGCGAATGTGCCCCCGGTCACATCGCGCCAGCGTAGCGGCTCGCGGGTACCCGCGGGGACGTTATCGATCGCTTCGGCTGGGCATCATCCAATCTGACCGGCACCCACCGGCGGCCGACCCCGGCCGCTGATCCGAGGAGGACGCTTCCATGGGGGAGAAGGTCGAGGCAGGCCAGGTGGACCTGTCCGATCGCCAGCACTACCGCGACAAGCTCCGTCGCTGTCTGACGGGCTTGGAGCGACTCCTGGCGGAGAAGCGGTTCGACCGTCCGAAGAACCTGATGGGGCTGGAGATCGAACTGAATCTCGTCGGTGCCGACGGGATGCCCAAAATGCTGAACGGGCAGGTCCTGGAACGCATCGCGAGCCGTGACTTCCAGACAGAACTGGCCATGTTCAACCTGGAAGTCAACATAGCTCCCCACCGGTTGGAGGGGCGGGTATTCGACCGGCTCACCGAGGAAATCAGCACCTCCTTGGCATATGCCGACCGAAAGGCCGGAGAGCTGGACGCGGGAATCGCGATGATCGGCATTCTGCCGACCTTGGACCGTGACGACCTGGTCTCCTCGAACCTGTCCGACGTGGACCGCTACGCCCTGCTCAACGAGCAGATCGTGGCCGCCCGCGGCGAGGACTTCCACCTGGAGATCGACGGTGTCGAACGCCTCAGCTGCACCTCGAAGTCCATCGCCCCCGAGGCCGCCTGCACCTCGGTGCAGCTGCACCTCCAGGTGACACCGGAGCGTTTCGCCGGGGTGTGGAACGCCGCGCAGGCCGTCACCGCCGCGCAGATCGCCGTCGGGGCCAACGCGCCCTTCCTGTTCGGCCGCGAGCTGTGGCGGGAGTCCCGCCCGCCGCTGTTCCAGCAGTCCACCGACACCCGCCCGCCCGAGCTCCAGGCGCAGGGCGTGCGTCCGCGCACCTGGTTCGGGGAGCGCTGGGTGACCTCGGCCTACGACCTGTTCGAGGAGAACCTGCGCTACTACCCGGCGCTGCTGCCGATCTGCGACGACGAGGACCCCCTCGACGTCCTGGACGCGGGCGGCGTGCCGTCCCTCGCCGAGCTGGTGCTGCACAACGGCACCGTCTACCGCTGGAACCGCCCCGTCTACGGCGTCGCCGACGGCCTCCCGCACCTGAGGGTGGAGAACCGCGTCCTCCCGGCCGGCCCCACCGTCACCGACGTCATCGCCAACGCGGCGTTCTACTACGGTGTCGTCCGGGCCCTCGCCGACGAGCCGCGGCCGGTGTGGACGCGGCTGCCGTTCGAGACCGCCGCCGCCAACTTCGACGCCGCCTGCCGGTACGGCATCGACGCGCGCTTCGAGTGGCCCCGGCGCGGTCGGCTCGGCGGCACGGGGGAGGTCGACGCGGCGGCCCTGGTCCTGGACGAGCTGCTGCCGCTGGCCGAGGCCGGACTGGACGCGTGGGGTGTCGAGCCCGCCGACCGCGACTTCTACCTGGGCGTGATCGACGAGCGGTGCCGGCGCCGGGTCAACGGCGCCAGTTGGCAGGCGGCCACGTTCCACCGGGCGCTGGAGGCGGGGATGTCCCGCGAGGCCGCGCTGGCCGCGACGACGCGGCGCTACGTCGAGCTGATGCACAAGGGGGATCCGGTCCACCTGTGGCCGATCGGCCGGCCGTAGCGGCTGCGGCTGCGGTAGCCGTCTGCGATCGGTGGTCGGCAGTCGGCAGCCGGCAGCCGGCGGTCAGTGGTCAGCAGCCGGCGGTCAGCAGGGGCCGCCGGCTGTGGGTGTCGTCCTGGCCCGTGCCCGCCCCCGCCGGCGTCCGCCTCATACTGATCGGGCAAGCTTGACGGTCCCGGTGGAGGCAGGTGCGCATGGCGGAGACGGGCCAGGTGGTCGATCCCCTTCCCGAGGAGCGGCTCTCGCGACGGAGCCTGCGGGACGAGACGCTGCTCGTCCTGGCCCTCTCGCTGGGCGCGAGCGGGGTCTCCGCCCTGATCAGCTTCATCGGTTCGGTCACCCGGCCGGGCGGCCTGAAGGACCAGGCGGCCACCCTCAACGCCTCCGCCGCGCCCGGCCGCCCCTGGCTGGACCTGGCCTGGCAGCTGTTCGGCATCGCCACCGCGCTGGTGCCGGTCGCCCTCGTCGCCCACCTGCTGCTGCGGGAGGGGCGGAGTCTGCGCGTCCTGGGCTTCGACCGCACCCGGCCGGGCCCCGACCTGCTGCGCGGTGCCGTGATCGCGGCCGTCATCGGCAGCAGCGGCATCGCCTTCTACCTGGCCGCCCGGGGCATCGGCGTCAACCTCACCGTGGTGCCCGAGGCGCTGCCCGAGGTGTGGTGGAAGTACCCGGTGCTGATCCTCTCCGCGCTCCAGAACTCGATCCTGGAAGAGGTCGTCGTCGTCGGCTACCTGCTGCGCAGGCTCGGCCAACTGGGCTGGACACCCCGGGCGTCGCTGGTGGGCAGTTCGGTGCTGCGCGGCTCGTACCACCTGTACCAGGGCGTCGGCGGCTTCATCGGCAACATGGTGATGGGCGTGGTGTTCGTGTACCTCTACCGGCGCTGGGGCCGGGTGGGCCCCCTGGTGGTGGCCCACTCGCTGCTCGACATCGGGGCCTTCGTGGGCTACGCGCTGCTGGCCGGGAAGGTGAGCTGGCTGCCGACGGCGTGACGGCCGGGCAGCCCGCCCCGCTCCGGTGTCACCGGGTGAGCAGGTCCCCCTCGATCACCGTCACCGCGCGCCCGCTCAGCAGGGTGCGGTCGCCGCGCGGTTCGACGCGGACCAGGCCGGAGCGCGGTGACGCCTGCAGCCCGGTGAGGGCGGGGCGGCCCAGGCGTTCGCACCAGTAGGGGGCCAGCGCGGTGTGCGCGCTGCCGGTGACCGGGTCCTCGTCGATGCCCACGTTGGGGAAGAAGCAGCGGGAGACGAAGTCGTAGCCGCGCGCGGGGTCCTCGGCGCGGGCGGTGGCGATGACGCCGCGCGCGGAGTGGGCCGCCAGTGCCCTGTGGTCCGGTGCCAGCTCGCGGACGGTCTTCTCGTCGGCGAGCTCGACCAGCAGGTCACCGACGTCCGGGCCGGTGTCGAGGACCGCGCGGGGCTCGGCGCCGAGGGCCTCGGCCAGGCCCGCCGGAGCCTCGGCCGGGGTCAGTGGCGCGGTCGGGAAGTCCAGGGCGACCGAGCCGTCCGCGCCGGGCGTGGCGACGAGGACGCCGCCGCGGGTGGCGAACCGGACGGGTCCTCGATGGGCGCCGGTGGTGTGCAGGACGTGGGCGGTGGCGAGCGTGGCGTGGCCGCACAGGGCGACCTCGGTGGCCGGCGTGAACCAGCGCAGCGCCCAGTCGGCCTCGCCGCCCCGGGGCAGACGGTGGGCGAAGGCCGTCTCGGCGTGGTTGACCTCCAGGGCGACCTTCTGGAGCAGGTCGTCGTCCGGGAAGGCGTCGAGGAGCAGGACCCCGGCGGGGTTGCCCGTGAAGGGCCGGTCGGTGAAGGCGTCGACGATTCGGATGCGCATGCCCCGACGCTACGGGGGCGGGAGAAGCGCGGGCCAAGGCCAATGTGTGGTCACTGGACCGGGGCCCGGGTTCCGGGTTCCGGCCGGCCGGGTGGGTCGCCGGCGCGGGGGTGCCGCACGGGAATGTCGGACGGGATGCCGGACGGGGTTGTCGTATCCGGTTCGACGATATATCGTTGAGGCATCGCGACAGATCAACGATGGAATGGAGTGGTGGCGATGCGTACCCACGGATACGAGCGTGGACACGGTGGACGGGGCGAAGGCGGCCCCTTCGGACGCGGTGGCTCCGACGGGCGCCGCGCGGCCTTCGGTCCCTTCGGGCCGGGCGGGCACGGTGGTCCCGGACCCTTCGGGCCGGGCTTCGGCCCCGGGCCCTGGGGCGGCCGGGGGCGGGGCGGTCCGCGCGGCAGGGCGCGGCGCGGCGACGTGCGCGCGTCGATCCTGGCCCTGCTCAAGGACCGGCCGATGCACGGCTACGAGATGATCCAGGAGATCGCCGAGCGCAGCGGCGGGGCGTGGAAGCCCAGCCCCGGTTCGGTGTACCCCACCCTCCAGCTGCTGGAGGACGAGGGGCTGATCGCCAGCGAGAGCGAGGGCGGCAAGAAGCTGTTCGCCCTCACGGAGGCCGGCCGCGCCGCCGCCGGGGAAGGACCCGAGGCCCCCTGGGAAGAGGCGTCGCGCGGGGTCGACTGGGAGGCGCTGAACGACATCCGGCAGGCCGGGTTCGGCCTCATGGAGGCGTTCGGGCAGGTCTGGAAGACCGGCAGCAAGGAGCAGCGGGAGAAGGCGCTCGGCGTCATCGACGAGTCCCGCAAGAAGCTGTACCGGATCCTCGCCGACGAGGACTGACCGCGGCCGGGGCCCGCTCCGGCGGCGTGTGCCGGCGCCCCGCGGACGACTCCGCGGGGCGCTTCCGTGCGGGCAAGAGGACGCGCCGGTGAGAGGAGCGGACGCCGTGATCTCCTCCGTGAGGAGGAGATCACGGCCGTCGCTGTCCGCTTCGCGTGGGACGTCGACATGCTCCCCGCCGGGGATGACCCGGTGCTGTGGGGACTGATGGAGTGGAGTGGTGCAGCCCCCCATCCTCCAGCGGCCGGCCGGCGAGCGAGACGTCCGGCGGCCGGACCGCGCCGACCGCGATGACCGGCTCAGCCCCGGACTGGCGGCGGTGGTCTCCGGCGCGCGCCGCAGGGCGGTACGGGACGGGGACCGGCAGACCGACACGGCCCGTCTGCTCCACTCGCTCCTGGTGCACGACTCCGAGGTGTGCGCCGTGCTGGGCGACGGGCCGTCGATGGCCCGGCTGCTCGGCTACCTGGCGCAGCGCAGCATCGGCTACGGCCTGCGCTGGCAGGGCACCGTCGAGGACTCCGGTGCGGTACCCGCGGTCAAGGGGGCCACGGGGCTGTCGCCCTCGGCCGCCACCGCCGTCGACCGGGCCTGCGAGCGCGCGGCACGGCGCGGCGCCGTCCGGGCCGAGGGGGTCGACCTGCTCGCCGCCCTCGTGGCGGACCCGGGCGCGCGGGCCGTCGAGGTGCTCGTCCGGGCCGGCGTCGACCCAAACGCCCTGCTCGCCCGCGCCGAAGGTCACGCGGAGCCGAGCCCTTGGGCCGGTGCCGAGCCGGTTTCGGCCCCGTCCTCCGGCGCGGCCGGTGTCCGCTCGGCGAGACAGGTGTCAACGGAGGTGACGGTCCTGTCCTGCCCTGTCATCATGTGCCGGTGCGTACGACTGACAGCGGCCGGAGCGGCAAGGGTGTCGGGCTCGGGGTCGCGCTCGTCTCGGCCCTCGCCTTCGGCGGATCCGGCGTCGCGGCCAAGCCGCTGATCGAGGCGGGTCTCGACCCGCTCCACGTGGTGTGGCTGCGGGTGACCGGCGCGGCCCTGGTGATGCTGCCGCTCGCCGTCCGCCACCGCGCGCTGGTGCGCCGCCGCCCCGGCCTGCTCGCGGGCTTCGGGCTGCTCGCCGTGGCCGGTGTCCAGGCCTGCTACTTCGCCGCGCTCTCCCGCATCCCCGTCGGCGTGGCCCTGCTGGTCGAGTACCTGGCGCCCGCCCTGGTGCTCGGCTGGGTGCGGTTCGTGCAGCGGCGGCCGGTGACCCGGGCCGCCGCGCTCGGCGTGGTCCTCGCCGTCGGCGGCCTCGCCTGCGTCGTGGAGGTCTGGGCGGGGCTGGGGTTCGACGCCCTCGGCCTGCTGCTCGCGCTGGGTGCCGCCTGCTGCCAGGTCGGCTACTTCGTCCTGTCCGACCAGGGCAGTGACGCGGGCGACGACACACCCGACCCGCTCGGCGTGATCGCCTACGGCCTGCTCGTCGGCGCGGCCGTGCTCACCGTCGTGGCCCGGCCCTGGGGGATGGACTGGCCGGTGCTCACGCGCACCGTGCCGGTCGACGGCACACCGGTCGCCGCCGCGCTGCTGCTGGCCTGGATCGTGCTGGTCGCCACGGTGCTCGCCTACGTCACCGGCATCGTCGCCGTACGCCGGCTGTCGCCGCAGGTCGCGGGGGTCGTGGCCTGCCTGGAGGCGGTCATCGCGACCGTCCTGGCGTGGGTGCTGCTCGGCGAGCACCTCTCCGCCCCGCAGATCGCCGGCGGTGTGGTGGTCCTGGTGGGCGCCTTCATCGCCCAGGCGTCGACACCCGCCACGGGACCGGCGGAGCCGGTGGCGGCGGGCGGCCCGGGAAGGGAGTTGTCCCGCCGGGGACCGGCCGCCTGATCCGCCGGTCACGCGTTCGGACGTCCTCGTTCTCCCGCCCCCGGCCGCCCGAGGCGGGCGCACCGGCGGGCGGCCCCGCGCGTTGTCGCCGGACGGGGCGGTGTCGCCCGCGGACGGGGCCCGTGGGGCCCCGACGGTTCGTTCCCGTCGTTCCAGGGACCCTTGCCGGACTTCCGCGCCCGTCGCGCGCCTGCGGAGTGAATCACCGTGCCGGACGCGGTGTTCGGCCTGCCCGTCGGGCGTGGCCTCCTCGTCCTGATCGTGGCCGGCGTCGCCCGGGGCACCGCGGGCGCCATCGCCTGCCCGGTCCGCCGGACCGGCGGCCCGGGTCCCGCCGCCCTGTCCTTGCGGCACCGCGCGGCCGGCCTCGCGGCCGCGGAGGCGCGGGGGCGGCAGGCGTTCGTGTGACCGGTGCTCGTGCGACCGGGGCGGGGCCCCTCCCCGGGAAAGGTCCGGGGAGGGCTCCCGCGGCCGGTCTCACGGCGTGGGGAGGTAGTCCGGCAGCGCGGTGCCGGGGGCCAGGCCGGGGTCGGCGACCGGGGCGTCGTATCCCTTGCGCAGCGGGAGGAGTCCGGCCCAGTGGGGGAGGGTGAGGTCCTCGGGCTCGTCGTTCACACCGCCGGAGCGGGTCTTGGCGGAGACCTCGCGCAGGTCGAGGCGGAGGACGGCGGTGGCCGCCAGCTCCTTCCTGTCGGCGGGCCGGCAGTCGCGGGAGCGGCCCGCCACGACGTGGTCGACCAGGGCGTCGAGGGCGGTGCGCTTCTCCTCGGGGTCCGTGACGTCGTACGCGGTGCCGTGCACCACCACCGACCGGTAGTTGACGGAGTGGTGGAAGGCGGAGCGGGCCAGCACCAGCGCGTCCACGTGCGTGACCGTCAGGCACACCGGCAGCCCCGGGGTCGCCCGGCCCGCCATGCGCAGCGGGCGCGAGCCCGTCGAGCCGTGCACGTAGAGCCGCTCGCCGACCCGGCCGTACAGCGTCGGCAGCACCACCGGGGCGCCGTCCCGGACGAAGCCGAGGTGGCAGACGTACCCCTCGTCGAGTATCGCGTGCACCACGTCCCGGTCGTACGAGGCGCGGCCCGGGGCGCGGGTGGGGACGGTGCGGTCGGTCGGGAGGTAGGCGGTGGCGGGCCGCGGTGTCGTACCCGTGTTTCCCGCGTTCTCCGGGGTCCCCTGCATGGCGCTCCTCATTGCACTAGTGCATAATTGGCTTTGTGCTAGAAGATTATCCGATCAGTGGGCGACGCGCAGCCGACATTTCCGCGAGCGTCGAGCGCGCGGTGGGCGCGGGAGAACTGAGGCCGGGACAACCGCTGCCCCCCATGCGGGAGTTGGCCGAGCGGCTCGGAGTGAACCCGAACACCGTGGCCGCCGCGTACCGCACCCTGCGCGAACGCGGGGTCATCGAGACGGCCGGGCGCCGCGGCAGCCGGGTACGGGCGAAACCGGCCACCACGGGGCGCGAGTTCATCCGGGTGGAGGTGCCCGAGGGCGTCCGTGACGTGTCCGACGGCAACCCGGACCCGGCGCTGCTGCCCGCCCTCGCCCCGGTGTTCGCCGCCGCGGCCGAGCGCAACGACCGGGAGCCGGTGCTGTACGGGCACGCGCCGGCCGAACCGGACCTCGTCCGCCTGGCGCGGACCGAACTGGACGCCGACGGGGTCCCGGACGGCCCGGTGGCCGTCACGTCCGGCTCACTGGACGCCATGGAACGCGTGCTGGCCGCGCACCTGAAACCCGGTGACGCCGTCGCCGTCGAGGACCCGGGCTGGGGCGGTCTCCTCGACCTCGTCCCGGCGCTCGGGCTGCGCACGGTGCCGGTCGGCGTCGACGACGAGGGCCCGCTTTCCGACGACGTGCGCCGCGCGCTGGCCTCCGGCGCCCGCGCCCTCGTCGTCACGGACCGGGCGCAGAACCCGACCGGCGCCGCGCTGAGCGCTCCACGCGCGCGTGCCCTGCGCTCCGTGCTCCGCGACCACCCGCAGACGCTGCTGATCGAGGACGACCACGGCCACCGGATCGTCGACCTGCCCCTGTGCCCGCTCGCCGGTACGACGCACCGCTGGGCCTTCGTCCGCTCGGCCGCCAAGGCGTACGGGCCCGACCTCAGGCTCGCCGTCCTCACCGGCGACGCGGTCACCCTCGACCGGGTGCGCGGGCGCCAGGGACTCGGCCCCGGCTGGGTCAGCCGGATCACCCAGCGGGCCGTGGCCCGGCTGTGGTCCGACGGCGCGGTGGACCCGGCGGCGGTGGCCGCGGCCTACGGGCGGCGGCGGGAGGCGCTGCTCGGCGCCCTGGCCCGGCGGGGCGTCGCGGCGCACGGCCGCAGCGGCATGAACGTGTGGATCCCGGTGCCGGACGAGACCGGCGCCGTAGCCCGGCTGCTGGGCGCCGGGTGGGCGGTCGCGCCGGGGGCCCGGTTCCGGCTGAGCGCGCCGCCGGGGATACGGGTCACCGTCTCCACCCTGGAGGAGGGGGAGGCGCAGGCGCTGGCCGACGCGGTGGCGGAAGCGCTCGGACCGGGGCCGGCGCGCAGCTGTGTCTAGAGCCTGTCTTCGGTCTCCCGTCCGCCCCGCGTCGCCACGCACGCCCTCTCGCCGCACCGGCCGCGTCCCCGAGTACACCCAAGTACGCGGGGGCACGCCCGGTGCGGCGAGAGGACGCACCTGACGCCGCAGGGCCGCCCTACGGGTGACGACGGGAGGCTGAAGACAGGCCCTGGCGCGGGCGCGTCGTGGCCGGTCCCGCGGTTCCCGCGCCGTCGGGGGGCGCGGGCCGCGGCGGTGCCAGTTCGCGGAAGTCCCAGGAGACCGTCTTCTGCGGGGCGAGGCGGAGCCAGGCGTGGCGGACGTCGTGGGGCAGCTCGTCCAGGCCGAAGTACTTGCGGGCGAACAGTGTCCCCGGCAGGTCGAGTTCGGCGCACAGCTCGCCCGTGCGGGGCACCTCGCCCACGAACCCGGCGCTGCCCGACAACTCCACGCCGCGCAGCTCGTCGTACTCCTGCCCGGTGTCGACCACGACCGCCACCCGCGGGTCGCGGCGCAGATCGGCCCAGCGCCTGCTGCGCACCACCGAGTACAGCCACAGGGAGCCGCCGTCCCAGACGAACCACAGCGTGCTCACGTGCGGGGCGCCGTCGGCCGAGACCGTGGCGACCCGGCAGGTGCGCTGGGTGGTCAGGAACGCGTCCAGCTCACCGGGCGTCATCATGATCCGGCGGCCCCGGCGCTGTGTCACGGTCATGCGGCTCCCTCTCGTCCTGGGCGGTCCTGCTCCGGCGGTCACGCGAGCGAGATCGAGTCCCCGTCGACGGCGATCTCCACGGCGGGCAGCGGCTCGCGCGCGGGGCCGCTTCGCACGCTGCCGTCCGTGATGGAGAAGTCGCTGTTGTGGCAGGGGCAGTTGATGACGCCGTCGGAGACGCTCCTCACGGCGCATCCCTGGTGCGTACAGACGGCCGAGAACGCCTTGAACTCACCGGCCGTGGGCTGCGTCACGACCACCTCCTGATCGGCGAAGACCACACCGCCGCCCTCGGGGATGTCGGTGACCGCGGCGAGGGTCCGCGCGGTCGCGCCCCCGGCGGGGGAGGACGCCGGGCCGGTCGCGTCCGGTGCGCCGGCGGAACCCGAGCCGGAGCCGGTGCCGGAGCCGGTGCCGGAGGCCGTGTCCGAGTCGGAGCAGGCGGACAGCGCGGCGGCGAGCCCGGCCGCCCCGGCCGCCGCCACGACGCTGCGCCGGGCCGGTCCTGCCGAGGGGTGAAGCGGTGCGCGGGTCATACTGGCGTTCCCTTCCGGAGGGCGACGATGCGTGGTCTGCCGTGGGGTACGGCCGCCGGACGCGTGCTGTTCAGACCGTTCCGGGAGGCCGGCGCCGTGCGGCGGGGCGAGCGGGGGCCACAGCCCTCGTCGAGCCGCCGGACGGCCCCGGCGGCCGGCCGTGCCGCCGGTAACCTGGGGCGATGCTCAAGGAAGTCATCGCGACCCGCTACATCACGCCGCTGCGTGAGGGCGGTTCGCTGCCGGGACTCGTCGAGGCCGACGACCTCGGGACGTACGTCATGAAGTTCCGCGCGGCGGGCCAGGGCCGCAAGACGCTCGTCGCCGAGGTGGTCTGCGGGGAACTGGCCCGCCGGCTGGGCCTGCGGGTGCCCCGCCTGGTGACCGTCGGCCTCGACCCGGTGCTGGGGCTCGGCGAACCCGAACCCCAGGTCCAGGAGCTGCTCAGGGCCAGCGGCGGCACCAACCTCGGCATGGAGTTCCTCTCCGGCGCCCTCGGCTTCGACCCGCTCGCCTTCGCGGTGAGCCCCGAGGAGGCCGGGCGGATCGTCTGGTTCGACGCGCTGGTCAACAACGTCGACCGCTCCTGGCGCAACCCCAATCTGCTGCGCCACCGGGGCGGCCTCTGGCTCATCGACCACGGCGCCACGATGATCTGGCACCACAACTGGCCCGGCGCCGAGGCCTCCGCCGCCCGCCCCTACGACGCCGCCGACCACGCGCTGGCCTCCTTCGCCCCGGACGTCCGCGCCGCCGCCGCGGAACTGGCGCCCCGCGTCACCGAGGAACTCCTCGCCGAGGTCACCGCCGAGATCCCCGACGCCTGGCTGGAGGACGAGCCCGGCTTCGGCACGCCGGACCAGTTGCGGCGGGCCTACGCGCGGCCCCTGCGGGCACGGGCCGCCACCGTCCACGAGCGGATCACCGGAATCGAGGGGGACAAGTGAGCGAGCGCCACATCCACATGGCCGGCAGCGTCGTCGAACGGCACATCATCCGGGGCGGCGAGACCGGCGGCCGGGACGTCTACGAGTACGTCCTCCTGCGCGTCGTCCCCCGCGTGGAACGCGGCGAACGCATCAACGCCGGGGTGCTCCTGTACTGCCGCGCCAAGGCGTTCGTCGCCGCGCGCACCCACCTGGACGAGGCCCGGCTGCTCGCCCTCGACCCGCACGCGGACGTCGCCGGCGTACGCGCCGCCCTGGGCGCCGTGGAGGCCGTGTGCGCCGGCGGCACCCCGGCCGGACAGGCCGCCGGGGACGACCCCGGCCGCCGCTTCCGCTGGCTGATCGCCCCCCGCTCCACGGTCGTGCGGCCCGGTCCGGTCCACACGGGACTGACGACGGACCCGGCGGCGGAGATCGAACGGCTGCTTGAGCTGCTGGTGCGCTGAGCGGGGCCGGCGGGCCGGGGCGCACCCGGGTGATGGACCACACCGGCACGGTGTCCCGTTGACACCGCGTGCCAGGGCTTCTAGCGTCACGTCTGCCGAAGGTACTAAGCGGTCGCTCACCCGCACGGGGCGCGGCCGTCGCAGCCGCATCCCCAGGACGAGGAGAAGCAGCATGTCCACCACTGAGCAGCGGGTCGCCGTAGTCACCGGCGCCGCGCGCGGCATCGGTGCCGCCACCGCCGTACGACTGGCCGCCGAGGGCCGTGCCGTCGCCGTGATCGACCTCGACGAGGCCGCCTGCGGGGACACCGTGGAGAAGATCACCGCGGCCGGCGGCAAGGCCCTCGCGGTCGGCTGCGACGTCTCCGACGAGGCCCAGGTGGAGGCGGCCGTCACCCGGATCGCCGAGGAGCTGGGCGCGCCGGTGATCCTCGTCAACAACGCGGGCGTGCTCCGCGACAACCTGCTGTTCAAGATGAGCGTCTCGGACTGGGACACCGTCATGAACGTGCATCTGCGCGGCGCCTTCCTGATGTCCCGCGCCTGCCAGAAGTACATGGTGGACGCCGGGTTCGGCCGGATCGTCAACCTGTCCTCCTCCTCCGCCCTCGGCAACCGCGGCCAGGTCAACTACTCCGCCGCCAAGGCCGGCATGCAGGGCTTCACCAAGACCCTCGCCAAGGAGCTGGGCAAGTTCGGCGTCACCGCCAACGCCGTCGCCCCCGGCTTCATCGCCACCGACATGACCGCCGCGACCGCCGAACGCGTCGGCATGGGCTTCGAGGACTTCAAGGCCGCCGCCGCCGCCCAGATCCCGGTGCGGCGCGTCGGTGAGCCCGAGGACATCGCGGGCGCCGTCGCCTTCTTCACCGGCGAGGAGGCCGGCTTCGTCTCCGGCCAGGTGCTGTACGTGGCCGGCGGACCGCTCGACTAGGGAAACTGGGGACAGACGGACATGACTGAACTCTCGGGCAAGGTCGCGCTGGTCACCGGCGCCAGCCGCGGCATCGGCTACGGCATCGCCGAGGCCCTGGTCGCGCGCGGCGACCGGGTCTGCATCACCGGGCGGGGCGAGGACGCACTGAAGGAGGCCGTCGAGAAGCTCGGCGCCGACCGGGTCATCGGCGTCGCGGGCAAGGCGCACGACGAGGCCCACCAGGCCGTCGCCGTCGAGCGGGTGATGGATGCCTTCGGCCGGATCGACTACCTCGTCAACAACGCCGGGACCAACCCGGTGTTCGGACCGATCGCCGACCTCGACCTGAACGTCGCGCGCAAGGTCTACGAGACCAACGTGATCTCCGCGCTCGGCTTCGCCCAGAAGACCTGGCACGCCTGGCAGAAGGAGCACGGCGGTGCGATCGTCAACATCGCCTCCGTGGCCGGCGTCGCGCCCTCGCCCTTCATCGCCGCGTACGGGGTCAGCAAGGCCGCGCTGATCAACCTGACCGGTCAGCTCGCGCACGAGTTCGCGCCCAAGGTGCGGGTCAACGCGATCGCCCCGGCCGTGGTGAAGACCAGGTTCGCCGCCGCCCTGTACGAGGGCCGCGAGGAGGAGGCCGCCGCGGGCTACCCGCTGGGCCGCCTCGGCGTGCCCGCCGACGTCGGCGGCGCCGCCGCGTTCCTCACCTCGGAGCAGTCCGCCTGGGTCACCGGCCAGACGCTGGTGCTCGACGGCGGAGTCTTCCTCAACGCGGGCGTGAGCTGAGGACCGGCGGGGGCGCCCTGCGGCACCGGACGGCGCCCCCGCCGCACGGAATGGTCTCCTTCGGGACATGACAGCGCAGCCGCTCGTCGGAACGATCAGAACGCCTGCTCGAAGCGGGTCCGGAGGGACGGCCGCCGCGGTACGGCCGCCCGAGCCCGGCACCGCCACGCGGGGGATCGATGAGCGTGCGCGCGTTCGGCCGGAACCGGGACCGACGCCTGCGGTGCGTGGCCGCGGGCGCGTCCCTGGCCTTGCTCACCGCGGGGTGCGGCATCCTCCCGCCCGACGGCCCGGAGTGGGAGCTGCACCGCAGGACGAGCTGGTGGCCCCGGTGCTCGCGTTCCCGGCACCGGCTGGACGCAACAGCCGGAAGACGATCCGGCGGGGCCTCGGCCGGTGGTGGAGCCACGCCCACCGGAATCCGCGCGCCGCCGTCGGTGTCAGTGGTCGCCTGTAGGTTCTAGGTGCTGGAGCGACCGCACACCGTAAGGAAATCGACGTGACCGACATCGCCATGCTGCCCGAGTCCTGGCGCGAGGTGCTCGGGGGCGAGCTGGAGCAGCCCTGGTTCAAGGAGCTGATGGAGTTCGTCGAGGAGGAGCGGGCGAAGGGCCCCGTCTACCCTCCGCGCGAGGAGGTCTTCGCCGCCCTGGAGGCCACGCCGTACGACCAGGTGAAGGTGCTGGTCCTCGGGCAGGACCCGTACCACGGCGAGGGGCAGGGGCACGGCCTGTGCTTCTCGGTCCGCCCGGGCGTGAGGATCCCGCCGTCCCTGCGGAACATCTACAAGGAACTGCACGCGGAGCTGGACGTCCCGATCCCGGACAACGGCTATCTGATGCCGTGGGCGAAGCAGGGCGTCCTGCTGCTCAACGCGGTGCTCACGGTCCGGGCGGGCGAGGCCAACTCGCACAAGGGCCGTGGCTGGGAGCTGTTCACGGACGCGGTGATCCGCGCGGTGTCCGACCGGCCCGACCCGGCCGTGTTCGTGCTGTGGGGCAACTACGCCCAGAAGAAGCTGCCGCTGATCGACGAGGAGCGGCACGTGGTGGTCAAGGGCGCGCACCCGTCCCCGCTGTCGGCGAAGAAGTTCTTCGGCTCCCGGCCGTTCACACAGATCAACGAGGCGCTCGCGGCGCAGGGCCACGAGCCGATCGACTGGACCATTCCCGACCTGGGCTGACCGGGCCGCGTCTGCGCGGTGATCGGCGGGATTGGGCCTAACGTCGTCGGCAACAGCCGGATGAGTGGCGCGGAGGACGCGGTGGCCCAGGGACAGGAGCGGACGGCACCGGACACCGTGCCGACCCGGATCGCGCAGGTCGTCATGTTGCATCACGCGGGCGACCGCGAGGAGGCCCGGCACCGGTACCTCGGCCTGTGGGCGGAGATCGGCGAACACGGTGATCCGCTGTACCGGTGCACCCTCGCCCACTACCTCGCCGACACCCAGGACGACCCGGTGGACGAACTGGCCTGGGACCTGCGGGCCCTGTCCGCCGCGGAGGAACTCACCGCCGGGTACCCGGCGGACCACGAGGGCGTGCTCGCCGCACGCTCCCTCTACCCCTCCCTGCACCTGAACCTGGCGGCCGACTACGACCGGCTCGGCCGCCTTGAGGCCGCCCGGCGGCACCTGTGGCGGGCCCGCCACGCGGCCGAGTCGCTGGGGGAGGACCGTTACGCCGCGGGCGTCCGCGCGGCGATCGGCCGACTGGAACGCAGCCTGGGGGAGGGCGGTCCCTCCCCGGACGGCCCCTGGGGGCCGCCGCGGCAGCGGCCCTGAGGCGAGGAGGCGGGCGCGGGGCCGGGACCGGGGCCGGGACCGGTGGTGTCAGCGGCCGTACGTCTGGCGGCAGATGACCGCCTCGGGGCTGTCCGGACGCCAGCGGCCGTACGTCCGGCCGAGGGCGCACACGTCCGTGCCGTCGCCGCGTCGCGCGGACGTGGCTGAGGGCGCCGGGGCGGACCGAGGGGACCGGGCCGGGCGCGACCGGGCGCTGGGCGGGGCGGCCGACGGGTGCCGTCGCGGCGGGGCGGCCGACGGGGCGGGTCCGCGTGCCGTGTCCTTCGGGGGACGCGGTGCGTCCGGCCCGTTCAGCTCGTTCGGTCTGTCCGGCCTGTCTGCTCCGCTCGGTCTGTCCGGTCTGTCGTGTTCCGCCGGCCCGGCGGTCTCCTCCCGCTCGTCCGACTCGCCCGTCTCACCGCTCCCGTCCGCCTCCTTCGGCTTGGCGGAGGGGCCGGTCAGCTCCAGGGACTCACGGGCCGGGGCCTCGACGGGCGGGGGCCGCCAGGGGCCGTCCGGCCGCGGGGCGGAGGGCCGGGCCTCGGCCGCCGCCGGGCCGGGGACGGGCGGACGCTGGACCGTCACGCAGCCGGTCACGGCCGTGACGGCGGCGGTCATGGTCACGGTCACCAGGAGCGTCGCGGTGGTCGTCGTTCTCTGCACCCGCGCCACTCTGCTGCCCGGCCGCTCCCCGCGGCACCCGACCGCCCCAGGATGCCCCGCACGGGTGATTCCCGGCCCCGCACGAGGCCCCCGGCCCCGCAGCGGCTGACGCGGCGGTGCGCCCCGGCTCCCGTCCCGTGACGTCGGTCCCCGTCCGCGATGCCTGCGCCTGCCCGCGATGCCTGTATCTGCCTGGGCCTCGGCTCCCGCCCGGCAAGGTCGGCTTCCGCCCCGTGACGTCGGTCCCCGTCCGCGACGTCTGCATCTGCCCGCGTCTCGGCTCCCGCCCGGCAAGGTCGGCTCCCGTCCCGTGACGTCGGTCCCCGTCCGCGATGCCTGCGCCTGCCCGCGTCTCGGCCCTCACCCCGCGCCCCTGGCCCCGCCGCCCCCGTATGCTGCCGAGCGCGCCCGGGTCGGCCACCAGGGGGCGACCACGAGAAGAACACCGTGAGGAGAACGCCCGTGAAGGTCGGCTGCATCGGACTCGGCGACATCGCGCGCAAGGCGTACCTCCCCGTGCTCGCCTTCCAGCCCGGCGTCGAACTGCACCTGCACACCCGGACCCCCGCGACCCTCACCCGCGTCGCCGACGGACTGCGCATCCCCCCGGAGCGGCGCCACACCGGCCTCGACGCGCTGCTCGCCCAGGACCTCGACGCCGCCTTCGTGCATGCCCCGACCGACGTCCACCCCGAGATCGTGACCCGGCTCCTCCAGGCCGGCGTCCCGACCTACGTCGACAAGCCCCTCGCCTACGAACTGGCCGACTCCGAACGGCTGGTGGCCCTCGCCGAGGAACGGAACACCGGCCTCGCCGTCGGCTTCAACCGGCGCCACGCCCCCGGCTACACCCAGTGCGCCGAGCATCCCCGCGAACTGATCCTCCTGCAGAAGAACCGCATAGGGCTGCCGGAGGAGCCCCGCACGATGATCCTCGACGACTTCATCCACGTCGTGGACACCCTGCGCTTCCTGGTGCCCGGCCCCGTCGACGACATCACCGTGCGCGCCCGCGTCCGGGACGGCCTGCTCCACCACGTCGTGCTCCAGCTCGGCGGCGACGGCTTCACCGCGCTCGGCGTCATGAACCGGCTCAGCGGCTCCGCCGAGGAGATCCTCGAAGTCTCCGGGCAGGACACCAAACGCCAGGTGGTCAACCTCGCCGAGGTGATCGATCACAAGGGCCAGCCGACGGTGCGCCGGCGCGGCGACTGGGTGCCGGTCGCCCGGCAGCGCGGCATCGAGCAGGCGGCGCTCGCCTTCCTCGACGCCGTCCGCGCGGGCAAGGTGCTCAGCGCCCGGGACGCGCTGCTGACCCATGAGCTGTGCGAGCGGGTGGTACGCGAGATCCAGGAACGTTCCGCCTGAACCGCGCCGCCCGTACGCCCTCGGCTCCACCCCAGACGACGAGGACGGCGAGCGCGGCGTACGGCGGCCAGTCGCCGAAGCGGACGTAGGGCGTGGTGCCGTGCGCGAGCGGGACGTCGTACACCTGGGCACCGCTCGTGCCGGTGCCGAGCCGGGGCCCGATCCGCGCACCGCTCGCGTCGTACGCGGCGGAGACCCCGGTGAGGGTGGCGTGCACCATCGGGCGCCCGGTCTCGGCGGCGCGCAGCGCGGCCAGCGACGCGTGCTGCGCGGGTGCCCAGCTCTCCTGGAACGTCGACGTGGAGGACTGGGCGAGCAGCACCCGGGCACCATCCTCGGCGAGATGGCGGCTCATGTCGGGGAACGCGCTCTCGAAGCACACCATCGGACCGACCCGCAGGCCGTCCCCGGCCTCCATCACGACCTGCGCCGTGCCCCGTCTGCGGTCCTCGCCCGCCGCCTCGCCGACGGAGGTGGCCCAGCCGAGCAGCGAGCGGGCCGGGACGTACTCGCCGAACGGGACGAGCCGCATCTTGTCGTAGCGCGCGCCGGTCGGTCCGTTTGGGCCGACCAGGACCGAACTCTTGAAGATGCCGGGCCGGTCCGAGCGCCGCGCGTCCACGTTGACCAGCACGTCGGCACCGGTTCGCCGGGAGAGCGCGGCGAGCCGCCGGGCCAGGTCCGGCCGCTCGCCCAGATCGAAGCCGACGCTGCTCTCGCCCCACACCACCAGGTCGACGTCCTGCCCGGCCAGGCGGCGGGTCAGCTCCTCCTCGCGGTCGAAGCGGCGGGCGGGGCTGCCGGCGCCGGCCACCACACCGGCCTGCACGACGCCGATCCGCACCCGGCCGTCGGCGCCGCCCTCCCCGGCGGACGAGGCGGGCGGCGGCGACCACACCCAGACCGCGGAGCCGGCGGCGGCCGTGGCCAGGAGCCCGGCCACGGCCGCCACCCGGGCCCGCCGCACGGCGGCCAGCGCGACGACGGCGCAGTTGACCGCCACGATCAGGAAGCTGACCAGCCACACCCCGCCGACCGAGGCCAGCCGCAGCGCCGGCGCGACCTGCCACTGGCTCGCGCCGAGCACGCCCCAGGGGCCGCCCAGGCCCTGCCAGGAACGGACCAGTTCGATCGCCAGCCACCCGGACGGCACCACCACGAGCGCCGCCGCCGTCCGGCCCGGCCCGGGCGCCCCGCCCAGCAGCCGCCGCACGAGCCGTCCCCACGGTGCCCACAGCGCGCCGAGCAGCGCCGCGATGACGAACGTGAACACGTGCAGGTTCGGCAGCAGCCAGTGGTGCATCGCCAGCATGAACCCGAACCCGCCGCACCAGCCGTCGTACGCCGCCCGCCGCCCGGTCGGTGCCGCGCGCACCAGCAGCAGCCAGGGGACCAGGGCGAGCCAGGCCCACCACCACAGGGACGGGGCGGGGAAGGCGAGTACCGGCAGGGCGCCCGCGAGCACCGCGACGAGGGAGCGGCGCCAGGGAGCGGTGAGCCAGTGGCCGAGGGTCTTCATGGGCGCCTCCCTACCCCGCGGTGCCTCCAGTGTGCGCCGGCGCGGTGGTCCGGTCGGCGGAAGGCCCGTTCAGTTGATCACACCGGGGCGGTGGGCGCCGTTCGTCACTAGGATGATCGATGATCGATCGAATCTCTCGGCGGGAGGTACTCGTGGCGCGTCCCATCACGGTGGTCACCGGCGGCAGCCGGGGCATCGGCGCGGCGACCTGTCTGCGGCTGGCGGCGGACGGGCACGACGTGGCCGTGGGCTACGTCCGGGACCTGTCCGCCGCCCAGGCGGTGGCGGACGGGGTGCGGGTGGCCGGCGGGCGGGCCGTCACCGTGCGGGCGGACACCTCGGAGGAGGCGGACGTCGAACGGCTCTTCGACGAGGCCGAGTCGCGGCTCGGGCCGGTGACGGGCCTGGTGAACAACGCGGCGGTGACCGGGCCCCTGGGCCGGCTCGCCGACAGCGACACCGCCGACCTGCGCCGGGTCCTCGACGTCAACCTGCTGGGCACCCTGTTGTGCGCGCGGCGCGCGGCGCAGCTGATGTCCGCCCGGGGCGGCGGCGCGATCGTGAACGTCTCCTCGGGCGCCGCGACCCTCGGCAGCCCCGGCGAGTACGTGCACTACGCGGCGAGCAAGGCGGGCGTGGACGCCCTGACGGTGGGCCTGTCCAAGGAGCTGGGCCCGGAGGGCATCCGCGTCAACGCGGTCGCGCCCGGCCTCGTCGACACCGACATGCACGCCGCGATGGGCGCCCCGGACCGGGTCCGGCGGATGGCCCCGGGCATCCCGCTGCGCCGGGCCGGGCGGGCGGACGAGATCGCCGCGGCCATCGCCTGGCTGCTGTCACCGGACGCCTCGTACACGACGGGCGCGGTGCTGCGGGTGGCGGGCGGGCGCTGAGACGCTCCCGCCGCGGGACCGGCCGTACGGCGCCCAGCGGTCCGAACACCGTCGAGGCGGCCGGGCCGCTCCGGCAGGCCCCGACCTGCGGGCGGGACGGCACCGCCGTCGCCCACGGCGGGGCCGCACCGCGGGGAGGGAACCGGCCCGCGCTCCCCGCCCTCACGCCGCCGCGATCACCTCGCCGCGCGTCGCCGCCGCCCACTCCACCACCAGCAGCTCGTACTCCTCGCGCTCCTGGGCCGACAGCGACCCGCCCGCGCGCTGCCACAGGGCGCGGATCCGCTCGTTCAACTCGGCGGCGCAGCGCGCGGAACCACGGGTCGGGGCATCGGGGGACATGCCGACAAGCCTAGGGGCAAGCACTGACAGTCCGCTACCGGGCGGCTACGGAGACCGGAGGCGGCCGATGGCGGCCGGCGGTGGTCCTAGTGGGCCGGCTCGCCCGCGTCCGGGCTCAGTACGCCCATGCTGACCAGCACGATGAGCACGATGCCGAGGACCACGCGGTAGTAGACGAACGGCATGAAGCTCTTGGTGGAGATGAACTTCATGAACCACGCGATCACGGCGTATCCGACACCGAACGCGATGACCGTCGCGAAGATCGTCGGGCCCCAGGAGATGTGATCGCTCTCCAGGGCGTCCTTCAGCTCGAACAGGCCCGAGGCGAGCACGGCGGGGACGGCGAGCAGGAAGGAGTAGCGGGCCGCGGCCTCGCGCCGGTAGCCCATGAACAGGCCGCCGCTGATGGTCGCGCCGGAGCGGGAGACGCCCGGGATGAGCGCCGCCGCCTGGCACAGACCGTAGATGAGGCCGTCCCTGACGCCGAGGTCCGTCAGCTCCTTGCGCTGCTTGGCCACCCGGTGCCGGCCGCCGCTCTCGTCGCGCGCCGCCAGCCGGTCCGCGACGCCGATCACGATGCCGACGACCACCAGCATGGTGGCGGTGATCCGCAGGTCGCGGAAGGGGCCCTCGATCTGGTCCTTCAGGGTCACTCCGAGCACACCGATCGGGATGGAGCCGATGATCACGAGCCAGCCCATGCGCGCGTTGGGGTCCTTGCGCATCTCGCGATCGGCCAGCGACCGGCTCCACGCCCCGAGGATCGACGTGATGTCCTTGCGGAAGTAGATCAGCACGGCGGCCTCCGTGCCGATCTGCGTGATCGCCGTGAAGGCCGCTCCCGGGTCGTGCCAGCCGGAGAACGCCGCGGTCAGTCGCAGGTGCGCGCTGGAGGACACGGGGAGGAACTCGGTCAGCCCCTGGACGAGTCCGAGGATGAGGGATTCAAACCAAGACATGAGGTACGGAGTCCAAGTGCCGATCGTGGACGGGCGACGACGGACACACCCGACCGACGCCTGTGATGATCAGGATCGCGGGGTGTCGAGGGCAGCGTAGCGTCCCCGGATGACAGCCCGGGCACAGGGCCCGGTCAGTTCCCGGCCGGCTCCCGGTCGGCTCCGGGTCAGCGGGCGCGCAGCCGGTTCCGCTTGCGCCAGGCCACCACGGCGCCGGCGAGGCCGGGCAGCGCGATGCAGGCCAGGGCGATCAGGAAGGCGGGCGAGGTGGGCGTGGAGGCCCGGGAGCCGGCGACGACGTACGCGGCGGTGTTCGGTACCGAGCCGAGCGCCGTCGCCAGCAGGAACGCGGGAAGGCTCATCCGGGAGACCGCGGCGCAGTAGTTCGCCGCCGCGAACGGCACGCCGGGGAACAGCCGCGCCGCCAGCATCGACCGGAAGCCGTGCCGGCTGAGCTGACCGTCCGCGGCCTTCAGCCACTTGCCGCGCAGCAGCGGGCGCAGCGCCTCCTGGCCGAGGACGCGGCCCAGACAGAAGGCGATCCCGGCCCCGAGCACCGTGCCCGCCAGCGCCGAGCCGAGGCCCAGCGAGGAGCCCAGCAGCGCCCCGGCCGCCAGGTTGAGCAGCGGACGGGGCACGAAGGCGACGGTGCACAGCCCGTACGCGACCGCGTACGCCAGCGCCGCCGCGGCACCGCCCAGGTGCGGTGGCCAGCCGTGCACCAGCAGTTTCTGCGGCTGGAACAGCAGTACCGCCGAGCCGGCCGAGGCCAGGAGCAGGACGAGCAGCGAGAGCCGGGACCAGGGCGACAGCAGGATTCTGGTCGCGCGGGCGGGGAGCCCGGTCCGGGTGGCCGGGACCGGTGTGACGGTGGTGGCCCGGGGAGAGGCCGTGGCGGTGCCCCCAGAGCGGGTGGTGGCATCGAGCATCCGGCGACACTAACCGACGAATCCGTGTGATCGCCGTATGGTGCGTCTCATGACGGTCACGGACGGGTGGGGTCCGGCCGTGCCGAGCACTCCGCTCGCCGACCGCGTCCGGGAGCGGCTCACCACCGCGCACCCGGCCGGCGCCGGCCCGGAGCGGGCCGCGCCGCCGCGCGCGGACATGACGGACGTGACCCCCTCTTCCTGGGCCTGACCAGCCCTGTCCGGCGCGCGCCGTCCCGTGCCGTGCCGCAGGACGTGCCGCACCCCGGCGAGGCGGACCGCGCCGCGATCGCGCTGCGCCGCCGGCGGCTGCCGGAGCGGGAGCACCACTGTTTCGCCGTGGATCTGCTCCGCCGTCATGTGTCCGTACTCACCTCCCGGTTCCTGCCGGTGGTCCGGCGACCGGTCACCACCGTCCCCCCGGTGGGACACCGCGGACCCGCTCGCCGCGCACGTCGTCGGCGGCCCAGTGGCGGCCGGTCCGCGCCTCGGGACGGGGAGGGACGGCCGGATCGAGGACGACGACCGGTGGCCGGTCCGTGCCGCCCTGCCGCACCAGCCGCGGTACGGGCAACGCACCGGCACCGCCCGGACACGTACGTGCCCCCGCCGGAGCGGTGTCTCGACGCGCTCTTTCCGCTGCCGGTGGAGAACGCGCTCACCGGACGGGCGTTCAGCGCAGGCGGGTGGGCCGTCGGGCGGTCGTGGCAGGGGCCGCCGGTACCGCCCCGCGGCCCCGCGGGGGGGCCGCCCGCGGGCACAATGAACGGGTGAACGAAGCCCTGCCCGTCTCCCGCGTCACCGGCCAAGGCACCGTCAAGCTCATGCCGGACGTCGACCGGGAGCGGGCGTGGCTGCTGACGGTCGACGGGGCGCCGCAGTCGTACGTCGACCTCGACGAGCCGGAGCATCTGGAGTTCGAGTACGCGCGGCGGCTCGGGCACGTGCTGGACACCGTGGCCGAGCCGGGCCGGCCGCTGGACGTGCTGCACCTCGGCGGGGGCGCGTTCACCCTGCCGCGGTACGTGGCGGCGACCCGGCCCGGCTCCCGGCAGGACGTGGTGGAGTCCGACCGCGGTCTGCTGGAACTGGTCGCCGAGTGGCTGCCGCTCCCGGACGGCGCCCGGATCGCGCCGCACGCGGCCGACGCCCGGCAGTGGCTGTCGGCCGCCCCGGCGGACTCGGCGGACGTGCTGGTCGCCGACGTCTTCGGCGGTTCCCGGGTGCCCGCGCACCTGACCTCCCTCGGGTACGCGCGGGAGGCCGCGCGGGTGCTGCGGGCCGACGGCGTCTACCTGGCCAACCTCGCCGACGCCGCGCCGTTCGGCTTCCTCCGCTCCCAGCTGGCCACCTTCGGCGCCCTGTTCGCGGAGCTGGTGCTGATCGCCGAGCCGGGCGTGCTGCGCGGGCGCCGCTTCGGCAACGCGGTGCTGGCCGCCGCCCACCGGCCGCTGGACGTGGCCGCGCTGTCCCGGCGCACCGCGGCCGACGCCTTCCCGGCGCGGGTGGAACACGGGCCGGCGCTGCGGAGGTTCACCGGCGACGCGCGTCCGGTGCGGGACGCGGACGCGGTGGCGTCACCCGAGCCCCCCGACGGGGCGTTCGGCATCGGCTGATCCGGCGCCGGCTGATCCGGCGCCGGCGTCCGGCACGCCCAGGGCGGCCGGCTCCGTGCGGCGGCGCAGATCGCGTACCTCCGGGACGGACAGGACGGCGGAGGTGACCACCACGATCAGCGCCGCGCAGCCCCACAGGGACTCGGTCCGCCCGAACACCGCCTCCGCGGGACCCGCCAGGGCGGTCGCCGCAGGCACCAGCGCGACGGAGCCGAACCAGTCGTACGCCGAGATCCGCGACAGCTTCTCCTCGGGCACCTCCTGGTGCAGCGCGGTCATCCAGCTCACGCCGAACACCTCGACGGACAGGCCGGTGACGAACATCACCGCGCACAGCACGCCAGCCGGCACCGGCACGGCCAGCGCGGCGGCGGGCAGGGACAGCGGGAAGACGCACAGGGTGCCGGCGAGCAGCAGGCGGCGCGGTTTCCAGCGGGTCATCAGCAGCGCGCCGCCGACCGTACCGGCGCCGAAGCAGGCCAGCGCCAGGCCCCACGGCCCGGCCCCGCCCAGGTGATCGCGGGCGACCAGCGGGCCGTAGACCGCCTCGGCGGCGCCGACCACCGCGTTGGCGATCGAGAACTGCACCACGATGCCCCACAGCCACGGCCGTCCGCTGAACTCCCGCCAGCCCTCCCGCAGATCGGCGAGGAGGCCGTCGCCCGGGGTGCGCGGCGGGATGTGGGACACGTCGAGCAGACCGCGCAGCGCGGCCGCGCAGGCGAACGCCGCCGCGTCCGCCGCCAGCACCCAGCCCGGCCCGATCGCGGCGACCATCGCCCCGCCCAGCGCGGCGCCGCCCAGGCCCGCGCCGTGCATCGCCATCCGGAACACCGCGAAGGCCCGGCCGGCGTGCTCACCCTCGACGGAGGACATCAGCATGCCCTCCGCCGCCGGGGCGAAGAACGCCTGGCCGGTACCGCCGAGCCCGGCCAGCAGCATCATCTGCCACAGCCGCGGCTCCCCGGCCAGGACGAGCGCCGCGAACGCCGCCTGCGACAGGCAGCTGAGCGTGTTGGCGGCGACCATCACCCGGTGCCGCGGCAGCCGGTCCGCGAGTGCGCCGCCGATCAGCAGGAAGAGCACCAGCGGCAGCGTGCGGGCGGCGGCGACCAGGCCCACGTCGCCGCCGTCGCCGCCCGCCTCCAGTACGGCGAAGGCGGCGGCGATCAGCGCGCCGTTGCCGCCGAGGCCGGTCACCACCGTGGCGACGGTCAGCAGGGTGTAGTTGCGGCTCGCCCAGGCGGGGGGCCGGGCGGCGCGGCGGCGGGGGAGCGATACGTACGGCACCCGGTGACTATCGCCGGGACGGGGCCCGCGTGCCAATGCCCCCTGCCGACGCCCCGCGCCGGCGCCCCGCCGCGCCCGCCCTTCCCGGGCCCGCTCGGCGGGGTCCGGCCCCTCCTGCTGGGATCCGCGCCGCCACGACCGGGTGCCCGGCACCGGCCGGCGCGCGGTGTGGACCGGGGCGTCCTCGGCAAACCCGCGGCTGCGCACCGGCACGGACGCGGGCGCCCGCGCGTGACCCAGTAGGCTTCCCGGGACAGCAGGAGCGAAACCGCGAGGAGCCCGCAGTGCACGTCCAGGAATGGCTCGACACCGTGCCCGCGGCGGCCGTCTACGCCGTGGTGGGACTGGTCATCGGTCTGGAGAGCCTGGGCATCCCGTTGCCCGGCGAGATCATCCTGGTGTCGGCGGCCCTGCTGTCGTCCCAGCACGGCGGCATCGACCCGGTGATCCTCGGCGCCTGCGCCGTCGCCGGAGCGGTGATCGGCGACTCCATCGGCTACGCCATCGGCCGCAGGGGCGGGCGGCCGCTGCTGGCCTGGCTGGGCCGCAGGTTCCCCCGGCACTTCGGCGAGGGCCACGTCGCCACCGCCGAACGGTCCTTCACCAAGTGGGGCATGTGGGCCGTCTTCTTCGGCCGCTTCATCGCCCTGCTGCGCATCTTCGCCGGGCCGCTGGCCGGAGTGCTGCACATGCCCTACTGGAAGTTCCTGGTCGCCAACGTCCTCGGCGGCATCGTCTGGGCCGGCGGCACCACCGCCGTCATCTACTACGTCGGTGTCGTCGCCGAGTCCTGGCTCAAGCGCTTCTCCTGGCTGGGCCTGGCGGCGGCGGTGCTCATCGGCGCGATCTCCATGCTGGTGCTGAAGCGGAAGGCGAAGAAGGCGCAGGTCGCGGAAGGGGCCGAGCCCGTCCCCGCCGCCGACTGATCCTCACAGCGCCCGGTGCGCCTCGGCCAGCTCCGCGTACCCGGCGGCGTTCCGGGCGAGCCCCTGCCGCTCCTCCCGCGTCAGCTCCCGCCGCACCTTCGCCGGCACCCCCGCGACCAGCGACCCGGGCGGCACCACCGTCCCCTGCGGGACCAGCGCCTGGGCCGCGACCAGCGAGCCCGCGCCGATCACCGCCCCGTTGAGCACGGTCGCCCCCATCCCGACCAGGCAGTCGTCCTCGACGGTCGCCCCGTGCACCACCGCGTTGTGCCCGATGGACACCCGCTGACCGACCGTGACCGGGAAACCGGGGTCGGCGTGGAGGGTGCAGTTGTCCTGGACGTTGCTGCCCGCCCCGACCGTGATCCGCTCCACGTCGCCGCGCAGCACCGCCCCGTACCAGACGCTCGCCCCCGCGCGCAGCGTCACGTCCCCGATCACCGAGGCCGTCGGCGCCACGAACGCCTCCGCGTCCACCTCGGGTTCCCTGCCGCCGATGCCCGTGATCAGCGCCCTGTGCGTCATCGTCGCCTCCTGGCCGGTGGTGTCAGCGGCACGGTAGCCCACCCGGTGGGGCGAAGATCACAGCTCTCTCCGGTCAAGGCCGCGCGGCGCGCTGAGTACCGTGAGCGGGTGCCGAAGCGCGAGAACACCCATCCGTCCCGGCGGCGCCGCCTGGCGCAGCGGGCCGTCCACGCCGCCTGGGCCTGGGCGCAGCGCACCGGTTCGGTCACCGCCGAGCACCCCGGACGGTTCCGCTTCGGCGCCCTGGGCCACGGCACCCGGCTCGCCTTCCCGCTCGGCACGGTCTTCGGCGAACCCTGGATCCACCTCGGCGCCCACTGCGTCATCGGCGAGCAGGTCACGCTGACGGCCGGTCTGATGCCCGGCCTGGACCTGGGCCCGGAGCCGATCCTGCGCGTCGGCGACGGCGTCGTCCTCGGCCGGGGCAGCCACCTGGTCGCCGACACCACCGTCACCGTCGGCAGCGACTGCTACTTCGGCCCGTACGTCTACGTCACCTCCACCAACCACTCCTACGACGATCCCCACCAGCCCATCGGCAAGCAGTGGCCCCGGATGGAACCGGTCGAGATCGGCCCCGGCTGCTGGATCGGCACCGGCGCGGTGGTCCTGCCGGGCGCGCGGATCGGCCGGAACGCGGTGGTGGCCGCCGGCGCGGTGGTCCGCGGCACGGTGCCCGACCACGCCGTGGTGGCGGGCGCCCCCGCCCGCGTCGTACGGCGCTGGACGCCCGACGGTGGCTGGCAGCCGCCGCTGCGCACGCCGGCCCCGGTGCCGATACCGGAGGGGGTCACGCCGGAGCAACTGCGGGCGCTGTCCCACCTGGACGAGGAGACGGCCGCGCACCTCGCGCGACCGGCCACGGAGTCCTGAGCGCACCCGCGCAGTACAGTTTCAGTCCGAACCCTCGCCCGCACCGGTACAGCCACGCACCACCCTGGACGGAACGTGTCGGACCTCGACCTGCTGACCCAGTCCCTCGCGCGCAACGTCAGGCGCTGGCGCACCGAGCGCGGCTTCACCCTGGAGGCCCTCGCCGGACGGGCCGGGGTCAGCCGCGGCATGCTCATCCAGATCGAACAGGCCCGCACCAACCCGAGCCTCGGCACCGTCGTCAAGATCGGCGACGCGCTCGGCGTCAGCATCACCACGCTGCTGGACCACGGACAGGGCGCCCCCCGGGTCAGGGTCGTCCCCGCCGAGCAGGCGGTGAGGCTCTGGCACACCGAGGACGGCAGCTACAGCCGCCTCCTGGCGGGGACCGAGGCGCCGGGACCGCTGGAGATGTGGGACTGGCGGCTGATGCCGGGCGAGCGCAGCCCCTCCGACCCGCACCCGGCGGGCACGGTCGAGCTGGTGCACGTCACCGCCGGGGAACTGACGATCACCGTGGACGGGGCGGACCACCGGGTGCCGGCCGGGGCGAGCGCCTCCTTCGCGGCGGACGCCCCGCACGCCTACGCCAACGACGGCGGCGTACCGATGGAGATGATCCTGGCCGTCTCGGTGCCGCCGCCCCGCTGAGGCCTTGTTACCGTGCGGGCATGCAGCCACCCATCGGGCACTTCGACCGTGCCACCCCCGCGCCCGACTGCCTCGACGAGCTGACCCGCCCGGTCGCCGACGCGGTACGCCACTGGCACGGCGCCGTCCCCGCCGGACAGATCCTCTACGTCGACACCGATCCGGAGTGGGCCGACACCGCCACCTTCGTCGAGCACTACGGCCGCGAGCTGCTGGAGCAGTCCGCCAACTGCGTCGTCGTCAGCGGCAAGCGGGGCGGCGGGACCACCCTCGCCGCCTGTCTGGTCCTGTCCACCACCCGGGTCGACGTCAACGGCGTGGTCCGCCGCCACCTCGGCGCCCGCAAGGCGTCCTTCGCCCCGATGGACACCGCGACCGGCGAGACCGGCATGGAGTACGGCGGCATCACGCCGGTCGGCCTGCCCGGTGACTGGCCGCTCCTGGTGGACTCCGCCGTCGTCGACCTGCCGTACGTCCTGGTGGGCAGCGGACGGCGGCGCGGGAAGCTGCTGGTGCCGGGCAAGGCGCTGGCGGAGCTGCCGGGCGCGGTCGTGCTGGAGGGGCTCGGAGTCGCCTGACGGCCCTCAGCCGGCGGTCCGCGTCCCCAGGTACCGCTCGGCGAACGCCGCCGCGGCGACGGGGGAGTCGAACAGGCGGCGCAGCCGGACGAGCGCGGTGGCCGCCCGGTACGGGTCGCCCGACGCCGTGCCGTGGTACACCTCCGACAGCCACTGCGAGAACTCCTGGTAGTCCCAGACCAGTCGCAGGCAGGTGTCGGAGTAGCGGGCCAGGACGCCGTCGTCCCCCCGCGTCAGCCGCGCGACCAGCCCGTCGGCCAGCAGGAAGGCGTCGTGCAGGGCGAGGTTCAGGCCCTTCGCGGCGATCGGCGCGGTGAGGTGGGCGGCGTCCCCGGCCAGGAACAGCCGCCCGGCCGCCATCGGCTCGACCACGTAGCTGTGCATGTCGAGCACGCGTTTCTCGATCAGCCGCCCCTCGTTCAGCGGCGCCGCGCCCCTCGCGCGCAGCCGCTGCCGCAGCTCGCCCCAGACCCGTTCGTGCGACCAGTTCCGGGCATCGTCGCCCGGCGGGCACTGGAGGTAGTAGCGGGTCACCTCCGGGCTGCGCTGCATGTGCCCGGCGAAGCCGCGCGGATGCATGCCGAACACCACGCACTCCGCGGACGGCGGGGCCTCGGCGAGCAGCGCCAGCCAGCCGATGCCGTAGTCGAACCGCGAGATCCGCGTCCGCCCGGCCGGCACCGCGTCCCGCGTCACCCCCCGCGCCCCGTCGCACCCGGCGACGAACGCGCACTCCACCACCCGGCGTTCACCCGTGTCGGGGCAGACGTACGACACCGAGGGCCGCTCCGTGTCCAGACCGTGCAGCCGCACGTCCCGCACCCCGAACCGCGCCGCGCCGCCCCGCACGTCCACGTACTCCCGCACCAGGTCGGTGACGAGGAAGTGCTGCGGATACACCCAGTGGTGGCGGTCGGTCAGCTCCCCGTACCGGAACAGGTACCGCTCCCCGCCGAACCGGAACTCGCACGCGCTGTGCCGCTGCGCCCGCGCCGTCAGCCCCCGCGCCAGCCCCCGCCGCTCCAGCCCGCGCACCGCCCATTCCTCGATCACCCCGGCCCGGGGCCGCCGCTCGACGAACCGGCGGCTGCCGGCCTCCAGCACGAGGCACTCCACCCCGGCGGCCCGCAGCACACCGCCCACGGTGAGCCCGGCGGGACCGGCACCGACGATGACGACCGGGAACCGCTCGGCGGCGGGGGGAGGGGTGGCCACCCGGGCATTATGACGGCGCCGGGCCGCCCGCTCCATCCCCCCGTCGGACCTTCTCTAGCCCCGCCGCGCCAGCCGGGGGATCTCGATCGCCGGACACCGGTCCATCACCATGTCCAGCCCCGCGGCACGCGTCCGCCCGTACGCCGCCTCGTCGACGACCCCGAGCTGGAACCAGACCGCCCGCGCCCCCTTGGCGACGGCCTCGTCGGCGACCGCCCCGGCCAGCCCGCTGTTGACGAAGACGTCGACGACGTCCACGTCGAAGGGGATGTCCGCGAGCGAGGCGTACCCCCGCTCGCCGTGCACTGTCTCGGCCTTGGGGTGGACGGGAACGATCCGCTTGCCGAACCGCTGCAGCACGGCCGCGACCCCGTAGGCGGCACGCCGCTGGTTGGCGGAGAGACCGACCACCGCCCAGGTGTCGCCCCGCTCGGTGAGGATCCTGCGGACGGTTTCCTCGTCACCGTACATACTGCGCCTCCGTGGGTTCGGCCGCTTCCGCCGGGAAGAACGCCGGGGGCCGGGACAGGATTCCCGGGCGACGGGGCCCGCAGGCGTGCGGACGGTGAGCGCATAGGCTGGCCGGATGCCGGACGAGTACCGCACCGTAGCCCGCGCGGGCGTGCACGAGACCGAGATCAACCGCTCGCGCTTCCGGTGCGCCCTCGCCCCGGTCGCCACCGAGCGGGAGGCCCAGGACTTCGTCGCGGCCGTGCGCAGGGAGCACGCGGACGCCACCCACAACTGCTGGGCCTACGTCGTCGGCGCCGACGCCTCCGTGCAGCGGGCCAGCGACGACGGTGAGCCCGGCGGCACCGCCGGGCTGCCCATGCTGCAGATGCTGCTGCGGCGCGACATGCGGTACGTGGCCGCCGTCGTCACCCGGTACTACGGCGGGGTCAAGCTCGGCGCCGGGGGACTGATCCGGGCGTACGGCGGAGTGGTCGGCGAGGCGCTGGACGCCGTGGGGGCGGTCACCCGGCGGCGGTTCCGGCTGGCCGTCGTCACCGTGGACCACCAGCGGGCCGGCAAGCTCCAGAACGAACTGCGCGCCACCGGGCGCGAGGTGCGTGACGTGCGCTACGGCGAGGCCGTCACGATCGAGATCGGACTGCCCGACGCCGACGTGCCCACCTTCCGCGGCTGGCTGGCGGACGCGACCGCCGGGACGGCCGGGTTCGAGCTCGGCGGCGAGGCGTACGGGGACGGGTGACCGGCCGGGCGGGATGTCCGGCCGGGCGGGATGCCCGGTGCTCCGGCGGTGGGGACCGGTCAGCGACCGGTGCGGAACGACGCGGAACGACGCGGAACGACGCGGAACGACGCCGTGGGTTCGCACGGCCGTGACGCCGTGGACCGCCCGGCCGTCGCGGGAGTGCCCACCGCGCCGGCCGCCCGCGCGGGGCGACCGGCGCGGTGGCACCGGCGGCGCCTGCCGCCCGGCACCGCTCAGCGGGTGCTCCACTTCTGGTTGTCCTGGCCGTTGCAGTCCCAGAGCTGCAACGGGGTGCCGGCGGCGGTCCTGGCGTCCTGGACGTCGACGCACTTGCCGGACTGCGGGTTGACCAGGTCGTTGCTGCCGTTCAGCACGAACTGCTGGGCCGGGTTGCCGCTGCACCAGGCGATCTGGATGACCGCGCCGTTGTCGTGGGAGCCCCAGGCCACGTCCATGCACAGGCCCATCGAGCGGATCGTCCCGTCGGAGCGGAAGTCCCACTTCTGGTAGTCCTTGCCGTTGCAGTCGGCGATCTGGAGGGGAGAGCCGTCCGAGCCCTTGTGGGAAGCCATCTCGATGCAGCGGTTCGAGGCGTGGCTGTAGAGCGTGGTGCCGGGGGCCGTCGTCACCGTGGCCGTCACCGTCGGCTTGGCGGGGGTCTTCTTCGACGCCGACGATTTCTTCTTCGTGGCCCCCTTCGTCGCCTTCTTCGTGGCCGCCTTCGTGGTCTCCGGGGCCTTCTCGGTGCTCTCGGCCACCGCTCCCGCGCCCGCCGCCCCCGCCGCGCCCTTGCCGTCGTCCCCTCCGCCCTCGCTGCCGCTCGGGGAGGGGGAGGCCGAGGACGGGGCCGGGGCCGGGGCCGCCGAATCGTAGGCGTCCGCGGCGGGGCCCTTCGCGCCGTCGTCCAGTACCGTGCCCGCGTTGGCCACCTCCTGCGACGAGCCGCCGTCGTCCGAGCCCGATCTGTCCAGCACACCCGCCACCAGGAACGGCACTCCGATCAGCAGCGCCCCCGCCACCGCCGCGCCCGCCAGCAGGCCCCGGGAGGGGCGGCCGAAGGGGCGCGGGGCCGTGGCCTTCTCCTCGGTCGTGACGGCGGCGGTGGTGTCCCGCGGTTCGGCCGCCGCCTCCGCTTCCGCCGCGGCCGCCGCTTCGGGTTCCCCCGGTTCGGCGGCGGCCGGGGACGCGGCCTCGGAGGGAGCCTGCCCTTCGGCTCCGGTCCCGGCTCCGGCTTCGGCTTCGGCTTCGGCTCCGGCTCCGGATCCGGTTCGGGCTCCGGCTCCGGTTCCGGCCGGGGTGGGCGGCACCGCCTCCTTCTCCTTCTTCGTCTCCGGCGTCGCCGGCAGCGTCTCCTCCGACGCGGCCTGGCTCGCCGGAAGCGCCGCCTCGGCGGCGGTCTCGTGCTGCGGGTCGTTCTTGCCGGACATGGTGTTCCTTCCCGGAAGGGGTCAGTCGTCGTCCGCGGCGGGCGGGACGGACGAGAAGCGGTCGCCGTCGAAGTACAGGGTCAGCGCGGTGCCGTCCTGCGGCCCGAAGGCGCGGGCCGTCCCGCCGGGGCCCAGCACCCGCACCGGCCGTCCGGTCCGCCGGGCCACCAGCGCGGCCAAGGCGGCGACGTAGTCGGGGGTGTCCGGGGCGGCCAGGAGCAGTTCGAGGCGCGCGGAGTCGGTCAGTCCGGCGTCCGCGACGGTCACCTGGCCGTTCTGGAGGATCGACTGCGCGCGCAGCGACTCGGTGAGGGCACCGATACGGGCCAGTTCGTCGATGCTCACCGGCGCGTCGCCGTCCGGGAGCGGCGCGTCGTTCGGCGCCCCGTGGGAGGCGACGTCCTGCCGCGCCCACGCGAGGAGCGCGCCGTGCGGATCGCGGGACCGGGTCCAGTCCGGGGCGGCACCGGAGCCGGTGAGCAGCCGGGAGAGCGAGCGGACGAACGAGTCGGGGCGCTCGCCCCGGGAGATCGGCGGCGGGGCGTCGTCGATGCCTTCATCGTCGATGCCTTCATCTTCGTCGTCACGGCCGTCGTCGTCGCTGTCTCCGTCACGGCCGTCGTCGCCGCCGTCGTCGGCCTCACCGGTCTCGGCGCCGGTCCCGTGCGCGGTGTCGGTCCCGTTCCCGCTCTCCGGCTCCTCCTGCGAGTCCGAGGGCTCCGGCTCCTCCTGCGACGTCTCCGCCGGCTCCACGTCCGCCGCCCGCACCGGCGCCGGTCGCGTGCCCCGGCGCGGCCAGCCGGCGGGGGTCCGGGCGAACGAGCCCGTCGGCAGCGCCACCGTTCCGTCGCCCGCCGCCGTCCGTGCCGCCTCCAGCAGGGTCACGACGTCCGTCAGGCCGTTCTGGGCGTCGCGCTGGCGGGCCGCCTGCCGGGTCTGTTCGGCGAGGGCCGCGGCGACCTCGCGTTCGAGGGCGGTCAGCGCCCGCCGGGCCGCGTCGCGGGCGGCGACCGCCGCGTCGTGCTGTGCCGCCGCCCCGGTCAGGGCGTCCCGTGCCGTCTCCTCGGCCCGCCTCGCCGTCCCGGCCGCCTCCCGCGCGGCCTCCAGGGCCCGGGCCGCGGCGTCCGCCGCGTCGCGGGCCATGCCGAGCCGGCGCTCGGCGTCCTCGGCGGCGTGCCGGGCGGCGTCGGCGGCGCGGCCGGCCGCCTCCGCCGCCGTCCGGGCTCCGGTCAGCGCGGCACGGGCCTGGTCCCGCCGGGCCGTGCGCCGGGAGAGGGAACCGCTCGACGACGTACTCGACGATGTGCTGGGCGACGTACTGGTCGTGCCGCGTCGGGAGCCGTCGCGCCGGGACTCCGCGTCCCGTACCGCCGCCTCCGCCGTCCGCAGCGCCTCCTCCGCCTCCCGGACCGCCCGCCGTGCCGCCGCCGCGTCCGCGTCCGCCTCGGTCGCGCGCCGCGCGCGCTCGCGGGCGTCGGCCGTCAGCTCCGTGACGCGGGTGCGCCGGTCGCGCTCCGTGCGCTCGGCCGCGGTGAGCGTCCGCTCCGCCGCCGTGCGGGCGCCCTGGGCGGCGCCGGCGGCGGCGCGGGCGTCGGCCAGCTCCCGCTCGGCCGCCGTCACCGGGGCACGGGTCCCGTCCACGGTGCGGCGCGCGTCCGGCAGCCGGGTCAGCAGCTCCGCCTCCTCGGCCCGTGCGGCCTCCTCCGCCCGTGCGGCCTCCTCCAGCGCGGTCACCCGGGCCCGTACGGCCTCCCAGCCGGCCTCGTGCTCCTGGTCCCCGGCGCGCTCCGGCTCCCCGTGCGCGTCGAAGCGGCGGAACCGCACTCCCGCGTCGTCGCGGAGCGCCAGCTCGACCGGCCGCCCCAGCAGCGCCGCCGCGGCCGAGGCCGCGTACACCGCGCGTGCCGTCCGCTCGGGGCCGCCGTCCACCGCGAACCACAGCTGCGGGGTGCCGTCGTCCCCGCCCGCCCGGACCCCGTCCGCCAGCAGCCCCGGCAGGTCCCGCAGCGGCATCCGCCGCCAGTCCCGCAGTACATCGTCCGCCACCGCGTCCGCCGGGCCGCCCGCCGCGCGGACCCGGGCGTCGGCGGCCTCGCGGGCCAGCGCCGCACCGTCGAACACCCCGGCGTCCGTGCGGGCGCCGGTGACGCCGAGGCCCAGCACGTCGCGCTCCAGCGGACGCATCCGCACCGTGCCGGTCACGTACCGGACACCGCCCGGGCCGTGCACGGTGATCAGCGCGTCGGCGAGGATCTCGTGGCTGCGGGTGCCGCGCGCGCCCTCGGGGGCGCTGGTGTTGCCGTGCTTGAGCCAGTCCCGGCGGGTACCGCTGACGCCCGCGCCCGGGCCGGGGGCCTGCGGCTGGCGGGCCAGCACCGGCACGGTGAAGTTGACGACCTGCCGGTTGTCGTCGTCGGCGCCGAGCCCGCCCTGCGCCGCGAGCCCGGCCGTGACGCCCGCCTGCGAGGAGGAACCCGCGCTGAACGTGCTCAGCCGCAGCCGGTCCACCGTCACGTCGCCGGTGTCGGTGACCGGGCGCGGCCGGTACAGCTCCACCGACAGGCGGGGCGGGGCGCCCGGCGCGCCCTGGAAGGGGTAGGCGCCCGGCATCGTGGTGGTCAGGCCGGCCGGGCCCCGGGGGTGGTCGAGCGAGAGGGCGCCGGACTGGATCAGCTCGCCGACCCGCACCGCCGTGGCGTCCGCCGAGCCGGAGACGGTGAGCGAGCGCCAGGAGCGGGTCAGCGCCGGGGCCACCTCGCCGAGCGCCGCGGCCAGTTCGGCGCCGCCGTCGAAGGCGAACACCGGGGCGGGGCCGTGCGGCACGAAGCGGTCCCCGGCGACCGTGGGACGCGTGGTGTGCCGTGCCACCGGCACCGGCGGTTGCTCGGGCGCCGGGTCGGCCGTCTCGCTGCCGGTGAACCGCAGCGCGGCGGCGGTGTGCACGGTGACCGACCGGGCCGGACGGCCGCTGAACAGGTGCGTGACGCGGTCGGCGAGGGTGGCGTCCGCGTCGGTCAGGCTCAGCACGCCGTGCTGGAACAGGCTGCCGGGGAGGTCCAGCAGCCACTGCGCCGTCGGAGTGGAGCGCACCTCGGCCACCACCCGGTACGGCACGCCCTCGAAGTCCGCCGCGTTGTCGGTGCGCAGCCAGAAACGGTCCTCGGCGGCGCGGGTGGCGCGCGCGGCGTTGCCGCGGGTCGTGTCGGCGCTGAGCAGCGCGCCCGCCCGGTCGGTGCGCGGGCCGCCGGTGGGCCGCGGGAACCGCGACTGGAGCTGGACGAAGCCGCCGTGCCGGACGCCGCGCGCGGTCCGGTCGGTCACCGAGGACGGGACGTGGGCCAGGAACTGCTCGATGCCCGCGCCCGACGCCACCGGGTGGCCGCGCAGGCGGCGCAGCGCGTGGTCGTCGGCGTCCGGTGCGGTGCGCAGGGTCACCTCCACCAGTTGCGCGCCGCCGTAGCCGAGGTAGCGGAAGCGGAAGCGCTGCACGTGTCCCGGGCCGCGGCCCGCCAGGGTGCGCAGCCCCGCCGTCGAGGACAGGTCGGCGACGCGGGTCGCCACGCCCGGCAGGTAGGCGGAGTGGCCGGGCCGGGTCACTCCGGGCGCCTCCGCCTCGACCAGGGCCAGCAGCCGCTGCCGCAGCAGGTCGGTGCGCCGCACCGTCCGCGTCGCGTCGGTGAACTCGTCCACCGCCAGGACGCTGCCGAAGCCGACCTCACGGGAGGCCGTGAACCGGCGCGGCAGCGGCACCGAGCCCGCCACCGGGTCCGGCACCGCGAGCCCGGCCACCCGCGCGAAGAACGCGGCGTGCCGCCGGATCTGCGCCGGCGTGGTCAGGAACCGCACGGCGTCCGGCAGGTCCACGGCCACCGTCACGGCCCGGCTCTCGCCCTGCCCGAACGCGTTGCCCACGATGTTGCGCCGGCCCCGCCGGAACGTCACCAGCAGCGTCGCGTCGGCCGTGACCCGGTGCTGGGTGCCGCTCTCGGTGGCGGTGCGGTAGGCGGCCGTCGTGGAGCCCAGCGCGCGGGACAGCTCGCTGCGGGACGTGCGGGAGTAACGCGCCGACGGGTTCAGGGTGCTGGGCCGGGACGCCGGCTGTCCGCCCCCCTCTCCCGTCCCCTCCCGCGGTTCGGCGCGGGTGACCAGTACGTCGTCGACGTCGTTGCCCGCCGCCTGGTCGGCGGCCGGGGTCCCCGCCGACGAGGTGTTGCGGACCGCGCGGAAGCCGCCCGCCCACTGCGCGGTGCGCGCCGCGCCCCGCTGCTGCGCCGCGCCGTCGGTGGCGCTCAGGCCGGTCTCGAAGTACTGCGCGAACCCCTCCGACGCCCGCGGCCGGCGCAGCGCGCCGCGGATCTCCACGGACAGCACCTCGTCCGCGGCGAGCCCCGGCAGGGTCAGGCCCTCCACCACGTAGGCGCCCTTGAACACCTGGTGGCCGCGGGCCAGCAGGGCGGCGGGACTGCGGGCGGCGGACAGCATCTCCGCCGCCACCGTGGTCGGATCGGTCGCCGCCGCGCCGGCCAGCGACTCGCCCAGCGCCCGCCCGGCCCGCGCCACCGGAGCCGGGGTCCGCCCGGCCACCGCGTCCCGGACGTCGTCCAGCAGTCCGCGCGCCGGATGGCCCGGGTAGGTGTTGCCCAGGACGGCCCGGAAGGCCCGTTCCAGCGCGGCCGACGCCTGGAACACCTCCATGACCGCGTCGTCCGGCAGCAGCACGGTGTCCGGCAGCGGCGCACCGTGGCCGTCGGTCAGCGCCGGCAGGTCCCGGTCGGCCGGCGTGGCCGCGCGCAGCACGGGCGCCGCGGGCGCCGCCGGCACGGGCGCGTCGGCGGGCAGCGTCCGGTGCGTCGGCACCGCGAGGCGCAGGGTGCCCGGCACCCGGTCCGGCGGCGGGCCCGGCGGCGCGGCCGGCGGGGCGCCGGGCGGGACGTACGGACGCTCCACCGTGTCGTGCGCGAACCGCACCGAGGGCTGCTCGCCCGGCCCCTCGTACAGGTCCAGCGCCAGCTCGGCCGGCACCTCGAAGACCTCGCTGCGCTGCCCGGCGCCGCTGCCGATGAACAACTGGTCGTGGCCGACCGCCGACTGCGCGCTGTTGTCGTGCCGCACCTGGTGGCCGCGGACGTGGTCCCCGGTGCCGCCCAGCGTCCACGAGCCCCGCGGCAGCCCGAACGACCCGCCCCCGCCGTACGACACCCCGTACGACGAACCGCGGTGGTCGGTGCCCGCCGCCGACAGCGACGCCACGCCCATGCCCTGCACGTCCGGCAGCACCCGGGTGTGCGTGCTCGCGCCCGCGCCCCGCACCGCGCTCAGCACCAGCCGTACCCGGCGCGACCCGGTCGCCGTCGGGATCTCCAGGAACAGCGAGTGGCCGCCGTCCACCATGGCGTCCGTGGCGGCCCGCTGCCCCACCTCCGAGCGGGCCTGCTCGAACCGGCGCAGATTGTTCAACTGCGCCTGCACCAGCGCCTCGTCGGGCAGCACCCGGGTGCGTTCCTGGGTGTCGCCGGGCAGGAAGCCCTCGCGCCGCAGCCAGTTCTCGGCGTGCGTGAACAGCGGCTGGGCGCCCTCCACACCCAGCGGCGTCGCCGTGGTGCCCACCGACCGCAGGTGCTCCAGCTCGGCCGGCAGCCGCCGCAGCTCCTCGGGCGACGGCGCGTGGCCCCGGGCGTCCTCGGCGGTCAGCAGCCGCAGGTGCATGCCGCGCGGCCAGGCGTCCGCCGGCGCGAACTCCCGCCGCCCGCCGCCCGGCAGGTGCAGCACCAGCGTGTGCCGCACCGCCGCCGGCGCCAGCAGGTGGCTGCGGTTGCTGCGCACCGCGTGCATCAGCGCCGTACTGCCGCTCTGCACCAGGTCCTCGTGCGTCCCCGCCTGCGCGGACAGCCGGCCCAGCACACCGCCGCCGGGCCGGCGCGACGCGTCCGGGTGGCCCCGCTCGCGATCCGCGGTGAGCGCCGGACCGGCGCTGCCGGACAGGGACAGCCCGCTGCTGAACCGCGACTGGGAGTCCAGCTTGACCACCTGGGTCAGATGGCTCTCCAGGTTGATCTTCCCGGCCACGCTCCGCCGCAGCGGCCGGCCCACCTCCACCTCGGTACGGAGCTGGAACATGCCGACCGCCCGCCCCGACGTGTCCAGCAGCACCGGCGAGAACACGCCCCGGTCCCGCTGCATCGGCAGCGTCCCCCGCAGCAGCGGCTCCGACAGGAACGTCTCCAGCTCCGCCGCCGAGTCCTCGTCCAGCGCGTTCAGTTCCGTACCGAAGAAGGCCAGCGCCTCCGCGAGCAGCCGCTGCGGTTCCGCCACCGTGTCCACGCCCCACACCGGCAGGTCGTCCAGGTCGGCCGCCTGGGGCAGTTCACCCTCCTCGTCCCGCGCCAGGTGCTGCGGGAACCAGAACGTCACCGGCCCGTGCGTCCGCGCCGGGCCCCAGGTGACCGGCGGCGCCAGCCGCGGGGCGTCCACCCGCACCTCCCACGCCGCCTGGAAGTCGTACGGCTCGGAGGGCTCGTTGCTGCGCTGCGCCGACGTCGTCTGCACCACCGTCGTCACCGACGACGTCGACGAGAGCTGGTTCAGCGTCATCGCCAGCGTCAGCGCCACGTCGACCCCGCGCACCGGGATCGCCCGCGCCACCGGGAACAGCCCGGTCCAGGGCAGCAGCAGGGTACGGACCGTGCCCGACGCCTCCGCCGACACCGACTCCTGCGTACCGATGCCGCGCCGCTCCACCCGCACGTCCCGCTCGGCGCCCTCCGCCCGCCCGTAACGGGCCGCCGCCACCGGGTTCGCCAGCCGCATCCGCAGGTCGACCGTCCGGTCCCGGCCGTCCACCCGCAGGGTGATCCGGAAACCCAGGCTCCCGCGCAGGTACGGCAGGTTGAGCACGAGCTGCTCGCCGCTCGCCACGGTCCGCAACTGCTCCCGCACCGGGTGCGTGCCGGACGCGTGCGCCAGCCCCAGCGCCGCCATCACCTGCTCGTGCAGCCCGTCGACCACCGCCGGCGGCAACGGCTCCAGGTACACCAGGCCGACGTTGCCGTCGAGGTGGGCGCCGTAGGCGAGGACGTAGGTGGAGGAGGGGGCGGGGACGGGTGCTTGTGAGGTGGGCCAGGTGGGTGGGTGGGTGGCGGGGAGGGGGGTGGTGTCGGGGTTGGTGGTGGGGGTGGGGTTGGTGGGGGTGTTGTGTGTGTGGTGGTGGTCGTGGAGTCGGGTGTGGGTGTCGGTGGTGTTTTCGATGGTGGTGAGGTAGCGGAGGGGGATGGGTGTGGTGGG
>NZ_JBUDHV010000047.1:0-59243 GCF_054956795.1 Streptomyces sp. SYSU D01066-1 | reverse complement strand
TCATTGAGGGCTTATCCCCGTATACGGGGTCGTCGTACAGCGACCATGCCGGGGCGCAATCTGCCAAGAACTACCGCGAAAGCGAACCAAACGCTCACTCAGTGATGGTCTCGCTCATCAGGCGTCTCCTTGATCATCGGATCCGCCGTCTATTGGACACTCCCCCGGTCGAGGTCACCCTCGCACGGTAGCCACCTGCCGGCGCACCATCAGGCCCCTCCCCCGCCGGGCCCGGCCAGCGGCTGACGCATGTCGAGGTAGCAGCGCAGCCGCGCACCCGCCTGGTCGGCATCCCGGGTGGTGCGCTCCACCGACGTCGTCGCCCACCACGCCGCCAGCGCCGCGTGAAACGCGAACGCGGTCTCATCATCCGCAGTGGCGACGTCGACCACGACCAGACCGGGCTCGGACACGTGCGTTTCGTTGATCGCTTCCACGGTCGGCACGACGCACCACCAGCGGCAGCAGTTCTCCCGGAAGCCAACGTTCACCCGCGAGAGGGTCAGCAGAGCTGGCCGTGCGGTCCCACACGGTCAATCGCACTGCGGCCCTACGCCGGATCCGGCGTAGGGCCGCATTTTGGAGGAAGGTCACTTGCTCACGAGCGGTCACAGAGCGGGCGTCACTAATCGCGATAGACGGACCTTCGGACCGCTCGGTTGAGTGGTGGTTGGATCAGGCCGACGACGGCACCAATGGCGCCCATCACCAGCGCGCCCTGCCAGGGTGTGCCGATGAAGCCAAAGGCCAGGCTCAGCACTGTTCCAAGCGCCGCACCGATCAGTGCGAAGAGCATGCCGCGCTTCCAAGCGATCGCATACGCCTTGCTCGCGTCGGGCACAGGTGTTCTCCCTGTTGGTCAGACTTTCGCTCCGCCGATGAGTCCGCCGACGACGCTGCCAAGGACAGCGTTTTTGGCGTCGTCGCTGTCTCCGCCCGCGACCACGGCTCCCAGCCCTGCACCGGCGCCTCCCCATAGGGCGCCTGTTACCGCACCGGCGGCCACGCAGCCTATTCCGGCCGTCCCTGCGCAAGCTGCGGCCACAGCTGTTGCAGCAGCGAGGCCAGCCACGGCACCACCAATAGCGCTTCCCACATCAGGCCAGCTGAACAGCCCCGTCGGGTCACTGTTGTTGATGGGGTCGCCGGCGGCGTAGAGGTAGGGGTTGGATTCCTGGCCGGAGGGATCGGGCTGGGTGAAGCGGCCGAGGGCGGGGTCGTAGTAGCGGTGCCCCATCTCGTACAGACCCGTCGGGTCGGCGTACGCACCCGCGTAGCGGAACGGCTGGGGGGTGGCCTCGGTGGTGGTGCCGCGGGGCGTGCCCGTCGGGCCGTAGGCGTAGGTGTGCGTCCGCTTGCCGGTGGCGTCGACGAGGCCCAGGACGTTGCCGGTGGCGTCGGTGAGGTAGTAGTAGGGCTTCCCCCCAGTCGTCATGGAGTTCAGCGTGCCCGAAGGCTCGCGGATGAATCCCGTGTCGACACCGTTCGTGGTCGTGGACGCGAGACCCAGTGCGGTGTGGTGGAACCACGTCTCACCGAGCTTGGTGCGCTCGGCATTGGTGGTGCCGGCGTGGACCAGGTCGTAGGTCTTGCCGCCTGCGGTGATCCCGGCGAGCTGGCTGTAGTCGGTCCAGGACTCGTTCGTGCGAGCGGTGCCACTGGCTGCGCCGGTTTCGTTGCCGAGCTTGTCGTAGGACCAGCCCGTGGTGGAGCCGTTCTTCCCGGTCAGCTCGCTGGCGTCGTTGTAGGTGTACGTGGTGCCGCCCGGGCAGGCGTTTTTGCTGCCGTCCTGGCTGGTGAGGTTGCCGACCTTGTCCCAGCAGTACAGCCACGACGCCTTTCGCGCCCCCGCCGAGTCCGCCTCCAGGGCGTAGGAGAGGCGGTCCTGGGAGTCGTAGGTGTAGCTCGTCTTGTACTGGGTGATGTTGTCGGTGCGGGTGCGGATCTTGGTGGTGTCCTTGCCCGCGTTGGCGTAGCTGTAGGAGAGGTCGACGAAGGTCTGCGTGCCTGAGGTGGTCTTGATGCGCTCGGGGCGGCCGTTGTCGTCGATGGTGACGGTCTGGGTGGTGCCGCCGGGGTAGACGGTTTTGGTGCGCTTGTCGTTGTTGTTGTAGTCGAAGTCGGTCTTCGCGCCGTCCGGTGCGGTGAGGTAGTCGAGGCGGCCGGCCTTGTCCCAGGTGTAGTCCGTCGTCCCGGTCGGGTCGGTGTAGAAATCGACGTCACCGCCTGGGGTGTACGCCAGCGCGGTCTGCGCGCCGTTCTGCAGGGTGCGGATACTTTCGCGGTTGAGCTTGTCGTACTCCCACTTGGTGAAACCCGAGGCGTCGGAGCGGGTGGTGACGTTGCCGTCACCGTCGTAGGTGTAGGTGATGGTGAAGTTGGTGGAGGAGACCTCGCGCACGCGGTCCCGGGAGTCGTAGCCGTAGACGGTGGTGATGCCGCGGCCGTCCTTGACCGTCTCCACGCGGCCCAGCGCGTCGTAGGTGTAGGTCGTCTCCCCCAGCGGCGCCGGCGGCTTCACCTTGATCAGGTTGCCCTCGTCGTCGTAGGTGAAGGAGGTGACCTTTCCGTTGCCGTCCTTCGCCGTACACCGCTGGCCCTCGAAGCCACCGCACGTCGGGTCGGCGTCGTTGTAGGTGTACTCGCGGGTCGCGCCCGCGGTGCCCGACGTGGTCACCGACAAAGTGTTGCCGTTGGTGTCGTACTTGAAGCTGTCTTTGCGGCCGTTGGCGCCGGTCAGGTCGCTGGGCAGGTCCGTGCCCGCGATGGTCTGGTACTGGGAGACCTGGGCGGTGGCGCCCATCGGCAGCTTCTGGGAGATGGGGTTGTTGCGGTCGTCCCAGCCGTAGGTGGTGGTGTTGCCGCCGGTGCCGTCCGTGCCGGTGCCCATCGCGTCGACAGCGGTCTGGGTCAGGTGATTCTTGTACGTGGAGTGGCGGGAGTGGCCCAGCGGGTCGGTGACCTTGGTGACCTCACCATCGGCGTTGTGGACGTACTTGGTGGCGTCGCCATCCGGGTCGGTGACCGTCGTCGTGCCCGCATCCGACGGGGTCGCGGTCGTGTAGTCGTAGCGCCAGGTCGGGCCGGTGCGGGCGCTGCCCGACGTGCCGGTGGCGCGTTGCATGGAGGTGACGCGGTTGTGGCTGTCGTAGGTGAAGAGGGTGACGGTGCCTTCGGGGGTGGTCACCTTCGTCAGGCGGCGGGAGGAGTCGTACTCGTAAGCGGTGGCTTTGCCGGCGGTGTCGGTGACCTTGGCGAGGTTGCCCGCGCTGTCGAGGTCGAGGACGGCGGTGCGGCCGGTGTGGTCCTTGGCCTGCCACTGGCTCGCGTCCGTCTTGACCAGGTCGATCCAGCGGCCCGTGCGGGTCTCGGTGAGCTTGAAGCCCTTGTGCTCGGCGCCTTCGTCGTGCTGGTCGACGGTGATCGTGCCGTCGTTCTTGTCCGTCACCTTGGTGAGGGTGCCGTGCTCGTTGTAGGTGTCCTTGGTGCCGGACTTGCGGTCGGTCAGGGTGTAGGTGCCGTCCGCGTTCTTCTTCAGGTCCTTCGAGTAGCCCGTCGGCGTCGTGTAGGTGCCGTCGGCTTTGGCGGTGAAGCGCAGCAGGTTCCCGGTGGCGTCGAAGACGTCGACCTCGCCGTCGCCGACCTGGAGGTAGCGCTCGTAGGCCTGCCACCAGCGCTGCGACACCTTCCCCCACGGCGCATCGAGGGAGCTGTAGGTACGGGTCAGCTGCAGCTTCTGACCGACGCCGGCGATATCGAAGTCGGTCGCGGCGAGCATCAGGTTGCCGTTGGAGACGTTCACCCGCGCCACCAGGGCGTCGTTGAGACGGGTGTCGAGGATCTGGTGCCAGGGCACCTCGCCCTGACCCTCGGGCAGGTAGTCGGCCGCTGCAGCAGCGACCGAGCGGGATGCGGAGCTCCTGGCAGGCTCTTCGCCCGTGGCACGGGCCTTCTGGGCCGCCCGCCAGGCCGTGACCTCGGCCGAGGGCTTGGCTTCGGCCTCCGAGGCGGGCGCCTTGACTGTGCCGGCCGGTGTCGCGGGAGCCTGGACCTTGGTCGGCTTCGTCCACGGACTCTCCGGCTCCGGGAGCTCCGGTTTCGGTGTCGCCGCCAGGCCGGGCGCGGCGGCGATCACCACGGCGGCCGTGGTGATCGCGGAGACGAGAGCGGTTCTGTGTGTTCTTCGGGCACGCCACATAGGCGTGCGCGCAGCACGCGAGTGCATCAGCTTCCCCCCCACAGAAAGTTAGACCCGGCGACCCCAGCGGCCACCAGCGGCACACAAGCTGTCACAAGAAGCACACAAATCGATGCGGCGTCCCCTCGAACGCCATATGCACACGGGCCGGAATGCGCCCCACCGCTTCACTGGTTCAAACACGCCCTTATTGGCGCAATAGGGTCGCCGAGCAAGCCCAGTTGGCGAAATTTTCACCGATCTTGGTGAGCATTCAGATCGAAAATGCTCGAACAGGCCCTGTGTCTGCGGGTCCAAGGACAGCGACCGGACCTTTTCGGCCAGGTTCAGACCTTCCAGCCGACCATGAGGCGTGATCACCGAGTCGTTCATGCTGGTCATGCCATGACCGCACTGGCCACGGAAGTTGTCTCAAAGGCGGTGGCGAACGCCAGCGGTTCCTAGGTGCAGGCCTTCACGGAATGCACACTGACCCCGTCCTGCATGCGTGGGCCCCCAGCCCGCGGCAATCACCCCTGCTGTGAAGGACCTCCTCTCCGATGAACGCACCGGGCAGACGTATGCCCTGCTCCCGCTCCACCCGCCACTCCCCCGTCCCACACCGGCTCACCCTCGCCGCCCGGCGGGCCGGGCACGTGCTGTGCTGGAGTCTCGCCGCCGGCATGACCACCGCCGCCCTCGACCTCCTCGCCACACCCCAAGCAGCCTGGTGGCCCACCGTCTGGCCACTGCCCTGGTACCTCACCTCCCTGGGCCTTCTTGCGCGCCCGCGAAAAGGCCACACAGCAACCACCCGACGAGGACACCCTGCCCGACCATTGGGACCGGGCAGCGTAGGAACGGCCGACCCTTCAAGAACACGGCGGGCACTGAAAACGGCGGCCATGCTGATCGCCACGTACTGCCAACGCACGGGCGTGGGCCGGGAGTCCCTGGAGTCGTGCGGGGTTCGCCGGGGCGCGGGTCGTACAGGGCGCGGCCGCCGGGCCACCGGGACAGCTCGGTGGTCAGGGCGACGCCGTCGTCGACCTCCTCGGTCCGCCAGCCGTGGATGTCCAGCAGCAGGCTGTCCAGCGGGCCGCCGACCAGTTCGGCGTAGGTCCGGTGCGGGAGCGGGCCGGGGTTGGGGTCGTCGTGCTCCGCGCCGTAGACGCGGCCGTTCAGCAGCTGCTCGTCTCCGTTCATCCGGTCAGCTTTCCAGCCGCTACCGACAACCGGGCCCGGCCTGGGTGGAGGCCGGGCCCGCTGTGCTCACCGCGGCTTGGGCGCTGCGGCCAGCACCCGCCGGTCCTCCTCGCCGCGGCCGACGATCCGCCACACCGGCCGGTCGGCCCCGTCATGGGTGAGCTGGTGCAGGGTCGTCGTCGCCACGGTGATCCGCCAGTTCGGCCGGGCGCGGTCGTGGAAGGCGGCCTCCCTCGTTTCCGGGGCCGCGCGGCGCTTGGCCGGGGCGAAGACGAACAGCAGCAGCGGGAAGGTCCGCTCCAGTGACGGACCGGCGTAGGTCTCCCGCCAGTGGTTGCGCGGGGAGCGGGCGGCGTTGCCGCGCCCGGACGCAGGCGCGTTGCGGTAGGCGTCGTAGCGCTCCAGCTTGGCGAGCAGGCCGGCGTAGGACACGGTGCGGTCGATCTCCACGAACGCGCTGGCGCCGTTGGCCAGGAGCACCACGGCGTCGGGCACCAGGTTCCCGGCCGGGGTGGGGTGGGCGACTTCCACCCGCCAGTCGGCGTGATCGGCCACCCCCGCCTGGTGGAAGGCGATGACGGTGTCGACCAGGGCGAGGCCATGCTCCCGAAGGCCCGTCTTGCTGGCCGCGATGCGCTTCCCCGTCGTCCGGCCGGCCGGCGACGCGAGCTCACCGGAGGCGGCGGCTTCGGCGAAGCCCGCCGAGGTGCAGTACCAGTAGCTCTGCTGGGCACGGTGGGTCCTGCCGACCAGGGCCGGGGATTCGGCGAGCAGGTTGCGCAGCGCGCGGCGGACATGGTCGGTGTCCTGCTGATGGGGCAGCAGCAGCGCCTTCAGCTGGCGGGGTGTGGCCAGGCGCAGCCGGGCGAGGGTGAGCAGGACCTCGCCGCGGAGCTTCGCGCCGGCCTTCGTCGCCGCGGCCTTCCGGGGCCGGGACGCTTCTCCAGATACATCAGTACCTGGAGAAGCGGAGTTGCAACCGGCCGGGGCAGGCGAATCAGGGGTCTGATCAGCAACAACCGCCAGACGACGGCTGGAGGCTGCGGGGCTGGGAGCGAGGCTTGTCGCAGGGCTCGGAGCAGGGCTTGCCGTCGCAGCGGTGTCCGCCAGGACCGGCGGGGTGTGCGGGTCGGGTGCGGTGGTCATCGCGTCCTCGGGTTTCTCCGGCCGCACAAGGCCGGGTCGGCAGTCGTCCGGCCCGCGCGCGGATCTGCGCACGGGCCGGAGCCACCGTGTGAAGCCACCCCTTGACCGCGGTCTGACGGCCACCAACAACCTGCGCCCGATTCCTCCTTGACCGCCCCTTGCAGTCCGAGTTTGTCCGTGACCGGAGTCACTCCCCACCGCCTCCCGGAGCGCGGCCTCTGTCCACAGGGCAGGGCTCGCACCGTAGGGCGACCGGCCGGGCGCACCAGGCATCCGGCCAGCGAACAGCAAGGAGCCGTCATGGAGACGACGTCACCCAAGGTCCCCCAGCTCGCCCCGGAGCAGATCCTGCGGGCCGCCGACTACGTGGAGCTGGTCTGGCGGGAACAGGGCACCGAGGAGGAGAAGGCCGCGCTGGCGGAGTTCCACGCCGACGGCCCCGAGCTGGCACGGCTGATCGGTGAGTTCGGTGCACTGCTGCTGGCCGGCCACCTCACCGCCGTGCCCGACGAGCACGCCGACTGCGAGTCCGCGTACGTCACCGAGAAGGTGGTGACGGTGGCGAGCCGGTACCTCAAGCGGTGGTGCCTGGCGAGCGGGGCCGGGGCGCACACCGCGTGGATCGCAGCCGGCTTCCTGATCGAGTGCATGCAGGAGGTCGATCAGGTGGGCCAGTATCTCGACGACATCCGCGGCAACGTCGGCGCGGGATTTCGGAGCGGCTACCGCCTGAACTGAGTCGGCAGCCGGGCAGCGCCCGGGGACGGAGATTTCTCCTCCCCGGGCGCTGCCCCTTTTGTGTGGGATGTCGCAGGTAGCGGAGGCGGACAAGGGGGGCGCCGCGAACGGCGCGGGGAGGGCCCTCTCCCCCGCCCGGCGGCCGGACTCTGTCCACAAGGCTGCAGCTCGAAGGTGGTTTCGAGGTCGCCGCGATCAGCGAGGCGGCCCGTACGTGAGGAGCTGTCATGCCCGAGAACACCGTCACTACGCCGCTCGCCCCGATGGAGCCGGAGGATGTCGCCGTTGCCTTCGCCTACATCCGGGCGCTGCAGGCCGACGACATCGACACCGCCTGCGCGGTCGTCGACGGCATGGGCCCGGAGGTGCTCCAGATGCTCCTGGACGTCGCCGCGCGCATCGTCATCCCGATCACCGCAGTGGACGACCACGACGGGGAGCCCTGCGCGCATTCCTTCCTGGCGGCGGCGCTCGGACGGCTTCTGCTGGAGCTCCTCTGTGATGGCGAGTGCCTGGCCGGTGCGCTGGGCATCGCCCAGACCATCATCCGCTTCACCGAGAACATCCTCACCGAGGAGCACAGCGACGTCGCCGACGTTCTGCGCCAGCTGGAGGCCACGGGGATGAAGCAGGCGATGCAGGCGCACCCAGCGCACCGCACCTCCGCGTAGCCGCACCTTCGCGACGGCGGTGGTGCGGTGCGGCACGCATCGCAGGCGCACCACCGCACCGCACCACCGCACCACGGTGGTGCGGTCCGCCGGCACCGCCGCGCCGCAGCGGGTGCGCCACAGCCGGGCGGGCTTCTCTATCACACACCCCCTTGACCGCGACCTAATCGCGAGCCGAAACCGGCGATGGCAAGGAGAAATGTCGCGGTAGCAGAGCTGGACAAGGGGGTCGCGCGCGTCCGGCCGCACCCGGGCAAAGGATCGGCCGACGGCGGGCGCACCGGTGCGGTGCGGTGCGTCGGGTGTGGCGCACCGGCGCGCGAGAGTGCCGGGCATCGTCGGAGTGGTGCGGTGCCGGACGCGGTGGCGCACCATCGAGCGACTCTGTCGGGGATCTTGGGATTCCCTTGATCATTGTCCTTGGCGCCACCAGCGAGGGCGGGGAAGTGCGTGCTCGTCGAGGTGCTGCTGGAATGCGGTCGGGGAGCGGGGCCGGTGGGTGGAGTCCGGCGGTTCCTGGGTGCTGAGCCGGTCGATGTTGATGGCGATGGCGGTCAGGACGTGCTGGACGTGGGCCTTGGCAACGCCGCGGTAGCGGCATCGCCGCATCTGGTGGTCGTTGGTAAGCGCGTCCATGGTGCCCTCGATGCCGGAGCGTGAGGCGTAGAGCCGTCGCCACTCCGGATTCTGTTGGTCGGCGCGGTTCTGGGCCTGGATCTGGTGCAGGTGGCGGGGCAGGAATTTCACGGTCCGTGCCGTTCCGGAAGTGCAGGAGGTCTTCTCGGGGCACGGGCCGCACTGCCGCTTGTCGAACCGGACCACCACGTACGGGGCCATTGAGGGGATTTCGTTCCAGTTGCCGCTGACCTTGCCGTTGGGGCAGGTCACCTCGCGGCGGTCGAAGTCGATGATGAAGTTCTCCCGGGCGAAGCCGTCTGCGGACTTGTTCTGGCGGGAGTTGTTGGTCTTGACCGGGCCGACCATGGTCACCCGGTGGGTACGGGCGGCGGTGTCGTGGTGGACGACGGAGGTGTAGCCGCTGTCGACGAGGTGCTCGGCGGGCAGCAGGCGGCGGCGCTTGAGGCGGGTGTGGATGCCCGGCAGCGCGGTGCTGTCGGCGGAAGGCGGCACGGTGGCGACGTCGGTGATGACATTGACGCCCTTGTCGTCGCAGGTCTCGGTGGCGTGCGCCAGAGAGCCGGTCCAGCGGCGGTGCCCGCGACTCGTCCAGCGGGCCTCGGTCTCGTACGGGGACTCGATACGCACCCGGGACGGCGGCTGCCCGTCGCTCTCCCGGCGTGGACGCAGTCGGCCGCGGGCATCGAGGAGGAAGTGCTGCACCAGTACCTGCCGCAGGATCTCCGCCTGCGGGCCGGCCAGCCGGCCCGCATCGCGGATACGTTCCAGGAGCTCGGTGGCATCGGCACCGGCCTGGGTGAGGCGCGTGACCGGGTGCGAGGGCTGGCTGGCCAGGCGGACCTGACGGCCGTAGCGCAGGGCCCACTCCTCGTCCACCAGCCCTTCCAGCAGGTCCGGCATCGTGCGAGCGGTCTCCTCCAGGGCCGCGCGGACCGTCTCCAGGACCAGTTCCAGCCGGGTCAGTTCACGAGCTGCGGACAGAATGAAGGTGGAGTCGGTGCGCTGCCGGCCACGCGCCTTGACCAGCCCTGCTTCCCTCAGCCGGGCCAGGACGAGATCGAGCAGAGCGTCGGCGCGGCCCGGCTCGGCGATCCGGTCACGGAAGTCGGACAGCACGCTGTGGTGGAAGCCGGGATCGTCCAGCTCCAGGCCGAGCGCGTACTTGAAGTCGATGCGGCAGCGCACCGCCTCGGCGACCTGCCGGTCGGAGAGATTGTGCAGGAACTGCAGGACGCTCACCGTGGCGAGTTGCGCGGGCGACAGTCCCGGCCGCCCGTCCCGGGGGTACCACGTGGTGAAGTCCCTGTCCCGCCACAACCCTTCGAGCCGGTCACGCACCCACATCGCGGTCGTGCCATGGGGATTACTCGCCCGAGCGATCTGCGCGGTCAGGGCAGGAACCTGGCCACCGGAACGGGGAGACATGGACACCGGATCACCTCGTGCACGACGAACGACCTTCACTTCCAAGCCGATCATCCCGGTCGAGCACCATGATCCACCGGTGAATCCCAAGATCCCCGACAGAGTCGCTCAGTGGGTGACGTGATCCTCACTCGGCCCGGCGGGTCGTCTCGTGGGTTAGGTTTCGCCAGACTCCGGGCGAGACGCCCTCCTTCTTCGAGAAGGCGCGGCTCAGGGCGGTGCCGGTGTCGTAGCCGACTCTGACAGCGATCTCCTGAACGCTCAGCGGTGTATCGCGAAGCAGTACCTTCGCCCGGTACATACGCCATGCCGTGAGGTATCCGAGCGGGGTCTCCCCCGTCCTCTCTTTGAACAGGGCGGCGAACGCCGAGCGTGACATCCCTGCCTCACGGGCGAGTTCGTCGACCGTCCACGGACGGCTCAGGTCCGCGTGCAGTTCATGCATTGCACTCGCTAGCCGTGGGTCCCTCAGTGCGCTGATCCAGCCGATGGTGCCGCTTCCTACGTCCGCGCAGCAGGTCCGTAGGGCTTGGACGAAGAGCACGTCGGACAGGCGACTCATGATGAAGCCGCCGCCGAGCCCGCCCGCCTCGCTCTCGCCCGCGATGAGGTCGAACGTGGCGCGCAGGAGCCGACTGGTGGTGTCGTTCAGGTTCAGTCGGAACAGCGGCGGCAGAAAGGCGAAGAGGGGTTCGGCCGCCACGGCGTCGAAGGCGAACCGGCTGGACACGATCTGGGTCGGCGCACCTGCGCCTCCGACCCGTACCGCATGGCCGGAAGCCCGGGGGACCAGGCCGTCGCAGTCGACGACCTCGCTGCTCGCCTCGTCCCGCAGGGTGAAGCCCACACCTGCCCGGGCCAGGAAGCAGTCGTCGGCTTCCAGACGATGTGGCTTGGCGAGGGTGTCCGCGGTGAGCACGCACGAGCCGCTGGAGATCAGGACCAGCCGGGCCAGGTGGCGGGGCGGAAACGAGATGCCCCACGGCGCACGGGCGTCGATGCGCGCATACCGCGCGTCCTCAATCCTCATCGTGGCGAGGAGGTCGTCGATCGGATCCATCCATCCTCCTGGACGATCTGCATCAAATATCGGACGTGACGATACAGACCGTCCAGCCGGACCGCCCTATCTTGAGGTCGATTCACGAATGAAGGGCATAACATGCGCATATTCCAGGTGCAAAAAGGCGGAGGTCTCGCGGTCTCCACTAAGCGTCCGGTGCCGAGTCCGTCGGTGGGCGAGGTGCTCGTACGGGTAAAAGCCACTTCCCTCAACGCGCGTGACCGACTCATCGTCGCCGACCGGTATTCTGCTGCTGCGGCTCCGGGGCGCGTCCCACTCTCCGACGGCGCGGGCGTCGTCGAAGCCGTCGGGGAGGGAGTCACACGATTCCGGACCGATGATCGAGTTGTGGGCGCCTTTCACCCGACCTGGCTGTATGGCCCGTTCCCAGGATGGGGAGAGTTGCACGGCACACAACGCGACGGATGGCTCGCCGACTACATCGTCCTCGGCGAACAGAGTCTGGTCCCCGTACCGGACCACCTGTCCTTCGAGGAGGCGGCCACGTTGCCGTGTGCCGCGCTCACCGCGTGGTCGGCCGTGAGCGGCGTCGGCCCGGGCGATGCGCTGCTGATCCAGGGCTCGGGCGGGGTGTCGGTCTTCGCGCTCCAGTTCACCCGCCTGGCCGGCGCACGCGTACTGGCCACGACATCCGGCGACGGCAAGGCCCGACGCCTGAGCGCTCTCGGCGCATCCGACGTCGTCAACTATGCCGACACCCCACAGTGGGGTGCACGGATACGGGCGCTCACGGACGGCGGCGTCGACCGTGTCGTCGAAATCGGCGGTGCCGGAACGCTTGCCCAGTCCATCGACGCCGTCGCCCACGGCGGGCAGATCGCCCTTGTCGGCGATCTCGCGTCGGGCGGCGGCATGGACGTGACGCGGTTCTTCCGCCGTGCCGCGACACTCCGATCGATCAGTGTCGGCAGCCGCAGCGACTTCGAGCAGATGAACAGAGCCATCGGTAAACACCGACTGCGGCCCGCCATCGACCGCGTCTTCCCGTTCGAACAGGCACCGGAGGCGTTTGCCCACTTCGAGAAGGGCTCCCGCTTCGGGAAGGTCGTCATCAGCCACTGAAGGGCCGTTCTCTATCCGGTCGTGCGCTCGGTCCGCTTCGAGCGGTGCCCTGAATCGGGTCACTTGTTGATTGGTAGGGCATAGAGGAAGGGCCTCTTGGTAGCTCGCGGTTGTCGAGTCCGGCGAGAGGCAAGAGGCCCTGTTGCCGAAGTGTCGCGTGATCGGGGAGTGTCTGACCTCGATCTTTCTTGAGGTTCCGCCGACGGAGTCGGTGGACCCTCCCGCTTTTCGGGGCTGATGGTGGGCAGGCTGGCGGCCCGGCTGTCGCGTCGGGCGGGCGCCGAATTCCACTGTCCTGAGGTTGGGTGACGCTGTCGTCGGAGCGGTGAATCTGCTGGTCAGCCGGGGTCTGACAGGAGTGCGAGCCGTTCGAGGGCGGTGGTGATCTGGCTGGTCCAGGGCCAGTGCCGGGCGAGGCGGAGGATGCGGCGTCGGCCGGTGGTGACGAGCTGGGCGGCCGCGGAGAGCAGCCGGAATCGCAGGCGGCGGGGCTCCCAGAGCCTGGCCTTGCCGGTCAGGGCGAGCATGGGCATCCAGGCCGGCAGGTCGAGAGCGACCCGCACGATCTCCAGCCAGATCCGGTTCTGGGCCGTGCGGTGCAGGGGCAGGTTGCGCAGACCGGTGGCCCGGGCGGCGCGGATGCGGTCCTCGGCCCGGGCCCGCAGCCGGCGGCGGAGTTCGAGTTCGGCGATCGGCCGGCCCAAGGTGTTGGTGGCGAAGCAGGTCAGCCGCATGCCGTCCGCGTCCGTGAGCCGCAACTGGGCCCCGGGTGGGGTCGTTCCTTGCAGACGATCAGCCGCATGCCCTTGGGCCGGCCGTCCAGGACGTCGCCGGTGAGTTCAGCGACCCAGGCGCCGTCGCGGATTTCGCCGTCCGCCTCGACGGCCGCCGTCCATGCCGATGCCAGAACCCTCAGCACATGCTGGTGGATCGTGTCGGTGATCACCATGCTGACCGAGTAGGACAGCCACTGTCCCCGATGAGCGAGCCAGGTGACGAAGTCGTGGGTGTGCCTGGGTACTTGTCTGAGTGCACCACCGAGTACGAAGTTATGTGCACCACTGCTCAGGCTGTCGGCGTACGGACTTTTCTCCCCAGTTGCGTACGGACGAACGTCCCCAGCTCTGACCGCAGGCAGCGGCAGTACGGTAGAGGATCTCGGTTGAGATCGATGCCCCGCCCAGGGACACTCGCGCGATGAGCCCCAGCACATCGTCGGAGCCGATCGAGCGAGGGTGGGACGAGCCCTGGTATCGGGTCCGCATGGCGGACTTTCAGGCGTCGTTCCTGCCCAGCGACGGCGAGGACTTGGACGAAGTCTGCAATGTCGATGTCTTCGTGACTCTGAGGGGTGGATCTTGTTGGACCGCGACCGTGTTCACCGTCGCGGAAGTCGAGCGTCTGATGAAGCTCTGGGCAGGGACCGACGAGGCCCTCGGAGGCCGGTACTTCTGGGTCTCGGACGGCCTGATCGTCAGGGATCCCGGCATCGACAGCATGACCGGCGTGATCGCCGGGCTGATCGAGAACGGCGAGTTCTCCGAGATCTTCCAGCGGGTGATCAACGACTGATCAAGTGTTCGGCCGCTGGAATCGACGTGGGCCGTCAGGCCACCTCGTTGTCCCGCTCGATGGCCTTGAGGCGGTTCTTGAGCCGGTAGCTGGGGCCGTTGATGGAGATCACTTCGCAGTGGTGCAGGAGACGGTCGAGGATCGCGGTGGCCAGGACTTCGTCGCCGAAGACCTGGCCCCATTCGCTGAAGGTCTTGTTCGAGGTCAGGATGATCGAGTCCTTCTCGCAACGCTTGGAAATCACCTGGAAGACGAGGTTCGCTTCGGCCCGTTCCAGCGGCTGGTAGCCCACCTCGTCGACCACGAGGACGCTGGGGCGGAGGTAGCTGGTGAGCTTGCTGATCAGCCGGCCCTGGTTCTCGGCGGCCTTGAGATGGCGGACCATGTCGTCGGGGCTGGTGAAGTAGATCGAGTAGCCGGCCCGGCAGGCCGCGACGGCCAGGGCGACGGCGATGTGTGTCTTGCCTACCCCGGGCGGCCCGAGCAGAGCGACGTCGGCCTTGTCGTCGACGAAGGACAGGGTGGCCAGGTCCTTGACCTTGCGGAGGTCGAGGTCGGGCTGGAAGGAGAAGTCGTAGTCCTCCAGCGTCTTGTGGTGCGGCAGCTTCGACAGCCGCAGGCCGTTGCGGAAGCGCCGGTCGTCGCGGACGGCGAGTTCCTCGGCCAGCACCAGGTCGAGGAAATCGAGGTAGCCCATCTTGGCCTCGGTGGCCCGCTGGACGTACTGGTTCAGGGCCTTGGCCAGGTGCGGCGGGCCGAGCTTGGCGGCGGTGGTGCGGATGCGGGTGCTGGTCAGCTCGCTCAACGGGCTTTCCTGGTCGGGTCCCGGAAATCTCGACGAGGTCCCCGGGACGTCCATCCGCTTGATGTCCTTTTGATGACCGTTTGGTCAGGGTGCGTCGATGAGGGCCCGGCCGTCAGTGCGTGCGAGCGCGGCGACTGCGTTCGCGTAGGCGGACTGAACGAGGGAGCGCTCGGTGGCGTTCGGTGTGGCGTTGGTGCAGGCCGTGCCGGCGCTCGATCCCGACATCAGTTGCGAGCAGGGGCCGGGCTTGGTGTCGGGCAGGCCGAGGCTGTGCCCCAGCTCGTGAGCGGCGATCCGGGTCTTGTCGTAACCCTGGTCCACGGCCTGGCTGCCGAGTTCGACCCGGACCTGACGGCCCGGACGAACAGGGCCGAGGGTGGCCTGCGGCCAGCCCGTGGTCGCGACGATCACGATCTCGGCCGCGGTGCCGGACGCTGCTTCGACCAGGTGGACGTTGCTCACGTTCGCGTTCCATGACGCGACTCCGGCCGCGATCGCGGTTTCCCAGCCCGCAGCGCGGCTGTCGTCGTAGCGAAGGGTCACCGCCGCCGCCCGCGCGGCGGACGATTCACCTGCGGGAGCGACCGCAGCGGTCGCGGGGCCCGCCATGGCGAGAACGAGCGCTGTGGCGGACGTGCCTGCCTTGAGCCAAGTAGCGAGGGGCATTGCTGCTCCTTCATCTGTGGGGGGGAATCCGGCCCCAGCGGGGTCGGGTACGCGAAGGAGGGGCACGGGCTGTCCGGTGGGGGCCGGACACACCGTCGACCGCCCCTCCGAGGCGTTGCGATGGTATGCCCTTCGATCCACTTACGTCATGCACCTGTCATGGTTAATTTCCGTCAGGATCCGCTGAGACATCCGGCCCACGAGCACGAGACTCCGGCAGGACGCACGCGGCGACCAGGCCGGCCGCGCCCGCTCGGCGGCCGACTGCCCCGCCAGGACGGAGGCGACCAGGATCCGGCCGTCCCTGGCCGCGACGCGGATCAGCCGTACCGCCCCGTTGCCTGCGGCGCCCCGGAGCGGCCACCGCCGCGCCCGTGAGGTTCCCCCGTTGCTCGGGGGGCTGATCAGCTGGTCAGGGCAGGTTGGCGGGGTTTCGGGTTCGCTCGTTCGGTCGTTGCCTGCTTGGCGTAGTGCTGCTCTTCGAACTCGACCGGACTGAGGTAGCCGAGGCGTTTCTGGATGCGCCGACTGTTGTAGAACCCGTCGATGTACTCGAAGAGCGCGAGGTTCACCTCGGCCCGGGTGACGAAGGTGCGGCCGCGCAGGCCCTCCGTCTTGATGAGCATCCAGAGGTTCTCCGCGAGGGCGTTGTCGCAGGAGTCCCCGACGGAGCCCATGGATGCCTGAATTCCTGCTCTCGTCAAGCGTGTTGTCAGCTTCACGGATCTCGTCTGGTTGACGATATCTGCGCCTCCCGGTTATCGTCGTACTGACGAAATCGAGGAGGTCCGCCATGGCCGACATCACCCGGCGCTTCGGATGGCGCCATCTGCGCTCCGCGCCCACCGCCCACATCCGCCACCACAAGCGCGGCCGGCTCGTCCACGACGGCCGGGGGCTCAGCTTCTGGTACCGGTCGCTGTCGGCGGCGCTGTCCGAAGTGCCGGTCGACGACCGGGAGTTGGCCATGGCGTTCCACGCCCGTACGGCAGACTTCCAGGACGTCGCCGTGCAGGCCACCGTCACCTACCGGATCAGTGACCCGGCCGAGGCGGCGAACCGGCTGGACTTCTCCGTGGACCCCGACAACGGGAGGTGGCGCGGCACCCCCCTGGAGCAGATCGCCACCCTCCTGACCGAGACCGCGCAACAGCACACGCTGGACGTGCTGGTCCGCACCCCGCTGGCCGTCGCGCTGGTGGACGGCGTCGCCTCCGTGCGGGAACGGGTCGTTGCCGGTCTCGCCGCCGAGCCCCGCCTGCTGGCCACCGGCATCGACGTGGTCGCCGTACGCGTCGTGGCGATCCGGCCCGAGGCGGAGGTGGAGCGCGCCCTGCGCACCCCGGCCCGCGAGCAGATCCAGCAGGAGGCGGACCGGGCCACCTACGAGCGGCGGGCCGTCGCCGTCGAGCGCGAGCGTGCCATCGCCGAGAACGAGCTGGCCAGCCAGATCGAACTGGCCCGACGCGAGGAGCAGTTGGTCAACCAGCGCGGCACCAACACCCGGCGCGAGGCGGAGGAGAAGGCGGCGGCGGACGGCGTACGGACCGAGGCCGAGGCGGCCCGCACGGTCCGCCTGGCCCGCGCGGAGGCCGAGGCCGCGCGCGCGACGGGCGCGGCGCGCGCCGAGGCCCAGGCCGCCTGGCTGCGGGTGCACGGCGAGGTCGATCCGGCCACGCTGCACGCCCTGGCGGCGACCCGGCTGGCGGAGAACCTGCCGCGGATCGAGAGCGTCACCCTTTCCCCGGACGTGCTCACCGGGCTCCTCGCCAGGATGGGGCGGCCGGAAGGCCGGGCGGACGCGTGAGTCTGGCCCCGCGGGCGGTGCTCGTGCACCGCAGGACCGAGTACGAGGAACTGCTCGCCCGGCACGGGACGCACGGGCAGGCCGCGTTCTTCCTCTCCAGCCGCGGCCGCTTGATCGACGAGGTGGCCCGCCGCCACGACGCCACCCGGCGGGCGCTGCGGGAGGTGGCGTCGGCGGTGCCGCTGACCTGGCGCAGCACCAGGGTGGAGCGGGCGGACCTGGACCGGTTCCTGTTCGCCCCGGAGGACGTGGTGGTCGTGGTCGGCCAGGACGGCCTGGTCGCCAACACCGCGAAGTACCTCTCCGGGCAGCCGGTGGTGGGCATCGACACCGATCCGGAACGCAATCCGGGAGTCCTGGTCCGTCACCGCTGCGCCGACGCGGCGGACCTGCTGCGCGCCGCGACCGCGGCCCGGGACGGGGACGGCGGCGGGGTGGAGGAGCTGACCATGGCCGAGGCGGTCGCCGACGACACCCAGCGCCTCCTGGCGCTGAACGAAATCTACCTGGGGCCGCCCGGCCACCAGACGGCCCGTTACCGCCTGGGCACCGGCACCGGGACGGACCCGGGCGAGGCCCAGGCCTCCTCCGGCGTCCTCGTCGGCACCGGCACCGGCGCCACCGGCTGGCTCCGCTCCCTGTGGCTGGAGCGCGGCGCCACCGTGACGATGCCCACGCCACGCGATCCGCGACTGCTGTGGTTCGTGCGCGAGGCCTGGCCGTCGCCCGCGACCGGCACCTCGAGAGTCTCGGGTGAACTGGAGCGGGGACAGACGCTGCGGCTGACCGTGGAGTCGGACCGGATGGTGGCCTTCGGGGACGGGATGGAGACCGACGCCCTGGAACTGACCTGGGGCCAGAGCGTGCGGGTGGGGATCGCCGAGGCGTCACTGCGCCTGGTGACGTGAAGGGCCCTGCCCGCGGGTCACCGGTGACCGGTGGGGGGGTGCCTCTATGTCTTTCGTCAAGCGAGTCGGGAGCTTCTGGGCTCGTAGAGGGTTCCTCGCGGAGCATGGCGAACAGGACGCTGATGCGTTGACGGGCCAGGCGGAGGGGGGCCTGGGTGTGGGTTTTGCCGCGGGCTCGGCAGCGGTCGTAGTAGGTGCGGGAGGCGGGATCGTGGAGGGCTGCGAACGCGGAGAGGAACATCGCTCGTTTCAGCTGCCCGTTGCCGCCTCTGGGGGCGTACTCGCCGTGGATCGACGTGCCGGACTGGCGGGTTGCCGGGGCGAGGCCGGCGTAGGAGGCCAGGTGGGCCGCGGTGGGAAAGCTGCTGGCGTCGCCGACGGTGGCCAGGAGGACTGCGGCGGTCCTGACGCCGATGCCGGGCATCGAGGTCAGGACCTGGGAAAGAAGGTGGGCCTCCAGCAGTGCCTCGATCCGTTTCTCCAGGGCCCGGTGTTGTTCATGAACGGCGGCCGGCGACTTGGCCAGCGACGGGACGATCACGTCGAGGGTGCCGGTGCCCGGGGCGGTGACGGTCTGCTCGTCGAGCGCGGTGAAGATGTCGTCGACCAGCCGCTCGGCCATGCGCGGCGCTCGGGGCCGGAGGACCTCGGCCAGCTTGCGGTGGCCCGCTTCGCGCAGTGCTTGCGGGGAGCCGTAGCGCTCGAGGAGCCAGTTCGCCACCGGTCGGTCTGGCCGCTCTGCCCGGACCACAGGACCGGGACTTGAGCTGCTTGCGGAGCTGCTTGCGGAGCTTCTCCGTGTTGCGTTTCACGACCACGATGCAATGTGCCCGCCGGTTCAGCAGACAGACGGCGTGGCCGTTCCGGTTGTGCATCGCGTCGCTGGTGACGACCGCGCCTGCCAGGTCCTCGAGGGTGTCGAGCAGCGGCTCGAAGCAGGTGATCTCGTTGGTCTTCTCGCCGACGTCCATCTGGGCGAGGACCAGCCCGCTCGCGTGGTCGCAAGCGGCCAGGAGGTGGATCTTCCGGCCTTTCGCGCGGGCCGCACCCCGCAGCGACTTCCCGTCAACGGCCAGTGCCCGAAGCCCCTCTTTCTCGGCCCGCCGATCTGCGAGCCAGGCTCCGACCGCCCGGTCCAGAGCGTCCGCGTCGATTCTGCTCAGCAGTCGCCGGACGGTGGACTCCGCAGGGCAGGCCAGGACCGTTTCGGGAACAGCGGATCGACGACCGCACCGAGCCGCTCGAGCAGAGCGGGCGGCGCGTCGGCGACCCATTCACCCACCGCGAGCAGAGATCTCGCTCCGGCCAGGACCGCGCAGGCCGGCAGGGCCAGGACCGTCACCAGCGGATGCCTCACTCCCCTCGGAGCACGTGGATCCGGGACCTGCGCGAGTCGCTCCAGCAGCCCGGGAACCTCGTTCCCGGCCGCTTCCGGGTGCGGTCCGAACTGGTCTAAGGCAGAAGTGATCAGAGATGATGCGTCGGCAGGCACGAGCAGTCCAAGTCACAGAGCGTAGAGAACTTCATGATCACGGACGTTCGTGCCTGCTTTGTTTCGAACTCTGCCCAACACGACGAGACGTCAGTGACCGGGCGTCAGCCGACCACGCCGAAGCCTTGGGCCCGCGGGGCCTGGACATCGACCACCTGGTATCCGTAGCCGCGACGAGTTGAATGGAGTTTTTACAGTTCACGACGTCAGCGGCATATCGTCGACAACTGGCCGTTGACGCGGTACTCGTACTCGCGACGGGCCGTACTGCGCCCCCTCACGGCTCATGTGAACTGGACTTTTTCGAGGGATAACCCCACCCGGTTTCGGGGGTCTCCCGGAGTGTGCTGAGGTGTCCACCGCCCTAGCGTGCGGCCATGTCAAATTCCCGACGCATCAGGGCCTTCGCGGCATACGCGGCAGTACTCGCCGCCACCGCGACGACCACCGCTACTGCCGCCGAGCCGAATCCGTTAGCCCGCTTCCACGGCCAGCACCTCGACTGGCACGCCTGCGCACTCGGCATCGACGACGAGCTCGGACAGGAGCTGGACGCCGCCGGCGCCGACTGCGCGGACATCACCGTGCCGCTCGACTACGCCGACCCTGGTGGTCGCACGATCACCGTCGCCATATCGCGCCTGAAGGCCACCGACACCGCCCACCGCATCGGTCCGCTGCTGTTCAACGACGGGGGACCGGCCGGCCCCAGCCTCCACATGCCACTGACCAAGTCAGAGGTGATGGGAGAGGTCGCCGACCGCTACGACCTGATCGGTATGGACCCGCGTTTCGTCGGCCGGAGCACCCCGCTGGACTGCGGCTGGAACCTCGGTTCGGCTCTTCTGCGCTCTGCGGGCGCCGACCGGGCGGCATACCGCCAGGAGGTCGCCGTCGCGCGCGACCTGGCCAGGCAGTGCGAACGCGCCCACGGCGACGTGCTGCCGTACGTCACCACCCGCGACACCGCTCGCGACATGGATGTCATCCGCGCCGCCCTCGACGAGGACGTCTTCTCCTACCTCGGATACTCCTACGGCAGCTACCTCGGCGAGGTGTACACACAGCTCTTCCCGGGCCGCACGGATCGCATGGTGCTCGACGGCGTCATGTCCCCGAAGCTCTACAACCACACCCTGCTGCGCGGCACCGAGGCGGCCAACGAGGCGGCCCTGCGCGCCTGGGCGTCATGGGCCGCCGCACGACACAGCGCCTACGGGCTGGGCGCCACGCGCGCCGAGGTCCTGACGGCAGTCGAGCACATCCTCGCCGCCGCCGCGCAGAAGCCGCTGCGGATCGGGAAGATGTACAAGCTGGACGAGCACGTCCTCCCCGCCGTCCTCATCGGCGGCCTTGGCAGCGACCTCGACGAGCGGCGCGCCGACCTGGCAGCGACCGTCCGCCTCCCGGCGCGCGCCGCGGAACGGGAGCCGGTCGAACCGTCCGAAGCGCTCGCCGGGCAGTTGGAATTCCTGCTGACCGGGGCAGGCTCGGCCCCCTCCAGCCAGATGACCGCGATCATCTGCGGTGACGTGGCCGAGCGACGCGGCGTTGGCACCTATTGGCGCGCGGTCCAGGTTTCCCGTGAGCGGTTCCCCCTCGCCGGGCCGCTGGCCGGCAACATCACCCCCTGCGAGTTCTGGGACCGGCCCGCCGAGGCACCGACCGTGCTCGACAACGACGTCCCCGCCCTGCTCGTCGCCGCCACCGGCGACCCCCGCACCGTCTACACCGGCGCCGAGGCCATGCGTGAGCAGTGGCCGAGCTCCCGGCTGCTCACCATGGACAGCGCCCGCCAGCACGGCCTGTACGGCGAGTACGAAAACGCCTGCATCGACGAGCGTGTCAACGCCTATCTCCGCACAGGACGACTCCCCGCACACGACCTGACCTGCGAGGTGTAACCCCGGCAGCGTCCTCGGCGACGCGGGCGGTGCCAGCGTCGCCGAGGACGTACACCGAGACCGACCTTGGGGAGCATGACGTCAGGGGATCGATCAGCGGGCCATGCCCTTTCACAACTCAGTCGGCTTCGTAGCAAGCCAGACGCCTGCGCAGGTCGAGGTTCTCGCCTCGTCTATCAAAGCAGGCCGAATCGGACATAATGGATGATTCATTGAGTCGAGGGCGGAGAAGGAGCAGTGCCCGGGTGGCCGGCACGAATGACCACGGGATGCCTGATCCGCAGGTGGAAGCCCGTTCGACCGGTCCGCGCCGGTATACCGCGGAGTACAAGGCGAGGGTCCTCGCGGAGTACGAGACGTCGGACAAGAAGGGCAAGGGCGCCCTGCTGCGGCGGGAGGGCCCGTACTCGTCGTTGATCACGACGTGGCGGCAGCAGCGGGACAAGGGCGGCCAGGCGGTGCTCTCCGCGCCGGCCGGACGGCCGAGGGCGGATCTGAGGGACAGAAAGATCGCGAAGCTGAAGGGACCGGGCAAGGGCGTCTACTGCTGCCTCTGCACGATCATCGACATCTTCAGCCGCTGCACGGTCGGCTGGATGACCGCCGCGCACGAGAACAAGGACCTCGCCGAGCGGTTCCTGTCCGAGACGATCGCCAAGTACGGCACCGAGCCAGGCCAGTTGACGATCCACTCGGACCGCGGGTCTCCGATGGCCGCACAGAACGTCGCCCAGATGACGGCCGGCCTCGGCGTCACCAAGTCGCATTCGAGGCCGAAGACGTCGAACGACAACCCGTACAGCGAGAGCCAGTACAAGACCCTGAAATACCGGCACGACTTTCCCGGCCGTTTTGGATCCCTCAAGGACGCCCGGGCGTGGTGCACCCGCTTCTTCACCTGGTACAACGAGGAGCACCGGCACTCCGGGATCGGCCTGCACACGCCCTACGACATGCACTTCGGCCTCGCCGGGCAACTCCGCGAGATGCGTGCCGACGTCCTCCAGGCGGTCTGCGCGAAGCACCCCGAACGCTTCGCCCGCAAGCCGCCCGAGCCGCCGGCACTCCCCCACGGATAGAACAGCCAGTCAGGCGTGGGCGTGGTGGCGGGCGTTTGGCAGTTTGTGCGGGGCAGCGTGGTGCACGGGCTGGCCTGTTGCGGGAACTGCGAGGCGTCGCAGGGACAGGCTCGCGGTGACGAGGAGAGCGGTGAAGACGGCCAGGAGGAGGACGGACACCCACATCTGTCGGCTCCCGGGTGCCTGCCAGCCGGTCCAGAGGGCCGAGCCCGTCCACAAGAGGATGCCCGCGGCGTAGAAGGAGCGGATACGGCGCAGTTGCCGCACGGCCCGCAGGAACTGGATGCGTTCGGTCTTCGGTGCCATGTCGGCCCGTGTACCCCGGTGCATGCTGTTCAACGGCCTGGGTTGATCGGGTTCGTCCTCCGACCGTCTCCCACGCTTACTGTTGGGTGCGTCCTTCGAAGCCACGTCGTACTGCTGCGCCTTGGTCCTCGACCAGCCCCGTGCTGTCAGGGAGGTTCAGGACGGCGCCGCAGTGGTTGCACAGTTTCCCGTCCTCGGCCGGCGTGCCGCACGCCTTGCAGAACCGGTTTCCCTCGGCGTCTCCAACGGTCTGTGTCATGACTCTCTCCTACAGGGTGGACAGTGATGGGTAGGGAGTACCCCTGAATCGCCCCGGTTCAAGTGAAGACTCGATTTCATGAAAGGATCGAGTCATGGCGTGACCTTCCCGTTACCCGCTTGAGCTCCGCCGCCGTGCGGTGCGCATGGTCGCCGAGGTGCGCGACGACCACCCGAACGAGACCGCCGTTCCGCAGGCGGTGGCCGAGAAGCTCGACATCGGCTCCCTCGAGACGCTGCGGAACCAGGTGAAGCAGTACGAGATCAATACCGGGACGCGTCCGGGGACGACGGAGGGGTCCGCCCGGCTCAAGGCGCTGAAGAAGGAGAACGCCGAACTCAGGTGGGCCAACGAGATCCTGAAGGCTGCGGCAGGTTTCTTCGCGGCCGAGCTCGACCGGCCACACACGCGCTCGTGGCCTTCATCGACGGGCACCGGGGCCGCTTCGGCGGCGTCGAGCCGATCCGCAGAACCCTCACGGAACATGACTGCAAGATCGCCCCCTCCACCTGCTACACCCACCACAAACGCCGGAGCACGCCGTCGGTCAGGACCGTGCGGAATGCCGAACCGAAGGAGCGGATCAGCGAGGACTTCGAGGCCGACCACCGTGTCTACGGGGCGAGGAAGATCTGTCGTGAGCTGAACCGGCAGGGCCATCGCGTGGCCCGCTGCACCGTCGAGCGTCTGGTGCGCGAGCTCGGCATCACCGGAGCGGTCCGCGGCAGACGCGCGATCACCACGCTGCCCGGCGGTCAGACCGGCCGGGCGTCGGACCTGCTGGACCGCGACTTCGTCGCCGCCGCCCCGAACCGCTGCTGGGTCGCGGACTTCACCCGCATGAAGACCTGGGCCCGTGTCGTCCACGTCGCCTTCGTCGTCGACACGTTCTCCCACCGGATCGTCGGCTGGTCCGCGGCCACCGTGAAGGAAACCGTGTCCGTCCTGGACGCCCTGGAGATGGCCGTGCGGCAACGTGACCGCGACCAACGCCCTCTTCGACCAGAGGAGTTGATCCACCACTCGGACGCCGGGTCGCAATATGCGGGTTTCCGGCTCGACGAGCACCTGGAGGCCGTCGGCGTCGCCGCCTCGATCGGTCGGCGACGCCTACGACAACGCCCTGATGGAGAGCACGATCGGCCTGTACAGGACCGAGCTGATCAAGCCTCGACGGCCCTGGAAATCGCTCTCCCGGGTTGAATTGGCCACCGCCGAGTGGGTCGACTGGTACAACCACCGCAGACTCCACGGCGAGATAGGCCACGTTCCGTCCGTCCAGTACGAGGCCGATCACTACCAGGAATCCACGAAATTCCAGGTCACCGTCACGGTCTGAGGTCTCTACCGAGCCCGGGGCGGTTCATCCGGACCGTTTCCGGTCACCCGGGCGGGGGCTTCCCCGGGGTGGGGTAACCCCGTACGGACCAGACGCGGAAATCGCCCCACGGGCAGTCGCCGGGCATGGTCGCCGACGCGCGGGGGACTACGGCCATCACTCCGGTGAGGGCGGCGGACGGCACGCCGGATTCAGCAGGCGCTGTCGCGGAACGTCACCTTGGTGACCTCCACCGGCAGGTAGAAGATGTTCCCCTGGTGGGCCGGCACGCAGAACGTGTTCGGCTGCTGCGAGCCGTCCGGGAGGGTGTAGAGGTACCCCAGGTCGGCGTTGCGGGACGTGTAGTTGTAGTAGGTGAGGGCCGGTGCCTTCCCGGTCCAGTCCTGGTTGGTGACCACCGACGGGGGCTCCGCGGGAGCGGGGTCGGGGATGGTGGCCCAGTTGGACCAGACGCAGAAGTTGCCCTGGGGACAGTTGCCGGGGGGCCAGGGCTCGTCCGAGGCGGCGGAGCTGGCGGCCGAGGCGCTCGGGGCGGAGACCATCGCGGCCACGAAAGCGGCGGAGGCGAGACCGAGGGCAAGGGGTCGTAACGTCATGGCTATTCCCATCTGCACGGAGGCGGGTGAACCGGAATGGAGGTTATCGATTTTATATTGAAAGGTCAAGCAATCGATTTCCGGCCCTGAGAATTCTCCCGTGATGTCACACTTGCAAGTGTGGCGAGAAATGCCGAAAACAGCGGATCCGCGAATGAGGACCCGAAGGGCGGGACATCCGGTATCTCGAACAGCCGACCGGGTAAGGCAGGATGTCAGGTGGGGTGGCTCCAGTCAGCAACGGCCGGGGGCCGGGCCGGTGGGCGGGTACGGCCGGTGGGCGCGGGTAGCGGGTCGGCATGGTGACACGACCGCGCTTCACCCTAGCCACCACGGTGCTCGACTCCCCCGACGCCCGCGAGTTGGCCGCCTTCTACCGGAGCTTGTTGGGCTGGCCGGTGCGGGAGGACGCACTGGACTGGGTGGTGCTCGCCCCGCCCGGTGGCGGGGCCGGCCTGTCGTTCCAGACCGAGCCCCACTACGTACGGCCGCGCTGGCCGTCCACCCTGGACCAGCAGCAGATGATGGTGCACCTGGACATCGAGGTGGACGACCTGCCGGCGGCCGTCGCGCACGCCACCGCGCTGGGTGCGACCCCGGCCGACGTCCAGCCGCAGGAGCGGGTGCGGGTGCTGCTGGACCCGGCCGGACACCCGTTTTGCCTGTTCGCGGGGGATGAGTGGTCAGCTTCGGCTTCCGGCAGCCGGTGATGACCTGCCCCGGCTGCGCGGACGGCCGGGGGCCTGTGCGTGAGCGCGGGGACTGCCGGCGGTGCACGGGCCGCGTCGATTCGGAGTCCAGGCGCGTGTACTGCCTGCGCCAGGTGGAGCCCTTGCAGCCCGAGGTGTGACGGCGTCGTCCCGCCGTCGCTGAACAGCACGATTCCATACACCAGGCCCCGGGGATGTCTTCACTCCCCAGGGCCCGTGGTGTGTCCGGACATGGGTCAGATCTCCCCGGCCGCCGTGGCGGTGAGCCAGTCGGCGGCTTCGGCGTCGGTCATCACCGGAATGGTCATCGTCCGTCGGGAGATTGCGCGGAGGGCGGGAGCACCAGGTCGAGAAAGGCATTGAGGGTTTGGCGGTCGAGGCCGCTGTCGAGGTGGAGGGAGCGTCGTAAAAGGTTTTCGACGTCCTTGGGGTCGAGTCCTGTTTGCCTCGTGAGGTTGGGACGCGGCTGGCGGGTGGCCGGCCCTTCAGCGCGGTGTGTCCACCGCCGGGGATGTTGCCTAGCTTCTTGATGTCGACGTGGACCAGTTCGCCGGGGCGGTCGCGTTCGTGGCGGCGTATGACGCGGACCTTGATGATCCGGCGCTCGGTGCGGGCCGGGGTGCGGCGCGGACTGGTGCGCGGCCGGGAGGAGCGGTCGCTCATGCCCGCCTCGCCGACGGTCCGGCAGCGGTCGGCCCAGCGCTGGGCGGTGGTGGGCGATACCTGGAAGCGTTCCGCGGCCCGGCGCGGGGGCCAGCCGTCCTCGACCACGCAGCGGGCCGGGCGCAGCCGTCCGGTCTCGGTCAAGGGGTGCATTACGGTGGGGCACGAGGGCCTTTCGGTCAGGTGCAGACGTCGCAGTCCACACCGAGCCGGAAGGCCCTGACCCGTTCAAGATCCCTCAGCCGAGACCTGGCTCACCCGTCCACAACCTCCCGAGACAGAACAACTAGATGAACGAGTCCGATGTCTGTGCTGGCCGCGACCATGGCGAAGGGCGCCCGTTGGCTCGTGTGCGACTACCAGCCTGAACGCCCTTCTGGCGGCACTGTGCGTGTTCATCGACGACCATGTGGCCCCCTCGCCGCCGGATCGGGCGGCCCCCGAAACTGACGGACGCCGAACTGCGGTGCCTCGCCGTCACCCAGGTGCTGCTCGGCTTCCCCCCGGCCCGGCACCGGATCCGCTTCGCCCAGGCCCAGCTGGGGCATCTGTTTCGCTGCCTGCCCCAGCAGTCCGCCTGCAACAAGCGGCTCAACGCCGCCGGACCGCTGATCAGTCACATGATCGAGACCCTGGCCAGGCAGGCGCCCACCCGGCACGACGGCCTGCGGCTGATCGACCCCGCTCCGCTGCCCTGCGCGGCCTCCCGCGAGACCGTCAAACGCTCCGGGCCGGCCGGGCACACCGGCTACGGCTACCGCCGCAGCCACTCCCGCTTCCTCTGGGGATTCCGGCTCCACCTGCTCACCACGGCCGAGGGCATGCCGGTGTCCTGGGGCCTGGCCCACCCGGACGGCTCACCCGGAACCGGGCGAGCGGGAGGTGATGACCGCGCTGCTGGAACGCGACCACCACCTCGTCCACAGCGGACAGGCGATCCTCGCGGACAAAGGCTTTGCCGGGCGGGAGGTCGAGGCGTTCCTCACGAGCGCCTGGGCGTCCATCCGGTGCGGCCGGACCGCAAGGACGAGCCGGTCCGGCACGGCCGCCCGGCACGTGTCCGCCAGTGGACCGGGGCCGTGTCCGACACCCCGAAGGCCGGCCCAGCCTGGAACACCACGGCGGCAGAACCCCGGACGGAGTTTTCGCCCGCACCGGACGAAGACTCCTGGCCCCCGCCGCCGGCATCCGGCGCAACTGGACCACCGGCGCCAAGACCGAACGGTCCCTGATCACCTATGACCACTGAGAACATCGGACTCATTCGTCTGGGGTACGTGCCGCTGTCGTTGCTGAGCGGTACCGTCGCCGGAGTGGCGCGTCCGGGCGTGGTGGCCGTGGGCTGGCCCTACAACCTGGTGGGCCGGCCCTCGCGCCGTTCCGGAGCCCGCCGGCGCTCCGCCGGCTTTGAACTGCTGCCTGCTCAGGGCATGAACAAGGCCAGGAAAATCACCACGAGGACGATGATCCCGACAATGAGCCAGATGCTCTTTCGCCGGCTCCCGGTCCGGGGCGACAGGTCCTCCGGGCCTCCACCCCGGGGCCGATCCTCCGGGAGCTGCGGGTTCTTCGGACGGTCATGCGCATAGAAGTCGTCGTCCGCCATTTCGGGCTCCCTCCGTGACCGAGTAACGGGTGCCTCGCACGGGCCGCCCGACACCTCGCGGCCTCCGCCTTTCTGCGCCTCTCCAGCGCCGGCGGCTCCGCTCGCCGGCCGGGGCCGACAGTCCGTGACCGTCGGATCTCCGACCGTGAACAGGGCGAGCCGGGCGACGATCAGCCGGCCGGCCCGGCCCCCGGCCGCGAGGTCAAGTCTGAGGCGGAGACGCCAAGGCAATCGCGCTCCGGCCGGCCGTCGGACCCCTCGGGTTCTTGGGGTGCCCCTGGGTCAGGCGGTCGGGTACCAGCCGATGACCGTGAGGTTCTCCGCCTCCTCGGCACCCTCGGAGTCGCCGTGAAGGTGGTCGCTGTTCCGCCGTACCCGGCGGGGAGCGGCGGGCCTTCGCGACGTGTCGCGACCGGCGTCCGTTCTCCGGCGTGGGCCGGCCCCACGCCGGAGAACGCGCAGGTTCCCCGAGGCCGACGGCCGCCTTCCAGCGGCCTCCTTCGGCGTTTCCGGACCGATTCGGTCCCATTTCATCACCGTGATGAGTTGAGATGGGACCTACCGCTACCGCTCGCAGCCGGTCGTGTCCGCGGCGTGAGTTTCGCCCGGTCACCCGGCCGGGTGACCGGTGCGCGTGGCCGCGATCGCGGTCCCGCGCCGGTGTGTCGGTGTCCGGCGTGAGGAACATCGTGGGCGCCCACGTGGCGGGGCCCGGGCCGGCAGGGGTGGGGGTCGCCGCCGACGCCGATGCGACCGTGTCCGCGGTGCAGGCACTGCTCGCCGAACGGTGCGCGGCTCCCGCTCCCGGCGACCGCACCGTCCGGGAGCCGGGCGAGCCCGGCGTGCGGCTGCGCTTCTTCCTGGACCCGCACGATGCCGGGTCCACGGACGTATGACGCACTCCGCGTACGCGCTCCCGCCCGGCCGGGTACTGCCCGGGACGACGGGCGGGCCACCGATGGCTTCCTCGGTGCATGCCGCCCTTCGGCCGTGCCGCCTGTTTCGGGGCCGGCGCACGCTCGGGCGGGCACGGTCAGGACGCGGGCCGGGCCGCGCGCAGGGGCTTGCGGCACCTCACCGTCGTGATCGAGTACGCCTGGGGCCGTGGCGGCGTCTCGTTCCCGGTGGCGTGACAGACCGGCCGGCACATCCTGCGGGCCGGGGCCGTCCTGCGGTGCGGGGCCGGGCGGAGCCGTGGGCTGGCGGCGCAGCAGCGGCGCGGGCTGGTGGTGTACGCGGTCGGCTTCGCCTCGGACCCGGGTGGGGACGTCGCCGCGCTCGGCGACGAGACGGTCGTAGGCGGGGGTCTCCTGGAGCACGGCGGGGCGTTTCCCTTCGGTGAGCGGGTGGCTCACGGCCCTTTGTCCGAGGCCGAACTGGTTGGTCAGGTCGGTGAACAGCTCCTTGGCGCTGCCCTGGAGGGCTTCGTCGGTGTCGGCGGGGAGCAGGCCGACGGTGACGGGCTGGATCGTGTGCGGGTAGCGGGCGCCGTCGGGCACGGAGGTGAAGCCGGGGTGGCCCACCACAACGGGGATCAGCGGCACGGTCTCGTGGCGGCCGGTGGTGACCGTGGCGTGGAGCGGCAGGCTGCTGTCGAGGCGGAGATGGCGGGCGAGCTGTGGGGCGATGACGCAGAGACCGCGGCAGCACGCATCGAGGGTGTCCTGGTACACGAGAAGCCCGAAGGGCAGGTGGTCATCGCCGCGGAAGCGGTCCCGTGAGGTCCTGAAGGTGAGGTTGGCGGCCGGCACGACGGTCCCCGTCGGCGTGGGTCTCCCGTCCGGCGCCCAAGCCGAGGGTGCTCAGTATCCAGCGGCGCGGGCCGGGCAAGAATTTCGTAGCCGAAGATCATCCCAGTGACACGGTCGGCCGGTCCGCGTAGCGGCGGCGGAGGCGGGCGATCAGAACGACGCGGTGGCGGAGGAGAGAGACGCCGGCGCGGCCGGCCATCAGACGTTTTTGCAGCTTGACGTCGGTGACACGGTCTCCATTGACGCCGGAGTTGCAGGGGGTGCCGATTCCCTGCGCGACGGCATGCCGGTCTTCACGAAGGGCTCCGGCGAGGCCGGCAGGAGGGGCCAGACCCCTGCCTGCGAGGTCGTCCAGCCAGTCCGGAAGGGGTGTCGCGTCGTGGTCGTCGAGCATGGCGGCGAACCGGCGGGCCAGATCGTGAGTCCGCCTGAGTTCAGGACAGTGCTCCAGGAACCGGGGCAGGCGATCGCTGATGTGGAGGTTGCGGCGGTGCGGGCGTGACATTCCCCCGCTTCTCGGGAGGGGGTGATCAGCTGGTCAGAGCGGGATGGCGGGGTTTCGGGTTCGCTCGTTCGGTCGCTGCCTGTCCGGCGTGGTGTTGCTCTTCGAACTCGACGGGGCTGAGGCAGCCGAGGCGTTTCTGGATGCGCCGGCTGTTGCAGAACCCGTCGATGTACTCGAAGAGTGCGAGGTGGTCCTCGAAGCGGCCGGTCAGGGCCTGGGCCAGGGCGGTGTGGCTGGCCCTGATGGTGCCGCGGGCCGGGTCCGCGAAGGCCTCGGGCCGCGCTCGCCCGCGATGAGTGCTTCGAGGATGACGCGTCCGGAGACGCCGAAGATGTCGGCGGCACCGGGCGGAGCTCGCGGACCCGCTCCTCGAGAACCGTCATCCCGCGGTTCCAGCCGATCCGCTCGGCGATCACCGTGGCCGGCATCGTCGGGGTCTTCCGCAGAAGCTCGCGGATCTGCACCTCGACCGCGTCCGCCACCGAGCCCTTGGCCGGCCTCTCGTACTTCGGCGGTCGGTCATGCGCCAGTACCCGCTTCACCGTGTTCCTCGAGTTGCCCAGATGTCGCGCGACCGCCCGGATGGTCATCTGCTCCGGCGCGACCGGCGGATCTCTGCCCAGTCCTCCACAAGGACCGCCTCTTCCTCCCGGCCTTGACCAGCAAGGCCGGAGTCAGACGAAGATCACCAAGCGGGTCGGATTCGATACACCGCCAGAGGGGCAGCGTCCGGGTTCTGGATCACTTTCCGTGCAGCGCTGACGGGCGGTCACGGGCCCGCCCCGGCCGCCGTACGGTCACCCGGCCAGGAGGACGCGCTTGCGGAGCAGGGCCAAGCCCGCGCGGCCGGGCATCTGCCGTTTGAGCGTGATCCGGTTCACCTGCCCCTCCACCGCCCCCGGGCTGGACGGCGACGTCAGCCCTGCCTCCACCGCCCGCAGGTCACACCCGACCCCGTTCACGGGGTCCCCCGCCAGGCCGGTCAGTCGGCGTCGGGGTGGGTGACCCCGTTCGGCGGGGCGGAGACGAGGATCTCCAGCGGGGTCTCGCCGCCGCGTTCGCCGCAGCGGCGGATGTCCGCGTCGGGGGTGAACCGCAGACGGAGCAGCTCGGCGCGGGGCGCGCCGCACGAGGCGCAGGTGCCCTCGCGGACGCCGCGCAGTACCTCGCCCGTAGGCCTTGACCATGTGTCTTCCCTGGTTGGCCAGGTGGTGGACGCGTCCGTCCGCCGAGCGGGGGGCTCACTGTTGAACTTGTTGCGAAGTATGCTGGGATGCCGGTAACCTCGCAACAAGTTCCATAGTCTTCTTCCAGGGAAGGCGGACGGGGTGCTGCAGATCCAACTAGGGGCCGAACAGCCCGCCGGCACCGGCGACGGTCTGGGACGCACCACGGTCGGATGGCGTCCCGGGATGTCCGAAAGCGAAGCCTGGCAGGCGGGGCGCGGTATCTGGAAGTTCAACGCCGGCCGGGCCCTGTCCCAGGAGGAGGTGCAGATCATCAATACCGACGGCACGGTGCTCGCCGTCGCGAGGATCACCGGGATCTCCAAACACGGTGACCGCTACGCCCTCGAGGGCGACCTGCTGCTCGGTGATGCGCGGGTGGGCCGCCCCACCCCATGCCCGCACCGGTCCCGTAACCCCGTCACCTACATCTGAAAGCGGCGGACCGATGAGCGACTTCGACGCGATCGACTCGCTGCTCGCCTCCCTCAGCCCGCAGCCCGCGCTGCCCGAGGCACAGGTGCGCCGTGACCTGCGTGAGCGGGCCGGCCTGCCGAAGGCCCAGGTGGCCCGGGCACTCGGGGTGAGTCCGTCCACGGTCACCGGGTGGGAGACAGGCCGGGACCCCTCCGGGGAGCTCAGGACGAAGTACGCCTACCTCCTGGACGGCCTGGCCGCGAAACTCGCACCCCCCGCCCCACCGCCCGCAGACGAAGCCACCTCGCCCCCGCCCCCACCGGACGAGAACACAACGCCCCCGGCACCCGGCGGCGGCCTGGCCGCAGGCGACGGCATGGACGACGTCGAAGCCCTGGCCGCCCCCGCACCGTGTGTCCTGTGCGGGCAGCCCGCAGGCCACCAGGTCGCCGGCTTCCCCCAGCACCTCGACCCTGCCCAGTGCGCGACGACAGCCCCCGCACCCGCCGCCCCTGCCAAGCGGCCTCAGGGCCGCACCGCGAAGACGGTGACGACCGTGCCCGCAGGCCGGCGTGTGCGGGCCGCGTCCGCCACCGACCCGTCGTCCGATCCGATCGCGGCGGCCGTGGCCGAGGCGCTCGAGGCACATGAGGGTGATGTGGAGGCGGCGACCGCAGCCCTGGTCAAGCGGGCGATCCCGGATGCGATGGCTCTGCTGGACGAGACCCGCAGGGGCGGCCGCTATGCCATCGTCGCCCACCCCTGGATCCCGGACATCCTGCGCAAGCAGTCTGCCCGTGGTGCCGACCAGATCTGGGAGGCCCGCCCCAAGTGGACCCGCTCCGAACTGCCCGCAGGCCGGCACGAGGTGACGGCCCTGGACATCAACGGTGCCTACCTCAGCGCGCTCAAGACGCACCTGCCGCTCGGGCAACTGGAGCACTCCACCGGTGGCGGGCACGACCGGCGCCGGGCCGGGGTCCACCTGATCACCCCGCCCGCATGGGAGCACGGCGCCTATCTGCCCAACCCGATCGGCAACCGCGACGAACCCGGCCCCCTGTGGGTGACCGAGCCGACCCTGCGCCTGCTGCTGCGCCTGTCTGGCCCGAAATACGCCCTGTGCGAACCCCCCGAGATCCACGAGTCGTTCACCTCGGGTGCGACGGAGAACCTGCTGGAGAAGTTCCGGATCGCGCTCAAGGACGCCCGTGACACCGCGATCGCCGGCGGGGACGAGGTGATGCTGGAATACGTGAAGGCGATGTACTCGAAATTCGTCTCCACCATGGGAGAGTCGAACTACAACCGGGAGCTGTACCGCCCGGACTGGATGCACCTCATCCGCTCGCAGGCCTTCGCCAACCTCTGGACCAAAGCCCTCAAGGCGCACGACGCCGGCCTGACGGTCGTGCGTGTGATGGGCACCGACGAACTCCACGTCGTCGGCGACTGGCGGCGTGTCTTCCCGGAAGGCCGCGGGGTTTCCGAAGTGAAGGTCAAGGACGTCTACTCCGTCGGCACCGCACCCACCGGCCCGGCCGCCGCCTCATACACCGACGAGAACTGACAGGGCAGGGGAGTTCACGTGCCCGAGCGCACCATCGATTTCGGCAAGTACGGCGCCCAAGGCCTCAAGGGCCACAAGGCGGTCGCCCGCCAGCTCGACGCCCTCGCCGACTTCATCGCTTCTCCCGTCACCACCCGGCGCGGCCTCATGGCCCGTCTGCACTACCTCACCCGCACCCCCCGCGCCCGCGCCGCCGCCCACGACGCGGGCCTGACCGTCACCGACCGCACCCTGAAGGCATGGCTGGCCGGCACCCGTAACCCCACCAGGCAGAACCTCACCCGGATCGAGGCCTCCTACCGCACGGTCCGCCGCCACAACGTCGCCCGCTACCTCCTGACCCGCCTGGGCCGCGCCGGCCGCGGTACCCGCGTCGAGATCCACCCGCTCAACCAGTCCGGCGTGCACCCTTCCCACCAGCGGGTCGTGGCATTCCGCACCCTCAACATCCGCCACTGGGAGGCCATCATCGACGCCTGGTCCACCGGCGACGACCAGGCCCTGGACAACGCCTGGATCGAGCAGATCGTCGACCTCGGCTCGCAGTGGGGCCAGTACGAATACGTCACCAACATCGGCTTCGCCGCCTGAACCCCACACACCGCACACGAAAACCGGCACCTACAGGTGCGGCAGGGTCCGTTGCACGATCAGTTCTGTCCGGGTTCTTCCGGCGAGGCCGGGGGCGGTCAGAGGGCGGTGGCAGTCGCGGGCGGCGTGACGTAGCTCGACGGCGATGCTGGTGTGGCCGTCCTGGCGGTGGATGCCGGTGGCGAGATCGCGCAGACCGGCCGTGACGCGCGGGAGCCGGCCGATATGGATCTTTGAGTCGTCCTCGCGGAAGGTGCGGTCCCGGACGCCGGGCACGTGGCCGACTACCTCACCGACTACGAAAAGCGCTACGCCCTGCCCGTCCAGCACGGCACCCGCGTGGACGCCGTACACCGCGACGCAAGCCGGCTCCTGGTCGAAGCCGACTCCGGCACCTGACGGGCCCGCGCGGTCATCAGCGCCACCGGCAGCCGGTCACGGCCCTTTCTTCCCACCGTCCCCGGCCGGTCCGTGTTCACCGGACGGCAGCTCACACCGTGAACCACCGCCGTCCGGCCGGCTTCGCCGGCCAGCGCGTCATCGTGGCCTGCGGCGGCGACTCCGGCGCACAGATCGCCGCTGACCTGGCCCTGGACAGCCGTGTCGACGTCACCTGGGCGACCCGACGCCCACCACGGTTCCCGCCCGACGACATCGACGGCCGCGCACTGTTCGACGTCGCCACCGCCCGCCGCCGCGCCCTCGACGCCGGCCGTGACGACACCGGCGGGGCGGCTTCGCTCGGCGACATCGTGGCCGTACCGCCCGTTCGCGCGGCTCGGGAGGCCGGTCCCCTGCGGCCGAGGCCGATGTTCACCAAGCTCACTGAGGCCGGCGCCCAATGGGCCGACGGCTCATGCGCCGAGGCGGACGCGGTCGTCTGGTGCACCGGATTCCGTCCCGCGCTGTCGCATCTGATCCCGCTCGGCCTGCGCCAGGCACGCGGCCACATCCCGGCTGAGGGCACGCGCGCCGTGCGGGAGCCGCGCCTGCGCCTGCTCGGCTACGGCGACTGGACCGGCCCCGCCTCGGCCACCCTGATCGGCGTCGGTCGCCCGGCTCGCGATGCGGCCCGGCAGATCGCCGAACCGCTGCGCTGAGGGCCGGGGCATTGCTGCGCGCCCCCGCTGCCGCGGGGTGCCGTCCGCGGCGTCACCTGCCGACGGCGGCTGGACGAGCTCCGGCCGCGTCGACCGGGGCCTCCTCACGGGAGGGGTGAGGAGTCCAGCGTCCGGAACAGCTCCACGAGGAGCTGGACGCCGTATCCGGTGCCGCCCCGCGGTGTGGCGCCGTGGGCCTCGGCCGACCAGGCCGGGCCCGCGATGTCCACATGCGCCCACGGGACCTCCGGATCGACGAACTCCCGGAGGAACAGCGCGGCGGTCGTCGCGCGGGCTTCCGGCAGCCCGGGGAAGTTGCGCACGTCGGCGGCGCGGGACCGTACGGTCTCGGCGAGGTACTCCTGGAGCGGCAGCCGCCAGACCGGCTCGCCCGAGGCGTGCGACGCGCGTTCCACCAGCTCGCTGGTCGCGTCGTCGCCGAAGAGCGCCGCCATCCGGGGACCGAGTGCGGCGATCGCGCCGTAGGTGAGGGTGGCGATGTCCACCAGGGCCTTCGGCCGGTGTTCGCAGGCGAAGGCGAGGGCGTCGGCGAGGATGACACGGCCCTCGAAGTCGGAGTTGAGGATTTCGACGGTCATGCCGTTGCGGCTCGTGACGATGTCGCCCGGCCGGGCCGCCCCCGGCCCGATCATGTTCTCGACCAGCGGGCAGAACGCCCGCACGTGCAGGTCCGGTGCGACGGCCGGGAGCAGGGTCATCGCGTGCAGGATCGCGGCGACGGACGCCATGTCGTGCTGCATCGTCACCATCGCGTCCGCGCCCTTGAGCGAGAGGCCGCCGGTGTCGAAGGTGACGCCCTTGCCGACCAGGCACAGGTCGGGCCGCGGCGTCCCGGCGCCGGTGTGCACGATCTCGGCCATCAGCGGGCGGTGCGCCGAACTGCGGCCGATGGCGAGGATTCCGCCCGCTCCGTGCTCCTGGAGCCATGCCTCGTCGCGGACGTGGACCTCGAGACCGGCGGCGGTGCCGGTCTGGGCGCAGAGCCGGGCGAGGGCGGCAGGGGTCAGCACGTTGCCCGGCTCGTTGACCGCGTCCCGGGCCCGGCACACCCGGTCGGCGAGGTCGAGGCCGCCCGCCCACGCCTCGCGGCCGGTGCCGGACAGCCAGGTGGTGGCCGGCCGGCGTCCGCCCGAGAGGTGGGTGTCGAACCGGTACTCCCCCAGGCGCAGGCCGAGCGCGACGGCGCGGGCCAGGGTGTCCTCGGCGAGCGGGGAGCGCAGCAGCGCACTGTGGTCGACCGTGACCGCCCCGAGGTGGCCGAGGCGGCGGCCGGCGGCGCCGAAGCACTCCCGGACGGTCTCCGGGGTGAGCCGGCCGGCCGGGCCGCATCCGACCAGGAGGACGGGCGGCTCGCCCGGGGCCAGCAGCACCTCGCCGGCCCGTCCCGCGAACCGGCCGACGGTGCTCAGGGCCCGGGTCGCCGGGTCCTGGAGGAGCGGGTCGCCCTCCAGGACGGCCAGGCAGCGCGCGTCGGCGGCGGCTGTCCCTGTCATGAGGCCAGCTCCCGCGCCCGCCGGCGGCAGGCCCGGACGGCGTCGTCGAACAGTGTGCCGAGGCCGCCCTCCTCGAACACCGCGACGGCGCGGGCGGTGGTGCCGTTCGGGCTTGTCACCTGGCGCCGCAGCTCGGCCGGGTCCGTGCCGGTGGCCTCCATCAGCTCGACCGCCCCGCGGAAGACCTGGCGCGCGAGCGCCGCGGCGGTGCCGGCGCCGAAGCCCTGGGCGACGGCGGCGTCCCGGAGTTTCTCGACGAGCAGGAAGACGTACGCCGGCCCCGATCCGGTGACGGCGACGACAGCGTCGAGCTGGTCCTCGTCGACCTCGATGACCTGGCCCAGGCCGGCGAGGAGCGCCCTGACGGCGTCGTACCGCCCGGCCGGCACCCGCGCGTCGGGCACCAGCCCGATCACGCCCTGCCGGACGGCGCTCGGCGTGTTGGGCATCGCGCGCAGGACGTGCACGTCCGCGGGGAGCCTTTCCCTGAACGTCGCAGCGCGGACGCCCGCGGCGACCGACAGCACCACGGTGCCCGGCCGGGCCGCCGCCGCGACGCCGGGCAGGACGTCACGGACGAGGTGGGGCTTGACCGCCACGACGACGATGTCGGCGTCCCCGGCCGCCGCCTTCAGCGCCTCCGGGTCGCTCTCCAGGGACGTGGTGACGGTGCCGTGCGGAAGGCGGCTTGCGGCGGTCCGCGCGGCGCCGGCCGCCGTCCGGTTCACCGTGGTCACCGAGGCGAACGCGGTTCCGGCGGCGGCCCAGCCGGCCAGCAGGGCGCGGGCCAGGGAGCCGGCGCCGACCACCGCGACGCGTGGTGCCGTCACCGGCCCGCCTCCGTCACGACGGATCCGCCGGAGACGACGGTCCGGGGGCGCTCGCCGTCGGCGATGACGTCGATGTCGTCGAACGGGTTGCCCGACCAGACGACGAGGTCACCGGCCGCGCCGACGGCGATCCGCCCGAGGTCGTCGCGGCGCAGGACCGCGGCGTTGCCGGTCGTGACCGCGCGCAGCGCCTGGAGCGGCCCGACCGCCTGGGCCATCAGACGGATGCCGACCAGCTGCTCGGAGACGAGGTCGCCCATGTTGTCCGAGCCGAAGCCGACGGTGACGCCGGCCGCCAGCGCGTGGCGGACGGCGTCACCGCCCGCCTCCAGCACCTCCCGGTTCTTGCGCTGGGCGACCTCGGAGAGGCCGAGCGCGGCGCCGAGCCGGTCCATCGCGTCGTACGCGCCGAGGGTGGGCACCAGTACGGCCCCGTGCTCGGCCATCAGCCGGGCGGTCGGCTCGTCGAGCAGGTTGCCGTGCTCGATGGAGCGCACCCCGTTGCGCACGGAGTGCGCGATCGCGGCCGGCGAGTAGGCGTGGGCCGCGACGTAGCTGCCGCGGCGGTCGGCCTCGTCGCTGACCGCCCGCACCTCCTCGGCGGAGTACTGCGGGACGGCGATGGGGTCGACCGGTGACACCACCCCGCCGGACGTCATGATCTTGATGGCGTGGGCGCCGTGGCGGAACCGTTCGCGGACCGCGGCCCGCAGTGCCTCGACGCCGTCGACGACCTCGACCGTGCAGCCGTCGTGGCAGGCCGAGTCGTCGCCGCGGCCCCGGTGGTCGCCGTGTCCGCCGGTCTGGCTGAGGGCCGCGCCGGTGTAGAGGTAGCGCGGTGCCTCGATGACGCGCTCCTCGATCGCCCGGCCCAGGCCGGCGTCCCCGCCGGCCGGGTCGCGGACGGTCGTGAACCCCCGGTGCAGTGCGTCGCGCAGCCGGTGCTGTGCCTTGAGCGCGACGTAGCTGAGCGGGGCCCGCTCGATCGGTGCGGAGTCGAGGGCGATCGCGTAGGCGTGGAAGTGCGCGTCGAGCAGGCCGGGGGTGACGACCGCGCCGCGGGCGTCGATGGTGCGCACCTCGGCCGGGGCGACGTCGCCGACCTCGCGGATGACTCCGTCGACGACGCGGACCGATCCCTCGGTGAGGTCCTCGCGGGTGCCGTCGAAGAGGAGTGCGTTGCGGATGACCAGGTCGTTGCCGTTCACGCGCGGACGACCGCCCGCCGGGCCGCGGTCGCGGGCTCGTCGACCGTGCCCGTGGCGGGGTCGATGACGACGCCGTAGTCCTCGGCCGCCCTCTCGGCCGAGACGAAGCCGTTGCGCACGTCGTGGGCGACCGCGGCCGGGTCGCGTTCGAACGGGTCGCCCCAGCCGCCGCCACCGCCGGTGGCGTTGACGAGCAGGTCGCCGGGTTCGAGGTGGCTGTACTCGCCGGAGGCGTTGCGCTCGGCGGGCGTGCCGGGGTTGATCGTCATGCCGTTGGGCACGCCGGGCCTGCCGCCGGCGATCGGCCACGGCGGGGAGAGGGTCTTGTAGACCAGGCCGATGCCGACCGACGGGGAGGTGAACCGGTACGCCCGCGTGACACCCACGCCGCCGCGGTGCTTGCCCGGGCCGGCGCTGTCGGGCCGGTAGCCGTAGTGCTCGATGATCATGGGGGACTTGGTCTCCAGCACCTCGACCGGGTTGTTGCGGCAGCCCGGCTCGGAGAAGTGCATGATGCCGTCCTCGCCGTCGCCGCCGGCGTGGCCGCCGAAGCCGACGGCCTCGTTGGTGGCCTCGTGCCAGTGCTCGCCGTTGCGGGGGTTGACGCCGAGACCCATCATCGAGTTCACGTCGCCGCCCGAGGAGGCCGGGATGACGTCGGGCATCCCCTGGGCGAGGGCCTTGAGGACGACCTCCCCCGCCAACAGGCCGGTCCACAGGGTGAAGGTCGGCATCGGGGGCACGGCGTGCATCACGCTGCCCTCGCGGGTGATGACCCGCAGCGGGGCGAAGTTGCCCGCCACCACGGGGGTGTCGGGTGTGGTCAGCGACTTGAAGACGAGACTGCACAGCGCCTCGGTCTCGCCGTACGGCAGGTTGATCGGGCCCTTGACGCCGTAGGCGCTGTCGGACCAGTCGACGATGAACTCGTCGTCGGTGATGGTCACCTTGGCGTCCATCTTGACCGGCTTGTCCTTCTCCACGCCGTCGCTGTCGACGAAGTCGCTGGCCTGCCAGGTGCCCTTGGGCAGTTCCCTGAGCGCGAGCCGGGCAAGCTTCTCACCGTGCTCGTTGATCGTGCGCATCGCCTCGACGAGCGTGTCGGCGCCGTACTTGTCGGCGAGTTCGCGGGTGCGCTGGACACCGGCGTGGCAGGCGGAGACCTGGGCCTGGAGGTCGCCGATGGTGCGTTCCGGCTCGCGGCTGTTGAAGCGGATGATGTTGAAGATGTCGTCGCACTGCTCGCCGGCCCGGTACAGGCGGGTGCCCGGGAAGAAGATGCCCTCCTGGTACATGTCGGTGGAGTCCAGGACGTAGCCCGGGTCCTTCTGCATGAGGTCCAGGACGTGGATGCGGCAGGAGCTGTAGCCGATCAGCTGCCCGTTCGCGGCGTGGATCGGGGCGAAGACGAGGGTGTCGAGGGTGTGGGCGCTCGACCAGTAGGGGTAGTTCAGGAGGAACACGTCGCCCTCCCCCATCGCCTCGGCGCCCAGGAACTCGACGGCCTTCTTGATGCCGGCGTCGTTGCCGCGGGTGAAGATGGCGATGCCGGGGGCGTCGGCGACCACGTCGCCGCTCGCGTCGTGGATGCCGATGCCGTAGTCGTGAATCTCGTAGACGACGGTGTTGTACGCCGTCCGGCACAGGTTGCGGGCGACCTCCTCGGCCGCCGCCAGCAGGCCGTGCCGGATGACCTCGGTGGTGATGCTGTCGATCATGCGTGGTTCTCCTGCCCGTGGGCCTGGCTCGCGGCCGCCGCGTCGGCGGCCAGGTCGATGACGAGTTCACCGAAGTCGCCGACGGTCAGCACGTCGCCGGCGTGCATCACGGTCGTGGCGGTGTGCTCCGTGATCACCGCGGGGCCCTCGACCCGGTCGCCGGCCCTCAGCTGCTCCCGTGCGTAGAGGCCGTACACCTCGGTGGTGCGGTCGTCGACGTGGACGGACCGGTCGCCGAGCCGGGTCGGGCCCTGTCCCGCCGCGCGCCGTGGCAGGGTCGGGAAGTCGGGCTTCTCGACCAGTCCGACGGCCCGCAGGCGCAGGGTGGTGATCTCGACCGGGTCGGTCATGGTGTGGCCGTACTGGCGGCGGTGCAGCTCCTCGAACTCGGTGAGGAGGCTGGCCGCCAGGTCCTCGACGTCGCCCGGGTAGGCGACCGAGACCGAGTGCTCCTGGCCCCGGTAGCGCACGTCGAAGCTGCGGGTGAGCTGCCGGGCGTCGGCGCCGAACCCCTCGTCGTCCAGCACCTTGACCGCGTCGGCCTCCATGTCGCCGAAGATCTCTTCGAGTTCGGCGTGCCGCAGCGTCTCCAGCGGCAGGATGCTGGTGCGGGCGAAGTCGTGCTGCACGTCGGCCATCAGCATGCCGAGCGCGGAGAACGCGCCCTGGCCCGGTGGGACGATCACGGTCGGGACGCCGAGTTCGCGGGCGACGTCGACGGCGACCAGGCCGCCGCCACCGCCGAAGCTGAGCAGCGCGAACTCCTTGGGGTCCAGCCCGAGTTCGACGGTGATGCCGCGGACCGCTCCGGTGATCTTCGTCGTCGAGATGCGCAGGACGCCGCGCGCCAGGGCGCGTTCGCTCAGGCCGAGCGGTCCGGCCACGTCGGCCAGGGCCCGCAGGGCCTTGTCCTCGTCCAGCACGAGGCTTCCGCCGAGCGGGGTGTCGGAGCCGAGGTAGCCCACGGCGAGGGCCGCGTCGGTGAACGTCGGTTCGGTGCCGCCGCGGCCGTACGACGCCGGTCCCGGCTGGGCGCCGGCGCTCTGCGGGCCGACCTGCAGGGCGCCGCCGGCGTCGACGTGGGCGAGGGAGCCGCCGCCCGCGCCGATGGTCTGGATGTTGAGCGACGGCGCGGTGATCGGCAGTCCCTCGAACTCGGCGCCCTGGTAGCGCAGCGGCTGGTGGTCGAGGACGAGCGACGCGTCCAGGCTGGTGCCGCCCATGTCGATCGTGATCAGGTCCGGCCGCCCGATCAGGCGGGAGAAGGCCGCCGCACCGATGACGCCGCCGGCCGGTCCGGACAGGATCAGGTTGACCGGCTGTTCCCTGGCCGCCGTCACGGTCATGGCGCCGCCGCCGGAGCGGGACATCAGGAACCGGCCGCCGAAGCCGCGCTGCGCCAGGGAGCCTTCGAGCTCTTCGAGGTAGCCCCGCACGATCGGCTTGATGTAGGCGTCCAGGACCGCCGTGGAGGTCCGCTCGTACTCGCGGTACTCACGCGAGAGTTCGTGCGAGAGCGTGACGTCGACACCCGGCGCGACCTCGTTGAGGATGTCGCGCATGCGCTGCTCGTGCGCGGGGTTGGCGTAGGCGTGCAGGAAGGCGACGGCGACCGCTTCGTAGCCGCCGTCGGCGATCCGCCGTGCCACCCGGCGGGCGTCGTCCTCGTCCAGAGGGGTGGCGACGGAGCCGTCGAAGTAGGAGCGTTCCCGCACCTCGAAGGTGTCGGCGCGCTCGACCAGCGCCCGCGGCTTGCGGTAGCGGATGTCGTACATGGCGCGCCGGTCGGTGCGGCCCAGCAGGTACACGTCGCGGAAGCCCTGGGTGGAGACGATGGCGATGCGGGCGCCGGTGCGGGTCAGCAGCGCGTTGAGGCCGAGCGTGGTGCCGTGGTTGAACATCGCGATGTCGGCGAAGGGCGCCTCGGCCTTGGAGAACGCCGCGAGGACGCCTTCGGTGGGTGCTGACGGGGTGGTGGCGACCTTCTCGAACCGCAGTTCTCCCGTGGCCGGCACCAGCTTCACCACGTCGGTGAAGGTGCCGCCTACGTCGATGGCCACCCGAATGCTTTCTGACATGACTGGTACTCAGCCCTTTCCGGGACGGGGAGGGTGCCGCGCCGCGCTCAGCGGCGGCGGCCGTCGGACGCGGCGAGCGCGACGGCGGCGAGGATGATGACACCGGTGACGAGGTCCTTGAGCTGCGGGTTCCAGCCGAGGATGTCGAAGCCGTTGCCGATGAGGGCGATGAGGAAGACACCGGCCACGGAGCGCCACACCGCGCCGATTCCGCCGTGGATGCTGGTGCCGCCGAGGATGATGGCGGCGATGGCGCTGAACTCCATGCCGGCGCCCGCCTGCGGCTGGCCGGCGCCGATGCGCGACACGCCGATCGCCGCGGCGATACCGGCCGCCAGACCGCTCAGGGCGAAGACGGTGACCTTGATCCGGTCGACCGAGACGCCGGAGAGCTTGGCCGCCTCCTGGTTGCCGCCCACGGCGAAAACGTGCCGGCCGAAGGTGGTGCCGTTGAGGACGAACCACATGACCGCCGCGAAGACGGCCAGAATGATGACCGAGTAGAAGACGTCACCGATCCGCCCGCGGCCGAGTTCGGAGAACCCGGGCGTGGTCACGCTGATCAGAAAGCCGCCGGTGATGAGGACCGCGATGGCCGCGAAGATCAGACTGGAGGCGAGTGTCGCGAGGAAGGAGTGCACCCGCAGTCTCGTCACCGCCAGGCCGTTGAAGGCACCGAGGGCCAGTCCCAGGACCGGTGCGGTGAGCAGGCCGATCGTGACGTTCCCGGTGTGCGTGGTGACCCACGCGGCGGCGACGCTGCCGACGGCGTACATCGCCGCCGTGGAGAGGTCGAAGGAGCCGGAGATGATCACGAAGGTGCCGGCCACGGCGACGATCGCCAGCGGCGCGTTCTGGTTGACGATGTTCAGCAGGTTCGTCGAGGTGAGGAACGACGGCGACGACACGGCGAGGACGACGATCAGGGCGGCCAGCAGGATGAGGACCGCGTAGTCGCGGACGATGTCGAGGGCGCCGGCGGCGGTGACGCGGCGCTCGCGAGGGGCGGCGGCGGTGGTGCTGGTCATGCGGTTGCTCCGATTTCCTGGTCGACGGCGAAGAGGCGGGCCAGCAGCTCCTCGACCCCCAGTTCCGAGGGGTCGACCACGTCGGCGGTGGTGCCGCGGTCGACGAGGCAGGCGCGCGTGGCGAGCGCCAGCACCTCCTCGTGTTCGGAGGAGATGAGCAGCACGCCGACGCCGCGGGCGGCGAGCTCGACGATCAATTCGTAGATGGTGGCCTTCGCGCCGATGTCCACACCGCGGGTGGGCTCGTCGAAGATCACGAGGGCGGGGTCGCCCAGCAGCCACTTGCCGAGCAGTGCCTTCTGCTGGTTGCCGCCGGACAGTCCGCCGACGGGCAGGTCGATCCGCGGGGGCCGCATGTCCAGCCGCGTCGCCAGCTCGGTGGCGCGCGCCCGTTCCTGACGGCGGGAGAGGACGCCGAAGCGCGAGAGGCGGCCGAGGAAGGCGAGCGCGATGTTCTCGCGCACGCTGCGCTCCAGGACCAGTCCCTGGGCGTGCCGGTCCTCGGGGATCATGGCCACGCCGGCGGCGATCGCGGCCCTGGTGTTCCAGGCGGTCCGGTCGCGACCGCCGAAGCGAATCGTTCCTTCAGTGATCCGGTCGATGCCGGCCGCGGCCCGGGCGATCTCGCTGCGGCCGGAGCCGACGAGACCGAGCAGCCCGACGATCTCTCCGGGCCGCACGACGAGATCGGCGTGCTCGACACCCGCGGCGGTGCGCACACCGCGCAGTTCCAGCAGCGGCTCGACGCTCTCCTCGACCGGGGGCAGCCGGGGCGGGAAGGTGACCGCCAGCTCGCGGCCGAGCATCCCCTGGACCATGCTCTGCTTGGTCTCCTCGCCGGCGGCCCTGGTCCGCACCCGTACGCCGTCGCGCATGATGGTGATGCGGTGGGAGACCTCGAGCACGGAGTCGAGGAAGTGCGAGACGTAGACGACGCTGCGGCCCTGCTCGCACAGCTTGCCGATGAGCCGGTGCAACTGGTTGATCTCGTGCCCGGTCAGCGACGAGGTCGGCTCGTCCATCACGACGACCCGGGCGTCGCGGGCCAGCGCCCGCAGGATCTCGACCTTCTGCTGGTCGGCGATGCGCAGGTCGCCCACCCGGGCCTTGGGGTCGAGCTCGAAGTCGGCGTCCTGCTGGAGCTTGTGGAACCGCGAGGTCAGATCGCGGCGCAGGATGCCGCCCCTGGCGCCCTCCATGCCGAGGAAGACGTTCTGCTCGACGGTGAGCTGCGGGACGAGCGCCAGCTCCTGGGCGATCATCACCACGCCGGCCCGCTGGGCGCGGACCGGGTCCCAGCGTCCGACGGGCTTCCCGTCGATGGTCAGCTCGCCCAGGTCGGGTGAGTAGACGCCGGCGACGATCTTTCCGAGTGTGGACTTTCCGGCGCCGTTCTCGCCCACCAGCGAGTGCACCTCGCCCGCGTACAGGTCGAGGTCGACGCCGGCGAGTGCCTGGGTGCCGCCGAAGCGCTTGGAGACGCCCCGCAGGCTGACGACAGGGGCAGTGGTGTTTTCCATGGTCACTGGGCTCCGATCCGGGACGGGACTCAGCCGGCCCACTCGCCCTTGAAGTCGGGCGCCTGGGTGAGGGTCTCCTTGTCGGCGTAGGCGTCGACCGCGCCGACCTGGTCGGCGTCCACCCACTCCTCGGCCTCGCCGCCGGTGAGCTTGGCGTGCAGCTGCTTCATCGCCGCCTCCCCCATGCTGACCGGGAAGTTGAGGTAGTCGGCCTGCCAGGTGCCGTCGCGGACGTTGTCGACCGCGTACGTCGTACCGCCGCCGCCGGTGAGGTAGACCTCGGCGGGGTCGATGCCGGCGTCCTCCAGCGCGATCTGCGCGCCCTTGGTCTGCTGGTCGGCGTTGGAGAGGATCGCGTCGACGTCGGGGTGGGCCTGCAGCACGTTCGAGATCGCCGTGGCGGAGGTGTCGGGGTCGTACTGGCCCTCGGCGGTGGCGACGACCTTGATGTTCGAGTGGGCGCCGAGGACGCTCTTGTACGCCTTCTCGCGCGTGACGTCCAGCGTCGTCTTGAGGTTGCCGACGAGCAGGGCGACATTGCAGGGGTCGATGTCCTCGCAGTACGTCACGACGCCGTCGGCCTGCTTCTCGGCGGCCTCCGCCGGGTCGACCGCGACGGTGCTGACCACGCCCTCGACCTGCGGCTTCATCTCCGAGATGTCCGGGCCGACGGGGTTGAGCACGGTGGCGACGGGGATGCTGTTGGCCAGCGGGAAGCCGGCGGCCAGCGACACTCCGTCGTTGGGGACGACGATCACGCCGTCGTACTTGGTGCCCGAGCCCGCGGTCTCCAGCTGGGACAGCTGGGTGTCGGAGTCGAAGCCGCCGTCCAGGACACTCACCTCGACGGCGGCGCCGAGTTCTTTCACCGCGTTCCGCACGCCCTGGGCGACGGCCTGGTTGTAGCCGTTCTGGCTGGAGGACAGGAGCACGGCGACGGAGTAGGAGTCCTTGCCGTCCGCCCCGGTGCCGGCGCCACCGCCGCAGGCGGTCAGGACGACGGAGCCGGCGACTGCCGCGGCTGCCGCCGCGAGTCCGCGCCCTGTGGTCTTCGTCGAGCGTTTCATGGGATATCTCCTGGTCAGGGGTGCGGTCTTCGCACGGCACCTACGGTGTGATGACAAGGGGCGGGCACGGGACCCCGCGCCCGGCCGGGGGCGGCCGAAGACCGCGCGTCAGGGCTTGCGGACCTCGTGGTCGACCTCGAAAACGCGTCCCGTGCCGACCTCGGCGTCCCGCAGCAGTTCCCGGAGCCGCTCGTTGGAGCTGTCGCGCCAGGGGTTGTCGATCCAGCCCTGGTAGGCCTGTGCATCCGGCCACAGCGCGGTCACGAGGATCTCGCCGGAGCCGTCGGCGGCGACGGAGATCTCCGAGGCCAGGGCGGCGGAATGGTCGAGCGAGTACTGCAGCACGTCGTACTCGCGGTAGTAGGCCAGGACCTCACTGGTCCTGGTGGGATCTACCCGGAGCGTCAGCATCGTGCGAATCACGTTCTCGTTCCTTTCGCGGCGCTGCCGCGCACGAGCATGGACGGTGAGGAGAGCGGGGCCGCGGCCAGGGCGCGAGGAGGGGAAGCACGGTGAACGGAGCGCCCGCCATCGCGCCGGCGGCGACTTCCGGGGCGGTCCGGTGAGCCGAACGGAGCGCCTCACGAAGTCTGCGGAGCCGGTTCACGTGTAACCCCTGTCTCGCGGTCAGGCTCGTCATGTCCGGCGGCCTGGCTGGACATTAAGATGTGACATTGCACTGATACAAGGGGGCGGAGCGGTATTTCTTCCCCCTGTAACAGGAAACCGGCTGTGTACGGGTCCCGCGCAACACAGGGGTAACGCGGCGCACGGGGGACTTCGGGGCCGCCCCCGGACGGGGACGGCCCAGTGGCGGCCGGGGCGGCCCGGACGGCGCGGTCAGGATGACGCCGCGACGTGCGGGACGGAGCCGGACACGCCGCTTCGGCCGTGCCCCCCGGCTTGGGTGCGCAGGAACGCTCCGGCCCCGTCCGACAGCGGCCGGCGGCCGGTCACCGCGCCGTGGCGGGGCCGTGCGCCCGCCGCGGTTCAGCGGTCCGTCGTGGACCCCGCGGGGCGGGCCCAGCGCCCTCTCGTCTGACTGATGTGAGCGGACATCAGTTCCTGCACTTCCCGGGCGTCGCCCGCCGCGATCGCGTCGAGGATCGTGTGATGCTCACGAGCCGACACCTCCAGTTCGCCGCTCTCGTGCAGCGACGCCAGGCCGTACAGCCGGGTGTGCGCCCGCAGGTCGGAGATGAGCGCGGTCACCCGGCGGTTCCCGGCGTACTCGAGCAGCCGCAGGTGGAAGGCGCGGTCGGACTCGGTGTAGGCCACCAGGTCGCCCGCCAGGGCTCCCTGGACGATCGCCTCCGCCATCTCCCGCAGCATCGGCAGGTCCTCGGCCGGGATCAGCGGAGTCACCCGAGCGGCTAACGGCGGCTCGACGAGCATCCGCAGCTCGGTGATCTCGTCGAGGTCCGACTCCTCGATCGTCGTCACCCGGAAACCCTTGTTGGGGACGGTCGTCACGAGGTTCTCGCGCACGAGATCCAGCATCGCCTCACGCACGGGCGTGGCCGACACGCCGAAACGCGCGCCGAGCGCGGGCGCCGAGTAGACGACGCCGGGCTCGAGCTCACCGGAGACGATGGCGGCGCGCAGCGCACGCGAGATCCGCTCGCGCAGACTGACCTTGTCGAACTGCTGAATGTTCGTGATGTTCATGGACGCCGCCCTCGCCGGTGTGGGTGGACCGATCCTATCGAGGAAGGGAGCAATGTCACACGGCATACATCAGGACGCGCCCTCCTCCGTCCGCCCGGCCAGCTCCTGGAGCGAAACCGGTGCCGCGAAGGTCCGCTTGGCCGCCGGCCGGAGATCCGCGGCGGTGAGCGCGCGTTCGCCGCCGGCCGCGAGGCAGGCGGCGGCGAAGCCGCAGACCCGTCCCTGGCACCAGCCCATGCCCGGCCGGGCCAGCAGCTTGACCGTGCGCGCGTCCGAGGCGCCGAGGGTGTCCCGCACGGCGCGGACGTCGCCCGCCGTCACCTCCTCGCAGCGGCACACGGTGGTCTCCGGACGCAGCCACTCCTGCCACCCGGCGGGGACCGGGAAGGCACGGTGCATGGCCCGGGCGAAGGAGCGTCCGCGACGGATCCTGCCCCGCAGCCGGCGCACCCGGGCCGCCGACGGCCGCAGCCCGGCGTCCCGGGCGGCCGCGAGGCCGGCGAGTTCCCCCTCCGCCAGGGCCAGTGCCGCGCCGCCCACGCCCGTCGCCTCGCCCGCGACGTAGACACCGTCGACGTCGGTGCGCTGCCACGGGTCGACGACGGCGACCAGTGACTGGTCGGCGTCGACCCGGGTGGCGGCGCCCACGGCGGTGACCAGTTCCAGCGAGGGCGTGAAGCCCCAGCCCAGCGCGACCAGGTCGACCGCGAGTTCGCGTGCCGCGGAGCCGGGACGCGGCCGGCCGTGCCGGTCGACGCGCCCGAGGCGTACCGCTGTCACGCTGTCCTCGCCGAGGATCTCGGTCACGACGGTCCTGCTCCGGAACGGGATCCGTCGGCGTACGAAGGCAGCGGCGTACTCGGCGGCCTCCAGCCCCTTCGACGGCACCGCCACCGCGCCGATCGGGGACCTGGCCCAGCCGGTCAGGGAGCCGGCCTCGCACACCGCGACGACCTCGGCGCCCGCCTCGGCCAGACCGGCGGCCACCGGCAGCAGGAACGGTCCGGTGCCGGCGACCAGCGCGCGCTTGCCGGCGACGCTGCGGTGGGCCTTCAGCAGGGCCTGGACCCCGCCCGCCGCCATCACACCGGGGAGGTCCCATCCGGGGACCGGCAGCTGGCGGTCATAGCCGCCCGGGCACAGGATGAGCGCGGCGGCGGACACCTCCGGTGTCGCCGTCCGGTCCTTCGGGCCGACGGTGGCGGTCAGGTGCAGGACGTGGCCGCCACCGTCGGTCGCGCGATCGAGGAACCAGACCTGGTGACCGCCGATCCGGTGCAGGGGTTTGCGGGAGCCGGGCGCCTGCACGGCGCGCAGCCGGTCGCGCAGGTCGGTGAAGCGTGCCCACAGGTGCTGCGAGCGGCCCTCGTCCTCGATGGGCACGGACTCGTCGGGGTGGCGCCAGAACTGTCCGCCGGGCTGGTCGCCGGCGTCGACGCAGACGACGCTCAGTCCCTGTTCGGCCGCCGTGACGGCGGCGGCGAGGCCCGCCGGTCCGGCCCCGACCACGGCCACGTCGTACACGGCGTCAGCCATGGTCGTCCGCCTTCCCGTCCGCTTCGGCGCGCACCGCGCCGTCGGCCGCGGCGCGGTGGCTCTGCAGCCGCATCCCGTCGCGCGCCGGAACCAGGCAGGCCCGCTGGTTCGGCACGCCGTCGACGGTCAGCAGGCAGTCGTAGCAGACGCCGATGCCGCAGAAGATTCCCCGCGGGCGGCCCCGGTGCCGGGTCGTGCGCCAGGAGCGGATGCCGGCGTCGGTCAGCGCCGCGCCGACGCTCTGGCCGGGTTTCGCCTCGATCACGGCGCCGTCGAAGGCGAGGGCGATCCGGTCGTTCATGAGACCTCCTGGAGAGCGAAGCGCTCCGGTGCGAACGGGGCCATGTCGATGTCGGGCCGGTCCCCGGTGAGCGCCTGGACGAGCAGTCTGGCGCTGCCCACCGACAGGCCGATCCCGGCGCCCTCGTGGCCGGCGGCGTGCGCCAGCCCGGGTGCGCGGGGGTCGGGTCCGATGACCGGCAGGTGGTCCGGGCAGTAGGGGCGGAAGCCGAGGTAGGTCCGCAGGAGCGACAGGGAGCCGAGCGTGGGGTAGAGCCTGAGCGCCTTGCGGGCCATCTCGCGCAGCGCCGGCAGCGAGACGGTGCGGTCGAAGCCGACGCGTTCGCGCGAGGAGCCGATCAGGATCGTGCCCGACTTGGTGCCCTCGATGACGGTGGAGGTCTGCAGCCCTTCGTCGGAGCTCTGGGTGCTGGCGACGTACTCGCCCGCGTAGACCTTGTGGAACACCGTGCGCGGCACCGGTTCGGTGACCAGGACGAAGCCGCGGCGCGGCAGCACCGGCACCGCCACCCCCGCGAGTGCGGCGATCTCGCCCGCCCAGGTGCCGCCCGCGTTGACGACGTGCCCGGCGGGGACGTCCCCGCGGTCGGTCCGCACGCCGGTCACCCGGTCACCGTCGCGCAGGAAGCCCGTCACCGTGGTGCCCGTGCGGACCTGGGCCCCGCGCTCCCGTGCCATCCGCAGCAGGTGGGCGGCCATCAGCATCGGCTGGACCTGGCAGTCCTGCGGGTAGAACGCGGCGCCGCTCAGGTCCCGGGTCAGGTGGGGCTCGTAGCCGTGGACCTCGTCGGCGGGGACGAGCTCCACGTCGATGCCCGCCGCCCGCTGCCGGACCGCCAGCTGAGCGAGTGAGGCGGCGCCGGTCTCGTCGGAGGCGACGACCAGGCCGCCCTTGGTCTCGAACTCCCACAGCTCACCGTGTTCGGCGAGGTCCTCGCGCCACAGCCGGTTGGACAGCAGCGCGAGGTCGAGCTCCGGTCCGGCCTCCTTGTCGGAGACCAGCAGGTTGCCTTCGCAGGCGCTGGTGGTGCCGCTGACGATCGCGCCGCGCTCGATCACCTCGACGCTCAGGCCCGCCACCGTGGCGAAGTAGGCGGTGGCGGCGCCGAGGGCGCCCGCGCCGATCACCACGACGTCGGGAGCGCCGGCGCGGCTCACAGCTCGAACCCCGCGGGGAACGGGTCGGTCGGGTCGAGCATGTACTGCGCCGTACCGGTGATCCAGGCCCGCCCGGTGATCGTCGGGATGACCGCCTCGATGCCGCCCACCTCGGTCTTCTCGACCAGCCGGCCGGTGAACGTGGTTCCGATGAACGACTCGTTGACGAAGTCGGTGTCCAGCGCGAGTTCGCCGCGGGCGTGCAGCTGTGCCATCCGGGCGCTGGTGCCGGTGCCGCAGGGGGAACGGTCGAACCAGCCCGGATGGATCGCCATCGCGTGCCGGGAGCGCCGCGCGGTCGAACCGGGCGCCTGGAGGTAGACGTGGTGGCAGCCGCTGATGTCGGGACGGGTCGGGTGGCGCGGCAGGGCGTGCGCGTTGATCGCGTCCATGATCGCCAGCCCGGCGTCGAGCAGTTCCTGCTTGGCGGCGCGGGCGAACGGCAGGCCCAGCTTCTCCAGTTCGACGACGGCGTAGAAGTTGCCGCCGAACGCCATGTCGTAGTCCACGCTGCCCAGGCCCGGCACCTCGACGCTCTGGTCGAGGGCGAGCGCGAACGACGGCACGTTGCGGATGGTGACCGACGTGGCGCGGCCGTCCTCGACGGCCACCTCGGCCTCGACGAGGCCGGCGGGGGTCTCCAGCCGCAGCGTGGTGACCGGCTCGACGACCGGCACCATACCGGTCTCCACCAGGACCGTCGCCGTGCCGATCGTGCCGTGTCCGCACATCGGCAGCAGTCCGGAGACCTCGATGAAGAGCACGCCGAAGTCGGCGTCCGGCCGGGTCGGCGGCTGCAGGATGGTGCCGCTCATCGCGGAGTGCCCGCGCGGCTCGCACATCAAGAACGTGCGCAGGTCGTCGTTGTTCTCGATGAACCACTGCCGGCGCTCGGCCATGGTGGCGCCGGGGAACACCCCGACACCGCCGGTGACGACGCGCGTCGGCATCCCCTCGGTGTGGGAGTCGACCGCGTGGATGACGCGTCCGGACCTCATGCTTGCTCCTGACCGGTGACGCGCCCGTCGATCCGCCGCTCGACGCCGGTCGTCGGGCTGTCGCGGAGTTCGCCGGGCAAGAGGTGCTGGGGGAAACCCTGCCATGCCACCGGACGCACGAACCGGGCGAGGGCCGCCGTCCCCACCGAGGTGGTGCCGGGTGCGGTGGTGGCGGGGTAGGGGCCGCCGTGCTGCTGGGCGTAGGTGACCGAAACGCCGGTGGGCCACTGGTTCCACAGGATCCGGCCGGCCTTGCGGGCCAGGAGGCCGGCCAGCCGCGGGACGACCTCGTCGTCCTCCTCGGCCACGAGCGTCGCGGTCAGCTGGCCGTCGACGCGGCGTGCCACGTCGAGCAACTGGCTCTCGTCGCCGTAGCGCACCACCAGTGCCGTGGGCCCGAAACACTCGGTGAGGAGACCGTCGAGGTCGCCGAGGAGGTCCTCGACGCCGGCGACGAGCACCGTGGGGGCGGGGTGTTCGGGATACCGCGGGGAGGTGCCCGCGGTGAGGACGGCGACGCCCGCTTTGGCTTCGAGCCGCTCGCGGGTGCGCTGGTGGCCCGCGGCGATGCGGTCGTTGAGCAGCGGAGCCGCCTCCGGCAGGACCGCCTCGCGCAGCAGGGGGACGATGCGGGAGTCCTCCGGTACGAGGAGCACGCCGGGCTTGGTGCAGAACTGGCCGGCGCCCATGGTGAAGGAGGTGACGAACCCGTCCACGATCTCGGCGGCGCGGCCGGCGGCGGCCCGCTCGGTGACGAAGACGGGGTTGACGCTGCCGAGTTCGCCGTAGAACGGGATCGGCTCCGGACGGGACTGCGCGAGGTCGAAGAGGGTGCGCCCCACCGGGATCGACCCGGTGAACGCCCCGGCTTTGACGTCGGGGTGGGTGAGTACTTCACGGGCCCGCGCGGCGTCGTGGACGAGTGTGAGAAGACCGTCGGGGGCCCCGGCTCCGTCGAGGGCCTGGCACACCACCCGGGCGGTCGCGTCGGAGAGGCCGGGATGTCCGTCGTGGGCCTTGACCAGGACCGGGCATCCCGCCGCCAGCGCGGAGGCGGTGTCGCCGCCCGCGACACCGAACGCGAAGGGGAAGTTCGAGGCGGCGAAGACGAGTACGGGCCCCAGGGGGACGGCCGTGCGGCGCAGGTCGGGGCGTGCGGCGCCCATCGGCCAGTCCGGGTCGGCGTGGTCGATCCGGATGCCGAGGTGCTCCCCCGCGGCGGCGGACCGCGCCAGCAGCCGCAGCTGGAAGGACGTGCGTCTCAGCTCACCGGCCAGCCTCGCTTCCGTCAGGTGCGTCTCGCGCCGGGCGAGGGGCAGGAGTTCGCCTCCCGCCGCGTCGAGCGCGTCGGCGACCGCCCCCAGGACGGTGGCGCGGTCGGCGGCCGGGGCCGCCGCCCAGGTCTCGCCGGCCGTGACGGCTCGCGCCACCAGTTCGCCGGCGGACGGGTCCACAGTGTTGAGCGACATGTCTCCTCGCTGGATCGGGTTGCGGTCGTGAGGTACGGCCGCGGCTACGTCGGCCGCGGGGAGCGGTGCCGCTCGTACAGGGCGGTGGCCACGACGAGGTCTTCCCAGGCCATGCCCACCCCGGAGAAGACGGCCGGCCGGCCCGGCGTGCGCCGGAAGCGGCCGCGGACGAGATCCGCCAGATTGGCGAGCGGGAGGCGGTCCCAGTCGGCCGCCGCCCGTGCCCGAAGCAGGTTCCCCGCTTCGCGCAGGGCCGACACCCTGGCCTCGACCACCACGTCGCTCCGTCGGATCAGCTCCGGCGGGAGTTCGGCGCGCTCGGGTCCGTGAGAGCCCACGGCCGCGACGACGGCGCCGTCGGCGACCTGGCCGTCGTCGAGGACGGGACTGCTGGAGGAGGTCGCGCACAGGATCACGTCGGCCCACGGCACGTCGTCCGGCGAGCCGGCTCGCACCCGCGCCCGCGGGGTGTCGGTCCGGGCCGCCAGCGCGAGCGCCGCTTCCCGGCGACGGCCGACGACGACGGCGTCGAGGGGCCCCACCACCGCCCGCAGGCAGCGCAGGTGCCGTTCCGCCTGCGGGCCGGTGCCGAAGACGACGGCCCTCAGCGGCCGGTCCGGCCGCGGCTCGCCCGCCGCCAGCAGATGCCTGACGGCGAGCACGGTGGTGGCCGGGGTGCGCAGCAGCGTCAGTTCGACCGCGTCCATGAGGGCCACCGGAGCCAGGCCGTCACTGGAGAAGAGCGTGTAGACCCCCTGGATCTTCGGTCTGCCGTGGGCGGGGTTGTCCGGGGCCACCGTCACCAGCTTGACCCCGGACCACTGGGGACCGCGGGCCGGCATCACCAGGAACTCGCCGCGGGGAGCCGGTGAGAACAGGCGGGGGCTGTCGTCTTCCGGGTCGACGGCTCCCGAGGTCAGCGCGTCCTCCAGGAACCCGACCGCGTCGGCGTCGGACGCCAGCGCGGCCAGGTCCTGCCCGGTCAGGAAGGGAAGCGTCATCGGCTCAGTCGAGGCCCTTGCCGATGACCGCGTTGGTCTCCGCCGTGATGCGCTCGGCGATCCTGGGCGGCAGCGGCAGGCGCGGAGGACGGCACGCGCCGCCCTTGCGGCCGACCAGGTCCATGGAGAGCTTGATGGCCTGGACGAACTCCGTCTTGGAGTCCCACCGCAGCAAGGGGTGCAGGTCGCGGTAGAGGCCGAGTGCCTCGGCGGCGTCCTCGGCCCGCCCCGACGTGGCCAGGTCGTAGAGCTTCTTGCAGGCGTTGGGGAACGCGTTGGTGTAGCCGGCGATCCAGCCGACGGCACCCGCGAGGCCGACTTCGAGGAGAACGTCGTCGGATCCGATGAGGACGTCGAGCCCGGGAGCGAGTTCCCGCACCTCGTAGGCGCGGCGCACGTCGCCGGAGAACTCCTTGACGCCGACGATGAGCCCCTCGCCGTGCAGTTCCGCGAGCAGGTCGGGGAGCAGGTCGACCTTGGTGTCGATCGGGTTGTTGTAGGCGACGACCGGCAGGCCGACGGCCGCGGCGGCGCGGTAGTGCTCCACCACGGTACGCCGGTCGGCGCGGTAGGCGTTCGGCGGCAGCAGCAGGACGGACCGGGCGCCGGCCTTCGCGGCCTGCTCGATCCAGCGGCAGGTCTCCAGGGAGCCGTACGCCGCGGCGCCGGCCATCACGTTGAAGCCGTCGGGAGCCGCCTCGACCGCGACCTCGATGACGCGAGCGCGCTCCTCGGGCGTGAGGGTCTGGTACTCCCCCAGGGACCCGTTGGGGCACACACCGTCCATGCCGTTGTCGGCCAGCCAGCGGACGTGATCCGCGAAACCGTCGAAGTCGACGGAAAGGTCGTCGTTGAAGGGAAGGGCGGTTGCGACGTTGATGCCGTGCCACGGCTTCCGCGCCATGAGGTCTCCTCAGGTCAGGTGATGCAGGTCATGTTATGTGACATTGCACTGGCACACAAGGGTTCGTCGGCCGCCGGAACGGCCCGGCCCGTCCGGCGCGGGACGCGGCCGGCTCCGGGCCGGTCGGGCACACACCGGCCGACGGTTCCGCCGCGCTCGCGCGCACCGGGCGCGCCCGGACAGGAACGCGTCACGCACCCGCCGGGAGCGGCGACGGCCGGGTACCTGCCCCTTGGGAACGTCCCCTCTCCACCCCGGCGGCTCCGGCCTCCGCCCCGCCGGACGAGCCGGCGGCCGAACGGGCCTGCCCGATCACGGCCCCGCCGTCCGGAAAAGGCCACCGGCAGGAAGCCCGCCCCACGCGTCCATCCCTCCCCGGTGACGCGCCCGGTGCGAGGGGCGGGGGCCGGCGGGGCGGGTCTGGACGCCGTACGCGCCGCCCGGCCCCCACCGGCCCGTGGCGCGGGCCGGCAACGCCGGCGCGGCCGGCGCCACCGCGCTGGGGACGCAGCGGAACACCGCCCGCGGCTCCTGGAGCTTCGAGCGCACCGGGAGCAGGCTCGCGCGGATCACGCGGCAGGCGCACGCGCGGTGCCGCGAGGCGGCCGGGACCTACGGCGGTGACGCCGATGGCCGATGACCACGTGCTCGGCGCCCACACGGCAAGGTTCCCGCGGGCCGCGGAGGCGATGACCGCCCAGGGCGTCGTCCGACCGTCCGGGGTGCGGGCCGGCCGGTGACCGGCCGGCCCGCACCGTGCGTCCGGTTCAGCGCCGGACCGTCGTGCCGCGCTCGGCGGCCAGTACGGGTCGCGCACCGCTCGGGCCGCCGCCGTCCTGACGGCGCCGGTGGACGGTGAGCAGCCACACCGCGGCGAGCAGGGCGGTGGTGACCAGGACGAGGAGCAGTCGGTCGGTGTCGGCCGCGATGCCGTCCGCGGCGCGGGCGACGGGGTTGGGCAGGCCGAGGCGGTCGGCCAGCCAGCCCAGGGCCAGGGCGGCGGTCAGCAGCGCGCAGGCGGTGCGCACGGCGGCGTGCCTGGGCAGCCGGGTGAGGCAGATCAGGCTCGGCAGGGCGAGCAGGACGAGGACGAGCTGCATGGTCTCGATGCCGAGGTTGAAGCCGGCCAGGCTGAGGAGCAGTTGCCGGGTGGAGAGGTTCATCTCGGCGAGGGTGAGGGAGAAGGCCAGGCCGTGCCCGAGGCCGAAGACGCCCGCGACGACGGCCTCCCGGCCCGGGAAGAGCGGACGTGCGGCGTGCACGGCGCCGATGAGGATGCTCAGGGCGATGAACGCCTCGACCGGCTGGGCCGGGATGTCGAGGCGGCCGAAGGCGCTCGCGGCGAGCGCGATCGAGTGCCCGACGGTGAAGGCGAGCGTGGTGCGGGCGATGCGCACCAGCGCGGTGCGGGTGTCCGCCAGCCCGGTCCAGCGGCGGCCGGTCGCCCGCAGCGGCGCGGGCAGCAGCAGGATGAGCAGGAACAGCAGGTGGTCGGTGCCTTCGAGGATGTGCTGGGCGCCGAGCCGGAACATGGCCCAGGTGCCGCGCCACAGGCTGCCGTCGTCGAGGTCGACGGTGAGCGGGGGCACCGTCATGGTCCGGGTGTCGGTACTGATGACACCGACCTGGGCCGCGGTGCCCTCGCCCGCTTCGCTCACGCGGCCGGCCGCCCAGTCCTGGCGGACGGAGACCAGGACGGTGTGGGTGACGACCTGGTGGACGACGGCGTCGTAGTCGAGCACGAACCGGCGGGAGTCGCCGCCGGGCGGCGGGGTGAGGGTGGCCCGGACGGTCAGTTCGCGGTAGACGCCCGTGGCGGTCTGCTCCGCCCGGCCCAGTGCCATGGACCCGATGGTCACGTCCCACGCGGTGCCCCGGCCGGTGACGGGACGCAGGTGCGCGGCCAGGTACCGGCGGACCGCGGCGGCGCGCGCCGCGAGCTGCGCGGCGGTGGTGGTGTCGTCCAGGGCGATTCCGCTGGCTGTGGCGAAGTCACCTACCGGGAGGGCGAGTTCGGCGGTCACCGAGTCCTCGTGCACGTCGAGGACGACGACCGAGTGCGGCATGGGATGCGCGGCGGCCGGCGGCGCCGCCAGGAGCAGCGCCGCCAGTACCGCCACCGCCATCCCGGCCACCCCGCGCAGCACCGGACGCAGTGCGGGTGGCGTCGAGAGCGGCGGGCGGTCCATCAGAAGGTGAACTCCCCGCCGTAGTCGCGGGCGTGGTCGCGGTAGACGGTGTGGTAGTGCACCTGGTTGCGGTAGATCACGCCGTTCTGGCAGACGAACTCGATCCAGACGCCGGGGCCGTCGATGCGCACGTAGTCGCCCTGGGCGCTCAGGGTGGCATTGCCGGAGTAGGCGATGTAGGTCTGGTCGAGTTCCGCCTCGTAGGCGGCCAGCAGCTCGGACGAGGTGGAGTCGTCGACGACCTTGACCCACGGGGTGATGGCCGCGAGGACCAGCTGTTTCTGGGCGCTGGAGAGTGTGCTGACCGGCAGGCCCGCCTTGGTCGTCGGGAACTGTCCGTCCTTGCCCGGGCCGAGCAGCACATCGCCGAAGGACTGGGAGAGCTTGGCCTGGGAGAGCTGGCTGCTGCTGAGGCCGTTGAGCATGTTGAGCATGCCGTTGCGCTGTCCGCTCAGCGGGGCGTAGGTGGTGCCGCCGGAGGTCCAGCTGCTCGGCTCGACACCGACGAAGTACGGGCTGGCGCCGGTGACTTCGCCGCCCTCGTAGGTGAGGTTCACCGCGAGGTGGTGGCCGCCGAAGTGCAGCTGCCAGGTGCCGGTCTCGCTCGGGGTGCCGAGGAAAGCCAGGTAGTAGTTGCCACTGCCGTAGCCGCCGGCGCTCTGGCCGAGGACGTCGTCGGCGGCCAGGACCTGCTGGATCTGGTCGTACCCGGTGCCGTTGGCGGTGCCCGCGGCGGCCTTCAGCACCGCCTTGGCGGCGGTCAGCTGCGCGCTGCTCAGCGAGCCGAGCTGGATGCCGACCCGGCAGGACGAGCCGCAGGGCAGGTTCGACCAGGCGGTGGCGTTCGCCTTCGTGAAGCCCAGCAGGACCTGGCCCTGCTGGCTGGTGGACAGGGTGTCCACGAACGCGTCGGCCGCGGCGACCACGTCCGAGACCGCCGCGGTGGACGCGGTCGTGCCCGCCACCGCCGCGGCGTCGTGCTGTCCGCTCGCGGCGTCGGCGTGGGCGTAGACCCCGCCGAGGACGAGCGTCGTCCCCGTCGCGAGGGCCACCGAGGCCCGCCTCCACCTGCTCGATAACGTCCGACGTGCGCTGTCTTCGCTCACCTTGTCAGTCCCTTCCAGGATCACGTGGGGGGATGTCGCGATCATGTCATTGTCATGTTGCGAACAAGGTGAGGATAAGCGGAATCCGGCGGTCCCGCTCCATCCCGGAAGCGATTTCTGATGCGATCAGCCATACCTGTGAACGGGATGTCCGCAGGCTCTGATCGACCTGTGAAAGGCGGCCGGCCGTGGTGCGGCCGGACCGCCCGTTCACGGTCAGCGGGTCAGCGGGTCAGCGGGTCGATGTGCTTCGCGGAGAGGGTGAGCCCCGCCTTCGGCGGTCACCGCCACGACGACGTGGATCGGCCGGTTCGCGACCTGCCCGTACCTGGTCTTGGCGTTGACGGCGTACACGGACAGGGCCGGTCTTCGGCGGCGACGGCCTCGGGTGGTGGATCCGGCGGCAGGCCGGTCCCCGGGCGGGGCCGTCGGGCGGGCGGCAGTGGTTGTCCGAGCTGGGCACGCCATCCGCCGATCGGCCCGCCCCAGCCCCCTCGGAGGGCGCCGCGAAGGCAGCCGGGAGGCCCGCGGCGGCCTTTCGGCGTGGCGTGGCGGCCCCTGGCCCGGCACATCGTCCGTGCGGGCCGCCACCACGTCCCCGGGGCCCGTACAGAGGAGTTCGCGGTCGCGGGCCGTTTCGCACCGGCGGCGGATGCTTTTCGCCCGCGGGCAAGGGCCAGGTCCGCTGGAGCACGCGCTGGAACACCGTACTGAAGGCCGCCGGTGGTCCCCGTTCGCGGGCGTGCGGGACCGGCCTTCGGGCGGCGCGGACGCCAGGTGCGGGTGCGGGTGCGGGCGCCAGTCGTCGTGTCCGCCGGCCGGCCGGGTGTCCGTCAGGCGACGGGGCCGAGGGTGAAGCCGCCGTCGGCGACGATCTCGGAGCCGGTGGCGAAGCGTGCCTGGTCGGAGGCGGCGAACAGGATGAAGTCGG
>NZ_JBUDHV010000046.1:0-59855 GCF_054956795.1 Streptomyces sp. SYSU D01066-1 | reverse complement strand
GATGCGCTTGCCGGTGTGGCCCGTCCACTGGCCGGAGCGCACCCGCTCGGCGAAGCCGGCCATCTTGTCCAGCACGGCGTGCACGCCGGGCACGACGTTGTCCCCGTCGACCAGGATCGTCGCGTCCGCGGGGGCGCGCAGGGCGGTGTGCAGGACCGCGCGGTCCTCGGTGACGTTGATCCTCTCGCCGCGGAACATGGCGTCCCGCAGGCCGAAGACGTCGGTGGCTGCGGCCAGCTCCCGCAGCAGCCGTAGCGTCTCGTCGGTGACCAGATTCTTGGAGTAGTCGATGCGCAGGTCACCCACGTGCACGACATAGCGTTCCGCGCGCGAGGGATCGGCGGCGAACAGCTCCCGCAGGTCCGGGTGGGACAGCGCCTGGGCGCGGTGGTCCTCCAGGGCCGTCCACTCGGGGCGGCGGGTGAGGTCGGGGGTGTCAGACATGAACGGGGGTCTCCTCGGTGCCCTCGCCGCGCAGGGCGACGGCGTACATCTCGTCCGCGTCGAGGCGCCGCAGCTCCTCGGCGATCAGTTCGGAGGTGGAGCGGACCTTCAGCGCCAGCGTGCGCGGCGGCTGGCCGGGCAGGGTCAGGGTGGCCACCGGTCCCTCGGGCCGGTCGATGACGATCTCGCCGGCCGCGGTGCCCAGGCGGACGGCCGTGACGGCGGGGCCGGCGCTGACCGCCCGGTCGGCCCTGACGCCGAGGCGGGCCTTCAGCCAGCGCGCCAGCAGTTCGGCGGCGGGGTTGTCCGCCTCGGCCTCCACGGTCGCCGACGTCACCTTCATCCGCGCCTGGTCGAGCGCGGCCGCCAGCATCGACCGCCACAGGGTCAGCCGGGTCCAGGCCAGGTCGGTGTCGCCGGGGGCGTAGGCGCGGACCCGTTCCCGGAGGGTCTCCATCGGGTTCTCGGCCGCGTACAGGTCGGTGATGCGGCGCTGGGCCAGCGCGCCCAGGGGGTCCTTGGACGGGTTGGCCGGGGCGTCCACCGGCCACCACACGACCACCGGCGCGTCGGGGAGCAGCAGCGGCAGGACGACGGAGTCGGCGTGCCGCGACACCTCGCCGTACATCCGCAGCACGACCGTCTCGCCGGTGCCGGCCTCGGAGCCGACCCGCACCTCGGCGTCGAGGTGGGACTTGGTGCGCTCGCGCGGGTTGCGGGTGTGCCGCTTGATGACGACCAGGGTGCGCGAGGGGTGCTCGTGCGAGGCCTCCTCGGCCGCCTTGATCGAGTCGTAGGCGTTCTCCTCGTCCGTGACGATGACCATCGTCAGGACCATGCCCACGGCCGGGGTGCCGATGGCCCGGCGGCCCTGGACCAGCGCCTTGTTGACCTTGCTTGCCGTGGTGTCGGTCAGGTCGATCCTCATGGCCTGCGCCAGCTCCGTCCGTCTCGTGCGAGCATCTCGTCGGCTTCCTCGGGGCCCCAGCCGCCGGAGGCGTACTGGGCGGGTTTGCCGTGGGTGGCCCAGTACTCCTCGACCGGATCGAGGATCCGCCAGGACTCCTCCACCTCCTGGTGACGCGGGAAGAGGTTGGCGTCGCCCAGGAGGACGTCCAGGATGAGGCGCTCGTACGCCTCGGGGCTGGACTCGGTGAAGGACTCGCCGTAGGCGAAGTCCATCGACACGTCCCGGATCTCCATCGACGTGCCCGGCACCTTGGAGCCGAACCGGACCGTCATCCCCTCGTCCGGCTGGACCCGGATGACGATCGCGTTGGCGCCCAGTTCCTCGGTGGCCGTCTGGTCGAAGGGGGAGTGCGGGGCGCGCTGGAAGACCACCGCGATCTCGGTGACCCGGCGGCCCAGCCGCTTGCCGGTGCGCAGGTAGAAGGGGACGCCCGCCCAGCGGCGGTTGTCGATCGCCAGCTTCATGGCGGCGTAGGTGTCGGTGGTGGAGGCCGGGTCGATGCCCTCCTCCTCCAGATAGCCGCACACCTGCTCGCCGCCCTGCCAGCCGCCCGCGTACTGGCCGCGCACGGTGTGCCTGCCCAGGTCGTCCGGGAGCCGCACGGCCCGGAAGACCTTCAGCTTCTCGGTGAGCAGCGACGCCGCGTCGAAGGAGGCGGGCTCCTCCATCGCGGTCAGGGCCATCAGCTGGAGCAGGTGGTTCTGGATGACGTCACGGGCGGCGCCGATGCCGTCGTAGTAGCCCGCCCGGCCGCCGATGCCGATGTCCTCGGCCATGGTGATCTGCACGTGGTCGACGTAGGACCGGTTCCAGATCGGCTCGTACATCTGGTTGGCGAAGCGCAGCGCCAGGATGTTCTGGACCGTCTCCTTGCCCAGGTAGTGGTCGATGCGGAAGACCTGGTCCGGCTCGAACACGTCGTGCACGAGCGCGTTCAGCTCCTGTGCGCTGCGCAGGTCGTGCCCGAACGGCTTCTCGATGACGGCGCGGCGCCAGGAGCCCTCCGGGGCGTCCGCCAGTCCGTGCTTCTTCAGCTGCTGGACGACCTTGGGGAAGAACTTCGGCGGCACCGAGAGGTAGAAGGCGTAGTTGCCGCTGGTGCCGCGGGAGGCGTCCAGCTCGTCGACGGCCCGGCGCAGCTCCTCGAAGGCGTTGTCGTCGTCGAAGTCACCGGGGATGAACCGCATGCCCTCGGAGAGCTGCTGCCAGACCTCCTCGCGGAACTCGGTCCGGGAGTGCTCCTTGACGGCCCGGTGCACGACCTCGGCGAAGTCCTGGTCCTCCCATTCCCGGCGGGCGAACCCGACGAGCGAGAAGCCCGGCGGCAGCAGACCGCGGTTGGCCAGGTCGTAGACGGCCGGCATCAGCTTCTTGCGGGACAGGTCGCCGGTGACACCGAAGATGACCAGTCCGGACGGGCCCGCGATACGGGGCAGCCGGCGGTCCTGCGGATCACGCAGCGGGTTGCTCCAGTCGTGGACCGGGATCTGCTCCGCGGCCCCCCGGCCGCGGCCCTGCTCCGGTCCCTGCTCCGCGGTCTGCTGCTCCTGGATCTGCTTCAGGGTCCGTTCCCGCTTCTGCGCCGGGGTCTCGGCACTGGCCCCGGCCGCCACGGCCCCCGCCGTCTCCTGGGCGTCCTGGACCTCCTTGGCCTCCTTCGTCGCCTTGGTCTCGCCCGCGTCCGGGCCGGGAAGCTTCTTGCTCATTCCCCGTCAACTCCCTTGCTGTCGAGGGACTTCGTCACGGCGTCGAGCAGGTCCTGCCAGGCCGCCTCGAACTTGGTCACGCCCTCGCGCTCCAGCTGCTCCACCACCTCGTCGTACCGGATGCCGAGCCGCTCCACGGCGGCGAGGTCGGCCCTCGCCCGGTCGTAACCGCCGGTGACCGTGTCCCCCCGGACGTCACCGTGGTCGGCGGTGGCCTCCAGGGTGGCCTCCGGCATGGTGTTCACCGTGCCGGGAGCGACCAGCTCCTCCACGTACAGGGTGTCCCGGTAGGCCGGATCCTTCACCCCGGTGGAGGCCCACAGGGGGCGCTGCCGGTGGGCGCCGGCGCCCGCCAGGGCGGTGAAGCGGGCGCCGGCGAAGACCTCCTCGTACGCCTGGTAGGCCAGTCGCGCGTTGGCCAGGGCCGCCTTCCCCTTCAGGGCGAGGGCCTCGTCCGTGCCCAGCACGGTCAGCCGCTTGTCGATCTCGCTGTCGACGCGGGAGACGAAGAAGGAGGCGACGGAGTGGATCGCGGCCAGGTCGTGCCCGGCGGCCCGCGCCTTCTCCAGGCCGGCCAGGTAGGCGTCCATGACCTCGCGGTAGCGCTCCAGGGAGAAGATCAGCGTGACGTTGACGCTGATGCCGGCCCCGATGACCTCGGTGATCGCCGGGAGACCGGCCTCGGTCGCCGGAATCTTGATCATGACGTTGGGGCGGTCCACCAGCCAGTGGAGCTGGCGGGCCTCGGCGATCGTCGCCGCCGTGTCGTGGGCCAGGCGCGGGTCGACCTCGATGGAGACCCGGCCGTCCCGGCCGCCGGTCGCCTCGTACACCGGGCGCAGCACGTCGGCGGCGGCGCGGACGTCGGCGGTGGTCATCATCCGCACCGCCTCGTCCACGGTCACGCCGCGCACCGCGAGGTCGGCGAGCTGCTCCTCGTAGCCGGCGCCGGAGCCGATGGCCGCCTGGAAGATGGACGGGTTGGTGGTGACGCCGACGACACCGCCGGTGGCGACCAGCCGGGCCAGGTCCCCCGACTCGATCCGGGTGCGGGACAGGTCGTCCAGCCAGACGGAGACGCCCTCGTCGGCCAGGCGCTCCAGCGCCTTCGGGGTCCCGGTTGCTTCGGTCACAGTGATCATCATCTTCTTTCCGGTGTTGCTATCAGGCAGGAACGCCGCGGGCGGCGGCGAGGGATTCCCGGGCCGCGGCGGCGACGTTCTCGGCGGTGAAGCCGTACTCGGTGAACAGGGTCTCGGCGTCGGCGGAGGCGCCGTAGTGCTCCAGCGAGACGATGCGTCCCGCGTCGCCGACGAAGCGGTACCAGGTCAGGGCGATCCCGGCCTCCACCGCCACCCGGGCCCGCACGGCCGGCGGCAGCACGCTCTCGCGGTACGCCCGCGGCTGCTCCTCGAACCACTCCACGGACGGCATCGACACCACCCGCGCGGGGGTCCCCCCGGCCTCCAGCAGCTCCCGCGCCGCGACGGCGACCTGGACCTCGGAGCCGGTGGCGATCAGGATCACCTCCGGGGTGCCGGTGGAGGCGTCCCGCAGGACGTAGCCGCCCTTGGCCGCGTCCGGATTCGCCTCGTACACCGGCAGGCCCTGGCGGCTGAGGGCGAGGCCGTGCGGGGCGGGGGCGGTGGAGTGGCGGCGCAGGATCTCCGCCCAGGCGGTGGCCGTCTCGTTGGCGTCGGCCGGGCGGACGACGTTCAGGCCGGGGACGGCGCGCAGCGAGGCGAGGTGCTCGACCGGCTGGTGGGTGGGGCCGTCCTCGCCCAGGCCGACGGAGTCGTGCGTCCACACGTACGTCACCGGCAGCTGCATCAGCGCCGACATGCGCACGGCGTTGCGCATGTAGTCGGAGAAGGTCAGGAAGGTGCCGCCGTAGATCCGGGTGTCGCCGTGCAGCGCGACGCCGTTCATCACGGCCGCCATCGAGAACTCGCGGATGCCGAAGTGGACGGTACGGCCGTACGGGTCGGCCCCGGGCAGCGGGTTGCCCTCGGGCAGGAAGGAGGAGGTCTTGTCGATGGTGGTGTTGTTGGAGCCCGCCAGGTCGGCGGAGCCGCCCCACAGCTCGGGCAGGACCGGGCCGAGCGCCTGGAGCACCTTGCCGGACGCGGCCCGGGTGGCGACCGCCCGGCCCGGCTCGAACACCGGCAGCGCGTCCTCCCAGCCCTCGGGGAGCCGGCCGGCCACCACCCGGTCGAACAGCGCGGCGCGCTCCGGCTGGTCACCGCGCCACTTGCCGATCCGCTTGTCCCAGGCGGCGTGCGCCTCGGCACCCCGGTCCAGGGCGCCCCGGGTGTGGGCGAGGACCTCGTCGGCGACCTCGAAGGACCGCTCAGGGTCGAAGCCCAGGAGGCGCTTGGTGGCGGCGACCTCGTCCGCGCCGAGGGCGGAGCCGTGCGAGGCCTCGGTGTTCCGCGCGTTCGGCGCCGGCCAGGCGATGATCGTGCGCATGGCGATGATCGAGGGGCGGCCGGTCTCCGCCTTGGCGGCGGTGAGGGCCGCGTACAGGGCGCGCACGTCGACGTCGCCGTTCCCGGCGGGCTCGACGCGCTGGGTGTGCCAGCCGTAGGCCTCGTACCGCTTCAGCACGTCCTCGGAGAAGGCGGTGGCGGTGTCGCCCTCGATGGAGATGTGGTTGTCGTCGTAGAGGAGGACCAGGTTGCCGAGCTTCTGGTGCCCGGCCAGGGACGAGGCCTCGGCACAGACGCCCTCCTGGAGGTCGCCGTCGGAGACGATCGCCCAGACGGTGTGGTCGAAGGGGGACTCGCCGGCCGGGGCCCCGGGGTCGAACAGACCGCGCTCGTAGCGGGCGGCCATCGCCATGCCCACCGCGTTGGCCACGCCCTGGCCCAGCGGCCCGGTGGTGGTCTCCACGCCCGCGGTGTGGCCGTACTCCGGGTGACCGGGCGTCTTCGACCCGTGCGTCCGGAACGCCTTCAGGTCGTCCAGCTCCAGCTCGTACCCGGCGAGGTAGAGCTGCGTGTAGAGGGTCAGGGAGGTGTGTCCGGGAGAGAGGACGAAGCGGTCCCGGCCGGTCCACTCGGGATCGGCGGGATCGTGACGCATCACCTTCTGAAAGAGCGTGTAGGCGGCCGGGGCGAGGGCCATCGCCGTCCCCGGGTGGCCGTTCCCGACCTTCTGCACGGCATCGGCCGCGAGAACGCGGGCGGTGTCGACGGCACGCCGGTCGAGTTCGGTCCATTCGAAGCGGTCCGCTGGGCGCGTGCTCATCTTCAAGAAATCCTCGATTGGAGCGCAGTGACTGGTCTGACGTGTTCAAACTTAAAAGTCTGACTTTTTGGAGTGAAGGTCATCGTGTGCCAGCCTGTGGTGAAACTGGGACACGCCTCGGGCGCCCGCGCGCGCGAGGGGACGGTGCGAGAAGGACATGGCGGACGAACGGAACAAAGGCACCGGCGACGAGGGCGGCCACGGCGGCGGGGGCGCCGGCGGCGACGGGATCAAGACGTTCCCCTTCCCGGTCGATCTCAGCCTCCTCGGCGTCGGCATGCAGGTCGGACCGATGGGCGCCGGCCGCACCTGGCACGCACACGCCCCGCTGCACCGCGTGCACCGCATCGACTTCCACGTCGTCATGCTCTTCAGCGGCGGCCCGGTCCGGCACATGATCGACTTCACCGAGCACGAGGCGACCGCCGGCGACCTGCTGTGGATCCGCCCCGGGCAGGTCCACCGCTTCTCGCAGACCAGCGAGTACCGCGGAACCGCGCTGACCATGCAGCCCGGCTTCCTGCCCCGCGCCACCGTCGAGGCCGCCGGCCTCTACCGCTACGACCTGCCGCCCCTGCTGCGCCCCGACCCGGCCCGGTACGAGGCCCTGACGGCCTCCCTGGAACAGCTGCGGCGCGAGTACGAGGACGCCACCACCCTGCCGCTGAGCCTGCACACGGCGGTGCTGCGGCACACGCTCACCGCCTTCCTGCTGCGCCTGGCCCACCTCGCGGCCAGCTCGGCCGAGGCGGCGCGGACCCAGCCGGGCGACACCACGTTCACCCTGTTCCGGGAGGCGGTGGAGCGCGGCTTCGCCACCAACCACAGCGTCAGCGCCTACGCCGACGCGCTCGGCTACTCCCGCCGCACCCTGGTCCGCGCGGTGCGCGCCGCGACCGGCGAGACCCCCAAGGCGTTCATCGACAAGCGCGTCGTCCTGGAGGCCAAGCGGCTCCTCGCCCACACCGGCATGCCGATCAGCCGGGTCGGCGCGGCGGTCGGCTTCCCCGACGCCGCCAACTTCACGAAGTTCTTCCACCAGCACACCGACCTGACCCCGGCGGCGTTCCGCGCGGAACTGGGCTGAGCCGGGCCGGGCACGCGAAGGGGGCCACGCGGTCGTGTGGCCCCCTTCGCGTGCTGTCCGTGCCGCTCAGCGCCCGAAGCTGAACCAGTTCACGTTGACGAAGTCGGCCGGCTGGCCGCTGGTGAACGTCAGGTACACGTCGTGGGTGCCGGTCACCGGGGAGATGTTCGCCGGGATCGTCCGCCACGACTGCCAGCCGCCGGTGCCGCCCACCGCGAAGCTGCCGACGGGCGTGGCGGTGCGGCTGTCCAGGCGGACCTCCACCAGCCCGCTGACGCCGGACGCCGCCCCGCTCGCCACCCGGGCGTTGAACTGGGTGGCCGTGCCGGAACCGAAGTTCACGCCCTTGTACTGGACCCAGTCGCCGTTGGCCAGGGCGCCGATGTTCTGTCCGCCGCCCGAGTCGGTGGTGGTCTCCGTGATGGTGCCGGACTGGGCGTCGTAGGACTCGGCCTGGACGGCGGCGTAGGCGTCCCGGTTCCCGGTGGGCGGTGTGGTGGAGCCCCCGCCGGACGACAGCACCTGGACGTAGTCGACCAGCATCGGGCGGCCGGGGACGGTGCCGCTGTCCGGGCCGCCGCCGAAGGCGCCCGGGAAGCCGCCGCCCATCGCCACGTTGAGGATGACGAAGAACCCGTGGTCGGTGGCGTTGGACCAGGTGGTGGCGTCCATCTGGTCGGCGCGCACGGTGTGGTAGTTGACGCCGTCGACGTAGAAGCGGATCTGCTCGACGCTGGTCGAGCGGTCCCACTCCATGCGGTAGGTGTGGAACCCGGACTGGCAGGTGGACCCCGGACAGGCGGTGGAACCGCCGATGCCGGTGGTCTCGTTGCAGGGTCCGCCGGGGTTGGTCCCGCAGTGCATCGTGGACCAGACGGTGTTGAGGCCCTGGACGTTCTCCATGATGTCCAGCTCGCCCACGCTCGGCCAGTTCCAGTAGTTGCCCCGGAACGGCGCCCCCAGCATCCAGAAGGCGGGCCAGTACCCCTTGGCTGCGGCGCCGGTCACATTCGGCATCTGGAGGCGTGACTCCACGCTCAGCTTGCCGCCGGCCGGGGGCTGGAAGTCGGTGCGGTTGGTCTCGATGCGGCCCGAGGTCCAGTTGCCGGACGCGTCGCGCAGCGGGGTGATGCGCAGGTTGCCGCTGCCGTCGAGGGAGACGTTGTTCGTGCTGGAGGTCATCGTCTCGACCTCGCCGGTGCCCCAGTTGGCGGCGCCGCCCGGGTAGGACGTACCGGTCGCGTACTGCCAGTTGGACGTGTTGACGCCGGAGCCGGCCGCGCCGTCGAAGTCGTCCAGGAAGAGCTGGGTCCAGCCGGACGGGGGCGTGGGCGCGGAGGCGTTCGCGGACGGGGCGGCGAGGGTGGCGCCGGCCGCGGCCAGCCCGAGTGCCCCCAGGGCGGCGACGAGCGCGCGCCGCAGGGGGTGGCGTCTGCGGGGGGTGCCGGAGGTCTCGTGCATGGGGGTGCCTCTCGGTGCGGGGTGGGAGGATGCCGGGCACTGCTGCTCCGCGAGCGCGTGCTGAGAGCGCTCTCAGAGTGCGGCCAATGTGCTCTCCGGGCCCCCGGCCGTCAAGAGGTGAAGCCGAGAAAGTCCCTGTCCTGTGGGGGAGTTCAGCCTCTGAAGGGCGCCGGAGCGCCCTTCGTCCCGTGCCGTCGCCGCGCACGTAGGCGGGCGGTCAGCCCAGGGCGCTGCCCGCCTTCCACTTCTTCCAGGACAGGTTCCAGCCGTTGAGGCCGTTGGCCGGGTCGACGGTCTCCTCGCCCGAGTTCTTCACGATCACCACGTCCCCGAGCAGCGAACCGGCGTAGAACTCGTACCCCGCCGTGGCCTGGTCCGTCCCGCCCTTGGCGTCGTGCAGGCCGATGCAGCCGTGGGTGCCGTTGGTGTGGCCGAAGGCGGAGGCGGCGCTCCAGTAGTTGCCGTGGATGAAGGTGCCGGAGGTGGTCAGCCGCTGGGCGTGCGGTACGTCCGCGATGTCGTACTCGTCGCCGAGCCCGACCGTCGAGGACTGCATCCGGGTCTCCTCCAGCCGCTCGCTGATCACCATGATCCCGGCCCAGGTGGTGTGCTCGGGGTCGCCGCCGGTGACGGGGTAGGCGGCGGTCTTGGCGCCGTCCCGGACGACCGTCATCCTCTCGGCCTTCAGGTCGACGGTGCTGATCTGGGACCGGCCGATGCGGAAGGTGAAGCTCTCGGTCTGGGTGCCGTAGAGGCCGTCGGCGGCGCGTACGCCGGCCAGCCGGAGGTCGACGGTGACGGTGGTGCCCTTCGCCCAGTACTTCTTCGGCCGGAAGTCCAGCCGGGTGTCGCCGAACCAGTGGCCGACCACCTCGACCCCGGAGTCGGCGCTCACCGTGATCGCCGACTCCACCGCCGCCTTGCGGGTCACCGCGTGCGAGAAGGTGATCGACACCGGCATGCCGACGCCGTAGGTGCCGCCCGCCTCCGGGGTCACGGTGGCGGTGAGGGAGCGGGTGGCGGCGGTGCCGCTCGCCGGGGCGCCCCCCTCGGCGGCCCGCGCGGTGCCGGCGCCCGCGCCCGCCAGCGCCGCCGCGACCGGCACGGCGCCGAGGGCGGCGAGCAGCCCGCGCCGCGACCACCCTCCCGGCTGGGTGTCCTGCTGGTCGGGTATGCGGTGGCTGCTCACGGGACGGGCCTTTCGGGGGTTGGGTGACGATCGGGTGCAGTCTGCACCTTATAGCTGGGTCGGAGCTGTGCGGGACCGTTCGTCCCCTGGGACGGCTGTGAGAAATGTGGCATACGGGAACGGGGCCCCGGTCCGCGCGCCCGGTGCTCGTCAGGGGCGGAGCGGCCCGCCCGGTCGCCGTCCCGGCCCTCACCCCGGCCCCCGCGAAACCCCCAGCGCCGTCGGCCGTACCGCGGGTAACGGCGCGAGGGCGCGGGCGGCGTCGCGCGGGACGACGGCCGGGACGGCCGCCGTCACCGTTGTGCGCCCCCGGCGCGGTCGAGCACCGGGTGCGCGGCGGTTCCGGTGAAGGCCGGCACCGCACGCACCCCGGTCGATGCGCCGGTACCGCGTCCGCCGGACGGCCCGCGTGCCATGATCGGCGACAGCGGGGGCCGGCGGCGGGCCGGCCGGTGCGGGAAGGACGCGGACGTGAGGCTGACGATTGTGGGCGGCGGCGGATTCCGGGTGCCGCTGGTGTACGGGGCGCTGCTCGGGGACCGCGGCGAGCGGCGGGTGAGCGAGGTGGTGCTGCACGACCTCGACGCGGACCGGCTGACCGCGGTGACCCGGGTGCTGGCCGAACAGGCCGCCGGTGTCCCCGACGCGCCCCGCGTCACGGCCACCACCGACCTGGACGCGGCGCTCACCGGGGCCGACTTCGTCTTCTCCGCGATCCGGGTCGGTGGCCTGGCGGGCCGCGCGGACGACGAGCGCGTCGCGCTCGCCGAGGGCGTCCTCGGTCAGGAGACGGTCGGCGCGGGCGGCATCGCCTACGGCCTGCGGACCGTCCCCGTCGCCGTGGACATCGCCCGCCGGGTGGCCCGCCTCGCCCCCGGCGCCTGGGTCATCAACTTCACCAACCCCGCCGGGCTGGTCACCGAGGCGATGTCCCGGCACCTCGGCGACCGCGTCATCGGCATCTGCGATTCACCGGTCGGCCTCGGCCGCCGTATCGCCCGGGTGCTCGGCGCCGACCCGCGCGAGGCGTTCGTCGACTACGTCGGCCTCAACCACCTCGGCTGGGTGCGCGGCCTGCGCGTCGCCGGCCGCGACGAACTGCCCCGGCTGCTCGCCGACCCCGCCCTGCTCGGCTCCTTCGAGGAGGGCCGCCTGTTCGGCCCCGACTGGCTGCGCTCGCTCGGCGCGATCCCCAACGAGTACCTGCACTACTACTACTTCAACCGGGAAGCCGTACGCGCCTGCGAGCGCGCCGCCCAGACCCGCGGCGCCTTCCTGCGCGACCAGCAGGCCGGGTTCTACGCCGGGGTCCGTGACCCGGGCGTCCGTGCCCTGGAGCTGTGGGAACGCACCCGCGCCGAGCGCGAGGCCACCTACATGGCCGAGAACCGGGAGGCGGCCGGCGCCGGCGAACGCGAGGCCGAGGACCTCTCCGGCGGCTACGAGAAGGTCGCCCTCGCCCTGATGCGGGCCGTCGCCCGGGGCGAGCGCACCACCCTGATCCTCAACGTCCGCAACGGCTCGGCCCTCGCCGCCCTCGACGCCGACGCCGTCATCGAGGTGCCCTGCCTGGTCGACGCGAACGGCGCGCACCCCCTCGCCGCCGATCCGCTGCCGGACCACGCCACCGGTCTGGTCCGCTCGGTCAAGGCCGTCGAACGCGAGGTGCTGGCGGCGGCCGAGTCCGGCTCGCGCGCCCGGGCCGTGGCGGCCTTCGCGCTGCACCCGCTCGTCGACTCCGTGAACGTGGCACACCGCCTCGTCGACGGCTACACCGCCGTCCATCCCGGCCTCGCCTATCTCCGGTAGGTGAGACCGCGCCTCGGAGGGGACGTTCCCATGAAGAATTAAGGAAAGCGCGAAACCCCTGGTCAACCGCACTGCAGGGCGAAATGCGACTCCGGCATGTCGCCCGCCGTACACCTCCGGTTCGCCTGCCGCCCCTGGGATGCGGCCAGTACGACGAAGAGAGAGGTGGCACGGTGCGAGACCCGCGACTGTCCGCGATCGGCAAGGGACTGAAGCGCCGGGGGAGGCTGATGGCCCAGGCCGTCAGCCCGCCGCGCCGGGGCCTCGACGCGGTGCCCGCGCCCCGCGAGGCCACGGACGACCGTGTCCGGTACACCGCCCCGCCCGCGCCGCGCCTGGTGGAGTCCCCGGTGTTCGTCCTGTCCTCGGTGCGCTCCGGGTCGACCCTGCTGCGGGTCCTGCTGAACAGCCACAGCCGCATCCGCGCCCCGCACGAGATGCATCTGCGCACCGTGCACGTCCAGCTCTCCCGGCCGTTCACCCCGAAGGCCATGCAGGCGCTGGAACTCGACCGGGAGGAGCTGGAGCACGTCCTGTGGGACCGGGTGCTCCACCTCGAACTGGTCCGCAGCGGCAAGGACATCATCGTCGACAAGACCCCCGCCAACGTCCACGTCCTGCCCCGGCTGAACCGGTGCTGGCCCAAGGCCCGCCGGATCGTCCTGCTGCGCCACCCGGGGGCGGTCGTGGCCTCCCTCACCGCCCGCCGCAGCGACCCGGACCACGCCGCCATCCGCGCCGAGGTCCTCGGCTACGCGGAGAAACTGGAGGAGGCGCGGCACGACCCCACCGCCCACGTCATCACGTACGAGGACCTCACCGCCGAGCCGGAACGGGTCACCCGGGGCATCTGCGAGTACCTCGGCGTCCCCTGGGAGCCCGGCATGCTCGACTACGGCAGCAAGGACCACGGCGACTTCCGGCCCCAGCTGGGCGACTGGTCCGAGACCCTCAAGTCCGGCCGCATCCGCGCCGCCCGCCCCGCCGCCCCGGACACCGACCTGCCCCCCAGGCTGCGGGAGCTGGCGCGGGCCTGGGGGTACCGGGACTGAGGGCGCCCCGTCCCCGGCGGCACGGGGCCGCGGGTCACAACCGCCGTGGCCGGGTGGGGGCGGGCCGCCGGTCCGGGTAGGCGACGTCCGGTATGCCCAGGCCCAGCGCGGTCAGGCGGGGCGCCACCTCCGCCGGGCTCAGGCCCAGCTCGCCGACGACGGCCAGCACGTCCTCCGTCTTCAGGTGGCCGTCGGACCGGGGCAGCGCCTCGACCAGGCGGCGGTCGGCCACGTCGGCCGTGGCCGGCACCCGGACCGGGTGGCCGAGCCGGGTCAGCCGCTCGGCGATCACGAACGGGGCGAGGCCCGTCGCCTCGGCCGCGCGCAGCACGTGCCCGAGGTCCGGTACCGCCCGCCAGCGCAGCCAGGGGGCGCGGGCGTCGGCCCGCTCGCTGAGCACGAGGACGTCCACGTCGTCGAAGCCGTCGAGGACGGGCAGCTCGTGCCGGGTGTTGCCGTAGACCCGGAGGCGTTCGTCGATCTCGGCCGGGGTGCGGCCGAGGGTCCGCGCGGTGAGCAGGACATGACCGAGACCGGCGTCGTCGAGCCGCACCCAGGGGGCGGCGCCGTCCGCGTTCTGGCTGAGGATCAGGGCGTCGTCCGGGTGCGGGACGAAGTCCAGGGTGTGGCCGAGGGCGACCAGCCGCTCCGCGACGTCGTACGGGCTCCTGTCCAGGGTGTGGGCGATGTGCCGGACGCCGTTCGCCGGCACCGGCCGTTCGGGGTCGAGGAACCGGCTGCCGTGACCGTCGACGGTGATGAGCCGCAGGTCGTCGGGGCGTGTCGTCTCCGGCAGCGCCCCGGACGGGAGCCGGTAGCCCAGGGCCCGCAGCCGCCGTCCGACCTCGGCCGGGCCGGTGCCTTCGGCGTGCGCCCGCCGCAGGATGTGCGAGGGCGGCACGACCGCCTCCGGGTCCAGCCAGCCGGTGTCGGTCCTGACCAGCTCGCCGGCGCCGGCGGCGACCGGTCCGGCCGCCGCGCCGTCCGGCAGGACGACGTCGGGGTAGCCCAGCGCCCGGTACCTCTCGGCGGCCTCCCGGACACCGCTGCCCGCCTCCTCGGCGGCCTGCACGAGGCGCCCGTACGGCACGGTGTCCGCCAGCGGCGCCGGGCCGCCGTCCCCCCGGTCCATGACGATGCGCAGGTCGTCCTCGGTGACGACCCGGTCGGGCAGGTCGGGCACCCGGCCGAAGCCCAGCTCCCGCAGCCGGGCCAGTACGGACGCGACGTTCATCCCCTCGGTGTGCGCGGCGTGCAGCACGTACCCGACCGGTACCGGCTCGGTAGGGGAGAGCCAGGGTCCGGCGCCGCCGGGAGCCGGACGGCCGATGATCCGCAGGTCGCTCTCCCGCGCCTCGGCGGGGACGCCCCGCCCGGGCAGGGCGTAGCCGAGCCGCCGGAGCCGCTCCGCGGCCTCGGCGGGGGTGCGTCCGGTACGGAGGCAGGCGGCGAGGAGGTGGGGCAGCCACTCGGGATCGTGCTGCTCCAGCCAGGCGGAACGCCCGCCGGGGGCGCCGCCGATCAGGTCGATGTCCGAGGGCTGGACGGAGTCGGCCCACGGGCCGCCGTCCGGGAGGCGGTGGTGGCCGAGCCGGCCGAGGCGGGCGGCGACCTCGTTCGGGTCGCGGCCGTGGGTGTGGGCGAAGCGCAGGACGTGGTGCAGCGGCACCGGCTGCTTTGCGTCGAGCCAGGGGGCGCGGCCGTCCAGCCCCTCGCTGACGAGGACCAGGTCCTCGGCGCGGACCTCGGCCGCACCGGGCGCCACCCGGAAACCGAGGCGGGTGAACCGCTCGTACAGCGCGGCCACCGCGTCCGCCGTCCGCGCGGGCGACGCCGGCTCGTCACCGTGGTGCCGTACGGCGGGCAGCACCCGCAGCAGGTGGCCGAGCGGCACCGGCTCGGTGTCGGCGAGGAGCGCCCCGGACGCGTCCGTCACCAGGGCCCGGTCGCCGTCCTCGGTCCGCTCGGGGAAGGTGTCGGGGGAAGGCGCCCGGTACCCCAGTTCGGCGAGGCGGTCCGCGAGTTCGGCGGGCGGTCGCCTCAGGCGGACGGAGGCCCGCACGAGGTGGGCCCGCAGCCGGGGCGCGTCGTCCTCCCGGAGCCAGGGCCGCCCGTTCAGCGACGCGCTGACCAGCTTCAGGTCGTCGTCCTCCACCGTCTCCGGCAGCCGGTCCGAGCCCGGTACCAGGAGGCCGAACCCGGCGAGGCGGTCCGCGATCCCGGCGGGCGGCCGTCCCAGCCGGCGGGCGGCGCGCAGGACGTGGGCCCGCAAGGCGGGCAGGTCCTCGGGGGTGAGCCAGGGGTGGCGGCCGTCGAGGTCGTGGCTGAGCAGCTTGGCGTCCTCGTCGGTGAGCGCGGCGATCCGCTCGGCCGGCGGCAGCCGGTAGCCCAGCTCGGCCAGCCGGCCGGCCACCTCGCCGCGCGGCGCGAACCGCGCCGCCGCCGCGCACACGACGTGGCGGGCCGGCACCGGCAGGGCGGGGTCCAGCCAGGGGGGCTCGCCGTTCAGGTCGCGGCTGACCAGGACACGGGCATGATGGTCCGCGGGGACCGGGATGGTGGACACGGGTGCCTTTCTGGGGAGAGGGACCGGGGGAACGGCAGGGAGCGCCGCCGTCATTCGGCGACGGCGGTGTAGCGGAAGGTGTCGCCCCCGAACTCCTCGTCCTCCTGCTGGCCGGACAGGTCCACCCGCACGCCCGCCGGCTCCAGCGCGTCCCACACCCGCAGCATCATGGCGTCACTCAGGTAGTGGTGGTGCAGGTCGACGAAGCGCAGGTGCGTGAGCGGCTGCCCGCGCAGCAGCGCCTCGGCGCCCTCGTCGCCGAGGGAGCCCATGGAGAGCCGGAGCGAGTCCAGCCGGGGCACGACCGGCGCCTGGGCCACCGCGGCGGCGATGTCGTCCTGGAACAGGCTGTTCTGCAGCCCCAGGTGGCGCAGCGCGGGCAGCCGGCCACCGGCCAGCAGCGGCAGCAGGTCCGCCACGGTCGCGTCACCGCCGTAGTTTTCGACGCCCAGCCACATCTCCAGGTACTCCAGGTGGGGGAGGTCGCCGGCCGCGACGCCGCGCACCACCTCGCCGGGCAGTCCGCCGGTCTCGAAGCGCAGCGTGCGCAGCCCCTCGTGCCGGACGGCGGGGAACTTCAGGCCGTTGCCGCCGCGCACACCGAGTTCCCGCAGGCGGGGGTAGGCCGCCAGGACGGGGGAGAGGTCGGACTGCTCGATCCAGGAGATCTCGGACTCCTCCATCTCCACGTCGCCGAGGAAGAGGGCCTCCAGGCCGGTCAGCCGGTCGCTCAGCGCGGCGACCTCCTCGGACACGCCCGGCGCGTCGGACCCGTACCACGGGCTGCCGACGACCAGCGCGCGTATCCCGTCCAGCGGCACGGTCGCGAGGAACCGCTCCCAGTAGGCGTCGGCGTCCTCGTCGTCGGCCCGCTGGCCGGTCCGCAGGCACCAGGCGACCGACGAGGGGTCCTCGGGCAGCGGCAGCGGCCGGGCCTCCCGCGCCTGGGGGAACTCGAACACCGGCAGTCCGTGGAAGCGGTCGAGACGGCTCGCGTCGCGCGGGTGCCGGGGCACGTCGGCCGGGAGTTCCATGGTGGTTCCTCGGAGGTGAGGGTCGGTCAGGGACACCCACTGTTCTAGCAGTGCCCACTGACAACCCGTCACCTCGGGCCGCGGCCCTCCTACAGAGGCCGCCCCGAGACCCCGGTGACCCGGCCGGCGGCCGGGGCCGCCACGGACTGCGCCGGGCGGGCCGGGGACGGTACGGCGGGCACGGCCGGCGGCGCGGGGTCCGTCCGGTGCTGCGGCAGCGGCACCGGCAGCAGCGGACGCGGCCCGGACACCACCGTGTAGTCCTGGCCGAGGAACGGCGGCACGATCTCGCCCGGGTCGTCACCGAGCGCGAGGCGCAGCGCGGCCCACGGGGCGTTGATCCCGCACTGCGACAGCTGGTGCAGCCCGCCCGCCGGACGGGTGTTGACGTCCATCAGCACCGGACGCTCGCCGTGCATCCGGAACTGGATGTTGGACAGGTGGTGCAGCCCGAAGCCCTCCGCGAGCCGCCGCGCGGGCTCCAGCCAGCGCTCGTCGAGCGTGAATCCGCGGCGGCGGCCGTTCTTGGTGCGGCCCACCGCCATGCGCACCCGGTTGTCGGTGCCGGTGAGGCAGTCCACCGACACCTCCGGCTCCTCCAGGCGCGGCATCACCAGCCAGTCGACCGGCTCCTCCGCCGCGCGCACCGCCGCCACCGCCAGGTCCAGCGGCACGTACGGGGAGGGGAAACCGCTCAGGTGCGCCAGGGAGAAGGGGCTGCGCGTGATCACCCGGAAGCCCACCCCGCCCGCGCCGGAGGCGGGCTTGAAGCAGGCCCGGTGCCCCCGCTCCTCCAGCTCCTCCACCGCCGCGACCAGTTCGTCGGCCGTCCGCACCCGCCACCAGGGCGGCACCGGCACGCCGACCGCCTGGGCCGCCTCGTAGCCGATCACCTTGTCCCGGAAGACGGCCACCGCCTCGGGCGGCGGGGCGAGCAGCGCCGTGCCGGCCGCCTCGAACTCGGCGCGGTGCGCCACGATCGCCGTCTGCTGCAGCCGGGGCACGAACACGTCGATGCCGCGCCGCCGGCACTGGTCCAGCGCGAACTCGACGTACGCCGCCGGGGACAGTCCCTCCGGTTCCAGTTCGGCGGTGTCGGCGGCGGCCAGGACGGGGGAGTCGGGGTCGCCGTGCGTGGCGTGGATCTCGACGGCCCGGTCGCCGGGATTTCTCCGCAGCTGATCCATGAAGAACACGTTCTCCGCGTACGTGCGGTTGAGCCAGACGCGTACGCGAGAGACCATGCAGGCCGCCTTCCACGGTAAGCGGGCAGGGCGCAGCCGGCCGTGCCCGGCCAAGGGAGAGATAGGGACACCGAGCCGCTCCGCGTGAAGGGGGAGTCAGGGGCGGTGGTGTCGGGGCGATCATAGGGGTTCGGGGGCGGCCCCGTGCAACGCGCGTGTTAAGGATCGACGGCGCCCGCGCCACGGGCGCGTGACCGAGGGGGCCGGTCTTGTCGCCCCGGCCCGCCGTGTGATCTCGTGGGGGGCGACCGGCCGGGCCCGCGGCGGCGGGCACGAGGCGCCGGAACGTACGAAGGGGGCGAGAGGTGACGACGACGGCCGGTGGCGCCGGACAGCTGTGGGCCGTCAGCGACCTGCACATCGGCTACGAGGAGAACCGGGCCCTGGTCGAGGCCATGCGCCCCGCCTCGGACGACGACTGGCTGCTGGTCGCCGGTGACGTCGCGGAGACCGTCGAGGACATCCGCTGGGCGCTCGGCACGCTCGCCGCACGCTTTTGCCGCGTGGTCTGGGCCCCCGGCAACCACGAACTGTGGACCCACCCCAAGGACACCGTCACCCTGCGCGGCGCCCAGCGCTACGAGCACCTCGTCGAGGTCTGCCGCGAACTCGGCGTGACGACGCCCGAGGACCCCTACCCGCGCTGGGACGGTCCGGGCGGCCCGGTGGCCGTCGCCCCGCTCTTCCTCCTGTACGACTACTCCTTCCTGCCGGACGGCTGCGCCACCAAGGCCGAGGGGCTGGCCTACGCGCACGGCACCGGCATCGTCTGCGCCGACGAGTACCTGCTGCACCCCGACCCCTACCCGAGCCGCGAGGCCTGGTGCCGGGCCCGGGTCGCCGGGACCGAGAGACGGCTGGCGGCGCTGCCGGACGACCTGCCCGTCGTCCTCGTCAACCACTACCCGCTGGACCGGCACCCCACCGAGGTCCTGTGGCACCCCGAGTTCGCCATGTGGTGCGGCACCCGGCTGACCGCCGACTGGCACCGCCGCTTCCGCGTCGACACCATGGTCTACGGCCACCTCCACATCCCCCGGACCACCTGGCACGAGGGCGTCCGCTTCGAGGAGGTGTCGGTGGGCTACCCCCGTGAGTGGCGCAGACGGCCGGGACCGCCCGGACGGCTGCGGCTGATCCGGCCGTACGAGAACACCGGCGAGGGCGGCACGGGCGGGAAGGGCGGGTTCCGGTGATCGAGGAGGTGCTGCCCCGGACGGTGGCCGCCGAGGAGGCGCACGGCCACGGCACCGCCGGGCACACGCCGCTGCACCCCGAGGAGGAGCCGCTGGTGGCCCGCGCGGTGGCCAAGCGCCGCCGGGAGTTCACCGTCGTACGCTCCTGCGCCCGCCGGGCCATGGAACGCCTCGGCGTGCCGCCCCAGCCCATCCTGAACGGCGAACGCGGCGCGCCGCGCTGGCCCTCCGGCCTGGTCGGCAGCATGACCCACTGCGACGGCTACTGCGCCGCCGCCCTGGTCCGCGCCACCGACCTGGCCTCCATCGGCATAGACGCCGAACCGGACGGGCCGCTCCCCAAGGGTGTGCTGTCCGCCGTGGCGCTGCCCGCGGAGGCCGCACGGCTGCGCCGGCTGGCCGCCGAGCGGCCCCGGGTGCACTGGGACCGGTTGCTGTTCAGCGCCAAGGAGTCCGTCTACAAGGCGTGGTTCCCCCTCACCGGCAAGTGGCTGGACTTCTCCGAGGCCGACATCGAGATCACCGAGGACCCCGGCGGGGCGGGCCGCGGCGCCTTCCGCGCCGCGCTGCTGGTGCCCGGGCCCCGGGTGGGGGAGCGGCGGCTGGACCGCTTCGACGGCCGCTGGGCCGCCCGGGACGGCCTGCTCGTCACCGCCGTCACCGTACCGCCGCCCGGCTGACGGAGGTCAGGGCTCGGAGCGCCAGTCCGCCGGCAGCCGGAAGAACGCCTCCTCGCCGCCGGTCAGTCCCGCGTCGCGCAGTGCCTGTTCGGCCTCGTCGAGGACGGCCGGCGGGACGGCCGGGGGCGAGGGGGCGTCCGGCCCGTCCGCGGGCGTGTCGAAGGCGGCCCGTGCGGTGTGCGGCAGGCGCGGACGGCCCGTACGGCGGCGCGTTCCCGGTCGGTCGGTACGGCGGTGGTCGTCGGTCGGCTCTCCCCACGTCGGCGTCAGGCACGCTGCCCCGTACGGCGGCCGCCCCACCAGCTTGCCGCCCCCCGCTGACAACGCGGGCGAGCGGCGTACGGCCGGCGGGGCCGGGGCGGGTGGGGACGCGGCCGTACGGAACGGCCCGGGACGCCCCCGGCGCCGGCCCTTCGCCCCGGCCCGCCCCGCCGCGCGTGCGGGTCGGCGGGCGGCGTCGGCGCCGGCAGGGTCGGTTCCGCCCGCCGGCCGCGCAGGCGGCGCGTCCCCCTCCCGGTGCTCCGGCCCGCTCCCGGGATCAGGACTCGGGATCAGGACTCGGGCCGCTTGACGCTCTCCAGGAGCATGTCCAGCCACTCGGCGACCTTGTCCCGGTGCTGGTCGGTGGGCAGCTGCGCGGCCCGCCAGGCGATCCCGCGCACACCGTGGTCCTGCAACAGCCGCTCCAGCGGATCGCCCGCCGCCTCGGACGCCGCCCGCTCCCGGTCGGCGAGCTGCTGCAACAGCTCCTGCTCGGTGCGCTGCAGGGCACCGGCCAGCGCCTCCGGGTCCTCGGCCGTCAGGAACCCGGCGTGCACCCGGAAGAAGCGCTGGAGGGCGTCGCAGTGCTCCATGGTGGGCCGCCGGTCGCCGTTGATGAGCGCGCCCGCCTGCTGCCGTGACATCCCGGCGCCGTCGGCGATCTCCTGCTGGGTGTACCTGCGGCCGTCGGGCTTGAGCCGGGTGCGCCGCAGCAGGTCGAGGCGTTGCGTGAACCGGACCTGCACATCGGGCTCCCCGGCCGCCCGGCCGCCCAGCAGGGCCTTGACCACGGACTCGGGCACCCCGGAGGCGGCCGACAGCCGGCCGGTGTCGAAGACCTCGGCGTGCGGCACGCCGAGCCGGTCGGCGAGCGCGGCGACGCGGGAGAGCACGGACGTCAGCGCCGCCGTCTGCGTGGTGCCCGGACCCTCGAAGTCACCCGCCACCGACAGATCTCCTACGTCTCTCACCGGACCCACAGGCCACGCACAAGCGGTTGCCGTGAACTTCCCGGAGAGTAGCCGCCGTTCGAACTGGCATCCAGACGTCGCCACAACTGTGGCCAATTTCGGCCGTCAACGGTCATGAAATGCCACGATAGTTGACATGCCTTGCACCTGGGCAGCAGGATCGGGGCGCCGCGTGAAGGCCGCATAGGCAAGAGGGGTGACCTCCCGATGGCATTTCAGGCAGGCGGACAGCGGTCGGCACCGCGGCCCGCCCCCGTGACTCCCGAGGCCCAGGCCTACCTGGACGACTACGCGGCGCTTCTGGACGCCGTCCCGCACCCCTCGTTCGTCGTCGACCACCGCTGGGACGTGGTCCTGGCCAACGGCGCGTTCCGGACACTCTTCCGCGAGGCCGGACCGCACCCGACGGCGATGCCCCACGACAACTTCCTCCGTTACGTGCTCTTCCACCCGGACGCGCCCGCGGTCCTCGGCGAGGCCGAGCACGAGTCGCGCTGGTGCCTGCCGATGCTGGCCCACTTCGCCTCGGCCATCGAACGCCACGGCCACGACCACGCGCTCCAGGCGATCCGCCGCGACATCGCCCAGGACCCGATCATGGAGGCCGCCTACCGGCAGGGCCTGCCGCACTGGATCCGCGCGGTCGGCGAGCAGGCCGTGGAGCACGACGGCACGGTACGGCCGCTGCGCCACCCCGACTCCCGCCGGACCGCCGCCGAGTGCCGCGTGGTCGTCGAGACCTCCCGTTCGCTGGAGGAACTGGGCTACCGGCGGCTGACCCTGGTGCCGCGCGAGACCCGGCGCACCCCGCCCCGCGAGCGCCGCACCCGCACCGGCGCCGCCCGTCTCAGGGTGGTCCCGGCCGCGGAGTGACCGCCCTCCCCACCGGCGAGGCCCGGGCACCGCTTGACGCGAACCGCTCGCACCACCCGCGCTGTTCTCGACCCTGTCCGCGCGGACGGTGCCGGCGGTCCGCGCACACCACGCCGGCGGGCGCGCGGGACCACCGGTTCGACCCGGCCACCGCGCACCACGGCCACCGTGCCGGTGAGCGGTGACGTCCGCTGTCCGCGGCCGCGCGTCACCGGCGACAGCGGCCGGCCGCCGGCCCGGCTCAGCGAGGCGGAGCCGCCTCTTCCGTGACCGCCGGGTGAGCCGCCCCGCGCTTCGCCGCCTGGATCTGCTCGTACACATGGGTCCGCAGCTCGGTGAAGCGCGGGTCCGCGCGGGTGCGCACCTGGTCGCGGTCGGCCGGCAGATCGACCGCGAGCCGCTCGCGCACGACGGTGGGGGAGGCGGAGAGGACCAGGACCCGTTCACCGAGGTACACGGCCTCGTCGATGTCATGGGTGACGAACAGGACGGTGATCCCGCGCTCCCGCCACAGCCGCCGCACCAGGTCCTCCAGGTCGGCGCGGGTCTGCGCGTCCACCGCCGCGAACGGCTCGTCCATCAGCAGCACCTCGGGCTCGTAGGCCAGCGCCCGCGCGATGGCGACCCGCTGCTGCATCCCGCCCGAGAGCTGCCACGGGTAGGCGCCGGCCGCGTCCGCCAGACCCACCGAGGCGAGCGCGTCCGCGACCAGTCCCCGGCGCCGTGCCTTTGCCATGTCCTTCTGTTTCAAGGGGAGTTCGACGTTCTGGCCGACCCGCATCCACGGGAAGAGACTGCGCCCGTACTCCTGGAAGACGAACGCCATCCCGGGCGGCGGCCCGTGCACCGGCCGCCCGGCCAGCGACACCTCGCCGCCGGTCGGCGTGAGCAGCCCGCCCACGCACTTCAGCAGTGTCGTCTTGCCGCACCCGGAGGGCCCGACCAGACACACCAGTTCACCGGCCTCGACGGTGAACGTCAGATCGCGCACCGCCTCGATCCGGCGCCCGGACCCCTCGTACACCTTCCGCAGGCCGCGTACGTCGAGCATGGACCGCCCTTTCGAGAGCTGGGGCTCAAGGCCGCCGGGAGGCGGCGCGCGAACCGTGGTACCAGCCGAGCACCCGCCGCTCGACCAGCCGGAAGAGGACCGAGAGCACGAAACCCAGCAGACCGAGCAGCAGGATGCCGGTCCACATGTCGGGGATCGCGAACGAACGCTGGAACTGCACGACGGTGAACCCGAGCCCGTTGCTCGCGGCGAACATCTCGCTGATCACCATCAGGATGATGCCGATCGACAGGGCCTGCCGCAGCCCCGCGAAGATCTGCGGGCTCGCCGACGGCAGCACGAGGGTACGCAGCCGCGCCACACCCGAAACGCCGTAGGAACGGGCCGTCTCCGCCGCCACCTGGTCGACCGCGCGGACGCCCTCGACCGTGTTGAGCAGGATGGGCCACACCGAACCGGCGGCGATGACGACGATCTTCATGGTGTCGCCGATCCCCGCGAACAGCATGATCACCGGCACCAGCACCGGCGGCGGCACCGCCCGCAGGAACTCCAGCACCGGCTCGCACACCGCCCGCACCCGCCGGTAGGAGCCGATCAGCGTGCCGAGCGCGACCCCCGTGACGGCCGCCAGCGCGTAGCCGCCCGCCAGCCGGTAGACGCTCGGCCACACGTCCCCGCGCCACCGCTCGCCCGTCCACACGTCCGGGAACGCGGTGACGACGGTCCGCAGCGGCGGCCAGTACACGTTCCGGCTGCCGTCCGACGCCACCCACCACACGGCGACCAGCACCACGGGCAGCGCGAGCGTGGACACCAGCCGCACCAGCACCGTCCTCACACCGCCACCTCCCCGCGGACCGACTGGTGCCAGGCCAGCGCCCGCCGCTCCACCGACCGGGCCCCGACGTTGACCAGCAGCCCCAGCAGACCGGCGACGACGATCAGCGCGTACATCTCCGGCACCGCCTGCGAGGTCTGCGCGACCGCGATCCGCGCGCCCAGCCCCGGTGCGCCGATGACCAGTTCGGCGGTGATGGCGAGGATCAGCGCGACCGCCGCCGCCAGCCGCACCCCGGTCATCACGTACGGCAGCGCGGTCGGCCACAGCACGTGCCGCACCCGCGCCCACGCCCCCAGACCGTACGACCGCGCCGTCTCCTCCGCCACCGGGTCGACGTCCTGGACGCCGTACAGGGTCTGGATCAGCACCTGCCAGAAGGAGGCGTAGACGACCAGGAGGAGCACCGAGCGCAGTTCGGTGCCGTAGAGGAGGACGGCGAGCGGGATCAGGGCGACGGACGGGATCGGGCGGAGGAACTCGACGGTGGAGGCGGTCGCCTCCCGCAGGTACGGCACCACGGACAGCAGCACCCCGGCGGCGATCCCGGCGCCGATCGCGATCGCCAGGCCCAGCGCCCAGCCGGTGAGGGTGTCGCCGAGCGCGGTCCAGAAGGCGCCGTCGGTGACCTCGGTGGCCAACGCGTCCGCGATCCGGCTGGTCGGCGGGAAGTACTCCTCCTTCACCAGGCCGAGCCGCGGCACCGCCTCGCCGAGCGCGAGGAAGGCCGCGAACCCGGCCGCGCCCAGCGCGGCGTCGGTCCCCTTCACGGCAGCAGCGCGTCCAGGTCGGGGGAGCGCTTGAACAGGCCGCCCTCCTGGCCCAGCGTCGCCAGCGCCTCGATGGAGGCGCGGTTCGGCTCGGCCGGCCACTTCGGCAGGGTGACCTTCGCCAGCACGTCCGCGGGGATCTTGGTGTACGTCGTGACGATCTCGCGGACCTCGTCGGGGTGGGAGTCGGCGTAGGCGAGCGACTCCGCGGTGGCCCGCTGGAACTTCTCCACCACCTCCGGGTTCTGCCGGGCGTACTGGGTGGAGGTGAAGTACATGGCGACGGTCAGGCCGGGGGCGATGTCCACCATCGAGGAGGCGATCTCCCGGCCGCCCTGGCTCTTGATGGTGGCCAGCGCCGGTTCCACCACCATCGCCGCGTCGATCTGCCCGCCGTCCAGCGCGGCGGGCATCTGGTCGAAGGCCAGCTCGACGAAGTCCACCTTGTCCGGATCACCGCCCGCCTTGCTGACCGAGGCCCGCACCGCGGTCTCGTTGATGTTCTTCAACGTGTTGATGGCGACCTTCTTGCCCTCCAGCTCCTTCGCCGACCTGACCGGGCTGTCGCCCTTGACGGTGATCGCGCCGAAGTCCTCGCCTTCCTCGCCGGTGGAGGCGATGCCGTTGGCCACGGCCTTCACCGGCACGTCGTTGGACTGGGCGATCATGAGCGAGGTCATGTTGGAGAAGCCGAACTGGAACTGACCGCTCGTCACCCCCGGCACGATCGCGGCGCCGCCCTGCGCGAGGGTCGGGGACAGCTTCAGTCCGTGCTTCTCGAAGAAGCCCTTCTTCTGGCCCAGGTAGAGCGGGGCGACGTCGACGATGGGGATGAGGCCCACCTTAACGGTGGTGACGGAGCCGGAGGAGCCGGAGCCGTCGGACCCCCCGGAGTCGGACGAACCGCAGGCCGTCGCGACGACCAGGACGGATACGGCCGTGAGGCCGACGAGCAGACGACGCATGACTCCCCCTGTGAGAGTGTGTGCGCGAACAGCACGAGCGTGCTGACCGGGAACGTAGGGCCCAGGGGAAGCGACGGTCAATGCCCGTGCACCCATCAATCGTTGACAGTCTTGTTGACAGTGCGTGGGGCGGTGATCACAGGTCCAGGACGAGCCGCTCCCCCCGGCATCGGGAGACGCAGATGAGCGTCGTCTCCCCGGCCGCCCGTTCCTCCTCGGTGAGCACCGGGTCCCGGTGGCCGGGGCGCCGTCTACCACCTCCGTCCCACGGGTACCGCAGGCGCCCTCCGCGCGGGAACGCCGCGCCCGACACCTCCGCCGGCGCGGTCACCGCCGCCACGGGCCGGCCGGCCGCCGGCCCGGCCGGTCATGTCACGGCGGGCCTCCGGTCCGAGTGTCCGGTCCGTATCGCCGCCGTGGTCCCGCTGCCGGCCCACCGGGCTGCCGAGGGCCCCGGTGGCGGGGGACCCCGGCGGCAGGCCGATCGGCTCGGGCAGGGGCGAAACCGCGGCACCGGTCTTCCGGATCGGTCTCCCCGGACGTCCCCGCCTCCCGGTCAGGCGGGCAGGACGAACGGAGGGTGGGTGCCGTTGAGGACGTACTCCCCGACATCGCGGAGCCGGTGGGCGACGGGCTCGTACAAGGTGCGGGTCCTGGCGTTGCGCCAGAACCGGTCCAGGCCCAGCCGTGCGGAGGCGGACCGGGCGCCGATGATGTCGAGGGCGCGGGTGGTGGACTCCTGCGCTGCCCGGGCCGCGGCGCTTTCGGCCATCGCCACGAGGACGGAGATGTCCGCACACGCGTCGTAGGTGAGGTCCTCGCCGCGCTCGAGGCCGCCCCGCACGGCCTCCAGCGCTTGATCGGTGAGTGCCGACGCGGAGCGGGTCAGGACGGTGAGTTCTCCGTAGGCGGTCTGTGCCTGCGGGTCGTGCGGGGCACCGGCCGGCCGGGCGGGGTGCCACGGCGCATGGCCCGTCCTGCTGTACTCACGGACCTCGGCGAGCACTCCCTCGGCCATGCCGAGAAGGGACTGGGCGGAGAAGAGACGCCCGGCCGGGGACGCCAGGGCGGCCCGGGGTGACAGCAGGTCATCGTCCGCGGACAGGGAGCCGAGCACGTCGTCGGCGCCCACCGGCACGTCGTCGAACTCCACGCTGCCGCCGGCCGCGAGCCGCTGGCCGAAGGTGTCGGTATCGCCGTCGATCACCACACCGCGACGGGCGGGATCCACCACGACGGCGAGCGGCTCACCCGTGTCCTCCCGCACGGCGCGCACGGCGAGACGATCGGCGACCAGGACCCCGGTGGAGTAGCTCTGCCGACCGGCGAGCACCAGTCCCTCGGAGGCCCTGGCCAGGATCAGAGGCGGCTCCTGAGGCGCGAAACCGCCGCCCCAGCACCACTGTTCGGCCGCGGACCGCTCCTCTGTCCGCGCTGCGAGAGCGGGCCCGGCGAAGAACCGGGCGCTCCACGACATGAAGTAGTGACAGCCGAGGAGCTGACCGATCGCGCCGTCGGCCGCGGCGATCTCCCGGACGACGGCGTAGGCCGTGGACCAGTCCGCGCCGTCTCCCTGGGACTCGGGCGGCGTCAGGAGCGTCAGCAGTCCCGCCTCGCGCAGCCGGGACACCTCGTCGACCGGGACCTTGCCCGCCTGCTCCCTGGCCACGGCGTCCGTGGCCAGGTCGTCCGCCACCTCGCGGGCCACGCGCAGCCAGTGCGCGTGGCCGGGCCCGGTCCGGCCGGACGGCGAGGCGGGGTGGGGCGGCGCGGAGGCAAGGCTCATGGAAGTGGTCTCCTCGAGGTCGGCAGCGGAGCGCGGCGTCGGAGCTCTCCTGCTGGTCGGACACGTACGTGTGGTCCGCGCGCCGGACGGCGGCGACGCGGTACCGGTGAGCTTCGCCCGGCTCGCGGCGCGGGCGGGCGGTGCGGGCATCCGCGGTGCGGGCATCTGCGGTGCGGGCATCTGCGGTGCGGGCATCTGCGGTGCGGGCATCTGCGGTGCGGGCATCTGCGGTGCGGGCATCTGCGGTGCGGGCATCCGCGGTGCGGGCATCCGCGGTGCGGCCGTCGCCGAGGTGGCCGTGGTCCCGGACGGCGGCCACCAGCCGCTCACGCGTCCGCGCGTGGTGGGGGTGCTGAGCGGGACGCGCCGGCAGCTCGGACTCGGGGGAGGCGAGGCCGGGTCCGCGTCCGCCGGCCCCGGTGGCATGCCGCGCCGGATCGACGCGGACGACGTCGTCCGCCGTCCGCCGGACGGGGGCCGGGCCCGCGGCGGCGACCGGCCGGATCCCGGGCCGTGGCCTGTCCTTGGCGAAGGGCCCGGTGGGACCGGTGCCCTCGGGGCCGAGCACACGGCGGCCGACGAGCGGGGCAAAAGCGTGTCCCCGGATGTCTCCGCGAGCGGCGTCCCCCACCGGGCGAGGACGGGGCGTGCCCAGGAGGAGCGGATCGTGCGGGGTGGTCCGGGCCGGAAGTGCCGTGGTCATGGCGGTCGCCCCTCGGAAGCGTGTCGGGCCGGCAGGCGCCGGGGGCGAATTCGCCCGATCGCCCGGGAAGGGGGAGAGGAGCGGCACGGGCGAAGGTGCGAGCCGCGTGCCCTACGCGCGGCAGCGGGCGGCGCTGACGACGTGAGCGAAGTCGACATGCCGACGACGAACGAGTCGTTGCTGCTTACGGGGCATGTCCACCATCCTGTGCGCCCCCGGCGGACACAGTCAAGGTTTCCCTAGTAATTCGATAGGAAAAGTAGGGAAGTTCTCACACTCCGAGAGGCCGGCCGTCCACCGGGGACGCGGCCGTCTCGGCCTCGGCGGCGCTCAGGGCACGCAGGAGCGCGCGGGCGACCGCGTCGTTCTGGCGGAAGGCCGGCGCGTCGGTGCGGGGACGGGCGAAGGCGGCGACGGCCCGGCTGTTGGTGGGGGCGCCGAGGGCGACGCGGCGGGGGTGGGGGCTGTCGAGGGACGGGTCGAGGACGTGGCCGTCCGTGGGGGAGACGGCGAGCAGGCCGGAGCGGTGGGTGTGGGTGGGGTCGGCGATGACCTCCTCGGCGAGTGCGCCTTCCCGGTACAGGCCCCGCAGGAGCGGGTCCTCGGTGCGGATCAGGGAGGGGCCCGGCAGGTACGCCTCGACGAGGGCGGTGGCGTGGAGGACGTGTCCCGGCACGGTGGGGCCGGTCGCGGTGAAGGTGCCGGTGCTCTCGTCGGTGCCGATCCGGAGGCCGGCGCCCAGGAAGCGGACGATCCCGGCCCGGGAGAGGGCGTGCAGCTGGCGCAGGCGGAAGCCGGGCGGGCCGGAGGCCAGGAAGCTGAAGAAGCCGTGCCACCAGCCGTCGAGCTGCTCGGCGACGGAACGCGCGGTCAGTCGCCCCGCCGCGACCAGGCGGGGCAGTTGCCCGTAGACCGAGAGCAGGGCGAGGAACGCCCCGAGGTCGGCGCTGAACGCCGGGTCCTCGCGGCGGGCGACGTCCCGGGCGATGTGGTCGCGCAGGTGGTCCTGGAGGGCCTCCGGCGTGGGGAAGGCGAGGCCGTCCAGCGGGCGGTCCAGGACCTCGAAGTCCAGGCGGTCCGCCGGGTCGGGTACGGACGCGGTGACGAGGGCCGCCATCTCGGCGTCGTACCAGCCCAGGCGGTCGTAGGCGGCGACGAAGTCCGGCCAGGGGAGGGCCGTTCGCCCGGGGTGGGCGTGGAAGAGCTCGTGGTAGTGCCCAAAGCCGATCTCCTTGGCCATCAGCGGCCACACGTCGCGCCGCAGGTCCAGCGGACGGCCCTCGGCGAGCAGCGCGTCGACCGCCTCGGGGCCGAGGTGGCGCGGCAGTGGAGGCCGGGGGCCCTGGAGGCGGTAGCGCGTCTTGGAGTGGTACGGCACCCCGCGCCGCGATCCGACGTGCAGGACCGGCTCGCGGCCGGACGGGAGGTAGGTGAGGGTGCCGTCGGCCTCGGTGCGGTAGGTGCCGCCGCGGCCCTCGGTGAGCAGCGCCATCAGGTCGATGAAGGCCAGTCCGAAGCCGCGCGCGATGACGTGTTCGCCGGGGCGCAGCCCGGACAGGTCGGCGTCGGCGGTGAACTCGGGCGGGAGGTGGAAGCGGCCGTGCCGGCGGGCGAAGGCGGCGTGGTCACGGTGGTCGGCGGCGGGAGCGGAGCCGAGGTGTCCCTGGGCCAGGACCACCAGGTCGGCGGTGAGCGGAGCGGCACGGCCGGCCAGGTGCACGTACTGCGGGCCGTCCGGTGGACCGGTGACGGCGGTCGCGGTGGCGCGGTGCCACTCGACGGTGACCGAGGCGGGCAGCTCGGTCAGCACCCTGCGGAAGACCCAGTCCAGATAGGCGCTCTGGACGCGGCGGGTGGGGAAGTCGGACCCGGTGAGCGTGCGCAGTTCGGCGAGGACTTCCGGGTCGGCGGGTTCGGCGTACGGGGGGTGGCGTGGGCCCCGGCCGGCGAACTGGGCGGCCCACTCGGCGAGCGAGGGGCCGGGCCGCACCGGGCCCTCGATGGTGGACGACTCGTCGGTGAACATGGTGACGTCCTCGGCCATGGAGTTCATCCGCAGCAGCGGCGACTGCTCGTGACGCCAGACGCGTCCCGGGCCGGGCGGGTGCGGATCCACCAGGTGGATACGCAACTCCCGTACACCGTCCCACAGTTCGGGAGCATTGGCGGCGATGCGCTCCAGCAGGCCCGTGGCGCGCGGCCCCGCGCCGACAACGACCAGGACGGCCGGCGAAGGGGTGCTGCTCACCGGTCACCACCGATCGCCGGACGGGCGTCGGCGGCCGTGGCCGCGCTCAGCCGGTGGCGCACGGCGGTCAGGTGGCCGCGCAACCGTCGCAGCGGGGTGGGCGGCAGGGCGCGGGAGGCCCCGCGCGCGTAGTACCGCTCGACGTAGAACTGGCCCGCGCTGAGCACGGTGGTGACCGCGATGTACCAGAGGGTGGCGACCATCAGCAGCGGGATGACCTGGTAGGTCTGGTTGTAGATGAGCTGCACCGAGTACAGCAGGTCGTGCACGGCCAGCACGCTGACGATGCTGGTGCCTTTGAGGGTGCCGGTCAGCATGTTCCCGGCCGTGGGCACGATGGAGCGCATCGCCTGGGGGACGACGATCCGGCGCAGGGTGCGGTGTCTGCTCAGCCCGAGGGCATGGGCCGCCTCGGTCTGCCCGGGGTCCACGGAGAGGATGCCGCCGCGCACCACCTCGGCGGCGTAGGCGGTCTCGTGCAGGGTCAGGCCGACGACGGCGGTCAGGGTGGGGCCGAGCAGGTCGACCGTCTTGACGGTGAGGAACTGCGGGCCGAACGGGACGCCGAGGCCCAGCGTCGGATACAGGGCGCCGATGTTGAACCAGAACAGCAACTGCACCAGCAGCGGCGTGGACCGGAAGATCCACACATAGCCCCAGCTCAGCGTGCGCAGCACAGGGCTGGCCGACAGCCGCATCACCGCGAGCACGGTGCCCAGCAGGAAGCCGAGCACCATCACCACGGCGGTCAGCCACAGGGAGAGCAGCAGTCCGTCGAGCACGGCGGCGGTGGTGAAGTACCGGCCCACCACGCTCCATTGGAAGGCGTCGTTGCGGACGACGGAGTTGAGCCCCATCGCGAACAGCAGCAGTGCGGCGGCAGCGGTCGCCCAGCGGCCGAGGTGCCGGCGCGGCACGATGCGCGGCACGTCGGGGCCGGGCACGCTCGCCCCTTTCGGGGACTTCGTCGAGGGAGCTGGTGTGACTTCGGAAGGCGTGACCATCGAGAGGCTCTCCGGGGGGAGGGATCGCAGGCGTGGGTGACCACCCGGTGGCACCCGCAGGGAGCGCGACGGCACAGGCGCTGCGTGCGTACGGGGCGTCCGGGCTCGGCGTCGTCACATTCGCCGCGTCCCTCAACGCGGCCGGAGAGGCCGCCGCGCAGGGCGGCCGGCCCGCTGCCGATCGTATGTGCCCAGGGCGTCGATGTGTCAACAGCCCCCTGGGCAGGGGCAGGGGCAGAGCCGGTCCGGAAGATCCGGCATCCGGGCACTGCTTGACGAGCGCCACGATGTCCTGCTCAATTAGTCGCATGGATGCCCAGCAGCGCTTGGTCTCGCGCGATCACATCGACTTCGGTCGGGTGTGGTCCGCCGCGTGTTGCGCCTGACTCGGCAGCGGGCCGTCTGACCGGCCCTTCCCTCCCTCGGTGACCCCGTCGCGGGCCGAGTTCCCCCCTCACGCGCGCTGCCGCAGCTCCGCCTCTCCCGACACTCGACGTCGTCACGACCGCACCGGCCCGTCCGCCTGACGGTCCGTGCGCTCACGCCCGCGCGCAGGGCAGTTCCGTCATGCCCGCGTGTCGCCGCACCCCGAAAGGTCATCTCCCATGCCAGTGGAGTTCCTCGGCATCGCCGCCACCAACGACGGCTCCGAAACCACCCCGCGTTCCGGCCCCGCGTTCGACAAGGAGTACACGCTCCGGCTCGCCCGGGCCCACGAGGACCACGGCTGGGACCGGGTGCTGTTCGCCTACGGCTCCGGATCCCCGGACCCCGCGTCGGCCGCCGCGTACATCGCGAGCAGACTGGAGCACCTGCAGATCCTCCTCGCGCACCGGCCCAACGTCTCCTACCCCACCTTCGCCGCCAAGACCTTCGCCACCCTCGACCAGATCAGCGAAGGCCGGCTGACCGTGCACTTCATCACCGGCGGCAACGACCACGAGCAGGGCCGCGAGGGCGACACCCTCACCAAGGACGAGCGCTACGCCCGCACCCGCGAGTACATCCGGATCGTCAAGAAGGCCTGGACCACCCGCGAGCCCTTCGACCACGAGGGCGAGCACTACCGCTTCCACGACTTCGTCAGCGACGTCTTCCCCGCCCGACAGCCCCGCCCGGACGTCTCGTTCGGCGGTTCGTCCCCTGCCGCGTACGCCGCGGGGGGCGCCGAGGCCGACATCTACTGCCTGTGGGGCGAGCCCCTCGCCAAGACCGCCGAGCAGATCGAGAACGTCAAGGCCGCGGCGGAGGCCGCGGGCCGCAGCGACGTGCCCCGCATCCAGGTCGCCTTCCGCCCGATCATCGCCCCGACCGAGGAACTGGCCTGGGAGAAGGCCCACCGCACGGTCGGCGCGATCAGGGCCCGCAAGGAGAAGGGCGAGGCGGTCACCAAGCGTCACAACGGGCACGCGCAGCCGCAGAACACCGGTTCGCAGCGGTTGCTCGCCATCGCCGAGGCGGGGGAGCGCTACGACCGCGCCCTGTGGACCCCGACCGCCGCCGCCACCGGCGGCGCGGGCAACTCCAACGCCCTGGTCGGCACCCCCGAGACGGTCGCCCAGGCGCTGCTCGACTACTACGACCTCGGCGTCGACATCCTCTCCGCCCGCGGCTACGACCTGCTGGGGGACGCCATCGACTTCGGCCGGTACGTGATCCCGATCGTCCGCGAGGAGGTCGCCAAGCGCGACGCCAAGCGCGACGCCGAGCGCGACGCCGAGCGCGACGCCGAGCGCGACGCCGAGCGCGACGCCGAGCGGGCGGCACGCGGGACGCACACCCTTGCGGCGGTGGGCGGATGACCTCCGTGGCCTCGCCGTCGTCCTCGGCAGCGGAGGTGACCGTGGTCCATGTCCGCGTCTGCGACCCGCGCGTGAGACCCCTGCTGCGCGAACTGGGCCACGAGTACTCCACGCGCTACGGCAAGGACGCCCACGCCGAGATCGCCCGCTACCCCGACGAGGAGTTCACCGAACCGTACGGCGGCCTGCTGCTCCTGCTGCTGGAGCGCGGCGAGCCCGTCGCGGGCGGCGCCTTCCGGCGGTACGACGCGGCCACCGCCGAACTGAAACGGATCTGGACCCACTCCGCCCACCGGCGGCGCGGCCTCGCCCGCCGTGTCATCGCCGAACTGGAGAACGAGGCGGTCACCCGCGGTTACCGGCGGATCTACCTGACCACCGGGCCACGCCAGCCCGAGGCCCGCGGCCTGTACCTGGCCACCGGCTACACACCGCTGTTCGACACCGAGGCCGACCCGGAGACCATCGGCCCGCTGCCCTTCGAGAAGCGGCTGCCGGCCCAAGCACGCACCGCACGCACGGGAAAGGCGGCCCGCCTGTGAACCCTCGCCCGATCAGGACCCGCCTGCGCGTCGCCGCGGCCATCGCGCTGCTGCCCGTGGTGGCGCTGACCGCGTGTGGCTCCGGCGACACCCCCGGCACCACACCGGCGGGCGCCCAGGCGTCGCCCGCGCCGACCGACGACCCGGTGGCCGCCGTACGCAAGGTGGACTCCGTCGCCGCCCTGCTGCCCGCCGACATCCGCGCGGCGGGCACGCTCCGCGTCGGCAGTTCGATCGGGTCCCCGCCCGGGGCGTACTACCCGAACGGACAGGACAAGCCGCCCGCCGGCCAGGACATCGACCTCGCCGACGCGGTGGCCAAGGTCCTCGGCGTGAAGCTGGAGCGGCAGGACGCCTCCTTCGAGACGATCCTGCCCGCCCTGGGCAGCGGCAAGTACGACTTCGGGACCGGCAACTTCGGCGTCACCACCGAACGCTTGAGGACCATCGACTTCGTCACCTACATCGACGACGGCCAGGGCTTCGCGGTGAAGACGGGCAACACCGCCCTGGGCAAGGAGGTCACCGACCTCACCCAGCTGTGCGGGCTGACCATCGGCACCGGCGCAGGCACCACCTTCGAGGCGACCCTCACCGCGCGGAAGGACGTGTGCGCCGAGGCGGGCAAGGAACCGTACGACGTGAAGGTCTACTCGGAGAACGCGGCGACCCTCACCGCGCTCCAGCAGGGCCGCGTCGACGTGATCATGTCGACCATCAACGGCCTGCTCCACCAGGCGTCCCAGCCCGCCTCCCGGACCACCTTCCTCGGCGAGTTCCACCGCCTCGACGTCGGCTTCGCCTTCAAGAAGGGCTCCCCGCTCACCAAGGCCTTCCAGGCCGCCGTCAACGAGCTGATCAAGGACGGCACGTACGCCCGGATCCTCGAGAAGTGGGGCACCTCCGCATCCGCGATCGACGCGTCGCGGATCAACCCGCCCGAACACACCTGAGAGCTGAGCAGGAACACCACGATGCCATCCACCACCGGCACCGCGCCGCCCGGCGCGGCCACCCCGGGCACCGGTCCCGAAACCCCGCCCGCCCCGGACGACCCGGCCTCCCTCAAGGTCGTCCCCGCCCGCCACCGCGCCCGCTGGACGGCGGCCGTCGCCGTGACCGTGCTGGTCGCCCAGTTCGTGCACGGCCTGGCCACCAACCCGGTCTGGGAGTGGGGTGTCTTCAGCGACTACGTGCTGTCCGAGACGATCGTGCAGGCGGTGTGGGTGACCCTCCAGCTCACCGCGTACGCCACCGTGCTGGGCTCCCTCCTGGGCACCGTCCTGGCCTTCATGCGGCTGTCGCACAGCCCGGTGCTGCAGACCGTCGCCTGGACCTACGTCTGGATCTTCCGGTCCATCCCGATGATCGTCCAGCTGGTGTTCTGGTTCAACCTGAGCGCGCTGTACGAAAGGCTGGGCTTCGGTATCCCCTTCGGCCCGGTGTTCTGGTCCGTCGACAGCAACAGCGTCATCGGCACCATGGGCGCCGCCGTCATCGGACTGACGCTGCACCAGGCCGCCTATGCCGCCGAGATCGTGCGGGGCGGTGTCCTCGCCGTCGACCCCGGGCAGCTGGAGGCGGCCGCCGCGCTGGGCGTTCCCCGGCTGCGGCAGATCCGCCGGATCGTGCTGCCGCAGGCCATGCGAGCCATCCTGCCCACGGCCGGCAACGAGATCATCGGCCTGCTCAAGGGCACCTCGGTGGTCTACGTGATGTCCATCGGCGAGCTGTTCTACCAGGTGCAGGTGATCTACGGCCGCAACGGCCGGGTGATCCCGCTGCTGCTGGTCGCCACCGCCTGGTACGTGGTGCTGACCTCCCTGCTGTCGGTCGCGCAGTACTACGTGGAGCGCCGCTACGCCCGGGGCGCCGACCGCACCCCGCCGCCCACCCCGCTCCAGCGCGCCCGCCGCTTCGTCCGGACCCTGCGCGCGACCGCCGCCCAGCGCAACCAGCCCGTCATACCCCTGAAGCCCTTGGGAGACAGCCGATGAGCGACGTGACGGCGGCCGTCGAGGACACGACGCCGACGGCCGACGGCGTGATGGTGGATGTCCGCGGCGTCCACAAGAGCTTCGGTCCGGTGGAGGTGCTGCGCGGCGTCGACCTCCGGGTCCGCGCCGGCGAGGTCACCGTGATCCTCGGCCCGTCCGGCTCCGGGAAGTCCACGCTGCTGCGCACCATCAACCACCTGGAGAAGGTGAACCGCGGCTGGATCAGCATCGACGGCGAACTCATCGGCTACCGCCGCTCCGGGAACAAGCTGCACGAGCTGAAGGAGAAGGACGTACTGAGGCAGCGTACCCACATCGGGTTCGTCTTCCAGAACTTCAACCTCTTCCCCCATCTGACCGTGCTGGAGAACCTGATCGAGGCTCCCGTCTCCGCGCTGCGCCGCCCGCGCAGGGCAGCGGAGGAGACGGCCCGCCGGCTCCTCGACCGGGTCGGCCTCGCCGACAAGGCCGCCGCCTACCCCCGGCAGCTCTCCGGCGGCCAGCAGCAGCGCGTGGCCATCGCCCGCGCACTCGCCCTCGAACCCAAGGTACTGCTCTTCGACGAGCCCACCTCGGCGCTCGACCCGGAACTGGTCGGCGAGGTCCTCGACGTCATCAAGGACCTGGCCCGCACCGGAACCACCATGATCGTCGTGACCCACGAGATCGGCTTCGCCCGCGAGGTCGCCGACACCGTGGTGTTCATGGACGGCGGTGTCGTCGTGGAACAGGGCCCGCCCGCGGCCGTCCTGGACGACCCGCGCCACGAGCGCACCCGCGCCTTCCTCTCCAAGGTCCTCTGACCAGCCCCCTCCCTTTCCGCAAGCAAGGAGCACGACGATGTCCACCTCGATCGCCCGCCGCACCGCCGCAGCCGCGCTCGGACTCGCCACCGCCCTCGTCCTCGCCGCGTGCAGCAACCCCGACGACGGCGGTACGACCGAGGTCGCGGCCACGTCGGGCAGCAAGACGAAGATCAACATCAGTCCGGACCAGAACCGCGTCACCACCGGCAAGGTCGACTCCATAGCCGCCGAGGTCCCGGAGGAGATCCGCAGGAGAGGCACCCTGGAGATCGTCGAGTCGTCCAACTCCGCCGCGCCGCTGACCTTCTTCGCCACCGACAACAAGACCGTCATCGGCGTCGAGCCCGACATCGCCTCCCTCGTCGCCGACGTGCTCGGCCTCGAGCCGCACATCAACGTGGTCTCCTGGGAGAACATCTTCGTCGGCCTGGACAGCGCCAAGTACGACGTCGGGTTCAGCAACATCACCGTCACCGAGGAGCGCAAGGAGAAGTACGACTTCGCCACCTACCGGGAGGACAACCTGGGCTTCGAGGCGAAGAAGGGCAGCGGCCTGAAGGTCACCGGGCCCGAGGACGTGGCCGGCGAGACGGTCGCCGTGAGCAGCGGCACCAACCAGGAGAAGCTGCTCATCGAGTGGAGCGAGGAGAACGAGAAGGCCGGCCGCGAGCCGGTGGACATCAAGTACTACCAGGACGACAGCGACATCTACCTCGCCCTCCAGTCCGGCCGCATCGACCTCTACCTCGGTCCCAACCCGACCGCCGCCTACCACGCGGCCACCACCGGGAAGACGGAAGTGGTCGGCACGTACTCCGGGGCCGGCTCCACCCTCCAGGGCCTCATCGCGGCCACCACCAAGAAGGACAGCGGCCTGGTCAAGCCGCTCACCGACGCCCTCAACCACGTCATCGGCAACGGCACATACGCGAAGGTGCTCGAACGCTGGGGCCTGTCCGACGAGGCCGTGACCAAGTCCGAGACCAACCCGCCCGGCCTGCCCAGGACCGACAAGTAGCCGACCCGGGGCGCGCGGGCCGTACGGCGCCCGCGCGTCCCCTTCGTACAGGACACGAGGCCATGCCCCGCGAACTCCACCTCTCCGTCGAACTCGGCGGGACCGGCCGCCGCCCCGCCGAGTCCCTCGACGCCGCCCGCCGGACGGACCTGATCGGCCTCGCCGAGCAGGGCGCCCTGGACTTCGTCACCGTCGGCGACCGGCTCGCGCCATCACCCGACGACAGCGCCCACCGGCGCGACGCGATGACCGTCCTCGCCCGCGTCGCGCCCCTGACCAGCAAGATCGGTTTGGTGCCGGCGGTGACCACCACCCACACCGAGTCCTTCCGCACCTTCGCCGCCCTGGCCGCCCTCGACCACGTCAGCGAGGGCCGGGCCGGCTGGCTGGTCGACGTCTCCGGCACCGAGGCCGAGGCCCTCGCCGTGGGCGGCCGCGGGGCCGGGTCCGCAGCCGGGCTGTGGGCCGAGGCGGCCGACGCCGTCGAGGCCGCCGTCCGGTCGTGGGACAGCCGGCAGGACGGCGCGAGGACCCGGGACGCCGCCGCCACCGGCCGCTTCACCGACCGCGACCGGTCGCACCACATCGGCTTCGAGGGCCCGCGCCTCCCGGTCCACGGCCCGTCCGGCCTTCCCCGTCCGCCCCAGGGGCGGCCGCCCATCGCCGTCGCCCTCGACGCGCACGACTCGGACGGGCAGTGGGAGCTGGCCGCGAGCCACGCCGACGTCGTACTCCTGGACGCCGACCAGCCCTCCACGGCCCGGCTCGCCCGCGGGGCGCTGCTGCGCCGGGCGGCGGATGCCGGACGGGACCCGAAGGCGCTGCGGGTGCTGGTACGTGTCGCGGTCGGTCTCGGGGACGGCACCGGGCCCGCAGCCCTCCCGCCCGCCGAACTGCGCTTCACCGGCACCGCCGCGGACCTCGCCGGTCTGCTCGCCGACTGGTACGAGAGCACCGGCGTCGACGGCTTCCACCTCCTGCCGGCCGCGGCCCCCGCCGATCTGCCCGCCGTCGTCCACGGCCTCGTACCGGCGCTGCGTGCACGCGGCCTGTTCCGCGCCGGCTACACCGGCCGCACCCTCCGCGACCACCTCGGCCTGCCCCGTCCCGCCGGCCGGTACGACCGGGACACGGAGCCGGCCCGGTGACGCACCCCCCGACAACCACCGCGACACGGAGCCGGCCCGGTGACGCACCCCCCGACAACCACCGCGACGACCGAGCCGCGCGAGCGAGTTCACCTCGCCGCTGCCTCCCAGGCGCCGACAACGCCACCGGTCGTCCGCACGTCCGCGAAGGAGTACGCGTGAACTGGTCCAGAACCCGTCGTCCCGTCCGTCCCGTCCCGGTGGCACTGGGCCCGGCCGCCTGCGTCACACCGGGCTGGGCGCCGTAGCGGCCGGCCGTCGCGGGCACCGCGCTCGGCCCGCGCCCGGGCTCGGCGGGACCCACCGCCTTGCTGCCGAGCCCGCTCGTGTCCCCCACCGCCGCCTCCTCCCGTGCGGGGGGCCGGCGTTCTCGTCACGGACTTCCAGGAAGGCACCCACTCGTGTCCTCAACACCTCCTTCTTCCCTGCACCTCGCCGTCGCCCTGGACGGCACCGGCTGGCACCCCTCCTCCTGGCGCGAACCGGTGGCCCGCCCGCGCGACCTGTTCACCGCCGGATACTGGGCCGACCTGGTCGCCGAGGCCGAGCGCGGTCTGCTCGACTTCGTGACCATCGAGGACGGCCTCGGCCCTCAGTCCTCGCACTTCCTGGACCCGGACGAGCGCACCGACCAGGTCCGCGGCCGTCTCGACGCCGTCCTCGTCGCCTCCCGCGTCGCACCATTGACCCGGCACATAGGTCTGGTGCCGACGGTGGTCTGCACGCACACGGAGCCGTTCCACATCTCCAAGGCGATCGCCACCCTCGACTACGTCAGCGCCGGCCGCGCAGGCCTGCGCGTGCAAATCACCGCCCGCCCGAACGAGGCCGCGCACTTCGGCCGCCGCTCCATCCCGCGCATCGAGGCCTACGACCACCCGGACGCCAGGGAGGTGGTGACCGACCTCTTCGACGAGGCCGCCGACTACGTGGAGGTGGTGCGCCGCCTGTGGGACAGCTGGGAGGACGACGCCGAGATCCGGGACGCGGCCACCGGCCGTTTCATCGACCGCGACAAGCTGCACCACATCGACTTCGAGGGCAGGCACTTCAGTGTCAGAGGCCCTGGCATCACGCCCCGCCCGCCGCAGGGCCAGCCGGTCGTCAGCGCCCTCGCCCACGACACCGTCCCCTACCGGCTGGTGGCCCGCGCCGCCGACATCGGGTACGTCACCCCGCACGACACCGACCAGGCCCGCGCCGTCACCGCCCGGATCCGCGCCGAGCAGAACGCCGTGGGGCGAGCCGCCGAGCCCCTCCACGTCTTCGGCGACCTGGTCGTCTTCCTCGACGACGACCCGGCCGCCGCGACCGCCCGCCGGGAACGGCTCGACGCGCTCGCGGGACAGCCGTACACGAGTGATGCCCGCGTCTTCACCGGCACGCCCGCCGGACTCGCCGATCTCCTCCAGGAGTTGCACAGCGCCGGACTGACCGGTTTCCGGCTGCGTCCCGCCGTCGCGGGCCATGACCTCCCGGCGATCACCCGGGGGCTGGTCCCCGAACTGCAGCGCCGAGGCGTCTTCCGCCGCGCCTACGAGGCCGACACCCTGCGCGGCCTGCTGGGACTGGCCCGCCCCGCAGGCCGCTACGCCGCCGCTTGAGCCGGAAGGAACCCCGACCGATGACCAAGCCGTTGAAGCAGATCCACCTGGCCGCCCACTTCCCGGGCGTCAACAACACCACCGTGTGGAGCGACCCGAGGGCCGGCAGCCACATCGAGTTCAGCTCCTTCGTCCACTTCGCGCGGACCGCCGAACGCGCCAGGTTCGACTTCCTGTTCCTCGCCGAGGGACTCCGGCTGCGCGAACAGGGCGGGCGGATCTACGACCTGGACGTCGTCGGCCGCCCCGACACCTTCACCGTGCTCACCGCGCTCGCCGCCGTCACCGAGCACCTCGGTCTGGCCGGCACCATCAACTCCACCTTCAACGAGCCCTACGAGGTCGCCCGCCAGTTCGCCAGCCTCGACCACCTCTCCGGCGGGCGCTCCGCCTGGAACGTCGTCACCTCCTGGGACGCCTTCACCGGCGAGAACTTCCGCCGCGGCGGCTTCCTGCCGCAGGAGGAGCGCTACTCTCGCGCCAAGGAGTTCCTGGCCACGGCGAACGAGCTCTTCGACTCCTGGCACGGCGACGAGATCCTCGCCTACCAGGAGACCGGCACCTTCCTGCGGGACGCCAAGGCCGGAGCCTTCGCCCACAGCGGGCGGCACTTCGACATCCACGGGCGGTTCAACGTGCCGCGTTCCCCGCAGGGCCGCCCGGTGATCTTCCAGGCCGGCGACTCCGAGGAGGGCCGCGAGTTCGCCGCCTCCGAAGCCGACGCGATCTTCAGCCGGCACGCCACCCTCGAAGCCGGCCAGGCCTTCTACACCGACGTCAAGAACCGCCTCGCCAAGTACGGCCGCCGCCACGACCACCTGCTGATCCTGCCCGCCGCCACCTTCACCCTCGCCGACACCGACGCCGAGGCGGAGGAGCTCGCCAAGGAGGTGCGCCGCCGGCAGGTCAGCGGCGCCACCGCCCTCAGGCACCTGGAGTTCGTCTGGAACAGGGACCTGTCGTCCTACGACCCGGACGGGCCGCTCCCCGACATCGACCCTGATGTCAGCGACGACCACATCTCCAAGGGCCGTGCCCAGGTCCGTATGTACCGCGACCCGCTGGCCACCGCCCGCGAGTGGCGTGAGCTCGCCGCCGCGAACAACTGGTCGATCCGCGACCTGGTCATCGAGACCGGCAACCGGCAGAACTTCATCGGTTCGGCGGAGACGATCGCCCGCACCATCGACGAGTTCGTGCAGGCCGACGCGAGTGACGGCTTCATCCTCGTCCCGCACATCACCCCGACCGGCCTCGACGAGTTCGCCGACAAGGTCGTCCCGCTCCTGCAGGAACGGGGCGTGTTCCGCACGGAGTACGAGGGCCCGACCCTGCGCGACCACCTCGGCCTGCCCTTCCCCCACTCCCGGCTCCGCCCGAGCGGGGGAGCCCCCATCGACGACGTCCGCGACGAACGGGCGGCGTCGTGAAGCTCCTCGCCGTCCCCCCGACCGCCACCGGCACACCACCCGCAGCCCGCCCGGCACTCCTGAAAGGTCCTCGCATGGCCACCGTCCTGTCCGTCTCCGCAAGCCCCTCCGTCACCTCCCGCACCGCCCGGCTGCTGCGCCACCTGGACGACCGGCTCAGGGCCCAGGGGCACGAGGTGATCCCGTTCGACGTCCGTACGCTCCCGCCCGCCGCCCTGCTGCACGCCGACTTCGGCCACCCGGCGATCGTCGAGGCCACCGCCCTGTTCGAGCGGGCGGACGGGGTCGTGATCGGCACCCCCGTCTACAAGGCCGCCTACTCCGGGCTGCTGAAGTCGCTGCTCGACCTGCTCCCGCAGTACGCCCTGGCGGGCAAGACGGTCCTGCCGCTGGCCACCGGCGGCACCACCGCCCACGTCCTGGCCATCGACTACGCCCTGCGTCCGGTGCTGAACTCCATGGGCCCCGCCCACATCACGCCTGGCTGGTTCACGCTCGACAGGGACATCACCGTGGCCGATGACGGCTCGCTGACCGTCGCGCCGGGCCCCGCCGAGGCCCTGGCCCAGGTCACCGACCAGTTCTCGCTCGCCCTCGGTGGCCGCCCGGCCCTGCTGGCGGCCACCGGATGAGCGCCGCGACGGCGCTCGCCGGCGACGCCGAGGCCCTCGCCGTCGCCGCCGGACCGGCCGCCGGCTTCCGCGAGGACGCCGCCGAGCGGGAGGCCCGCCGGCCGGGTGCCGCCGCACCACCTCACCTTCCGGGGCCCCATCCGCACGGCGCCGTCGCCCAACTGCCGCACACCGCCATCGACGCCGGGAGCGCGGCCGGGGCGCCGGCCGAGGCCGTGGAATTCGTCCGCGCCAAGAGCCGCCCTTGGTACGAGAGCGTCGCCGAGGGACATGAGACCGCCACCGAGGACCCGCCGCTGATCCAGCGGTTCGGTGAACCGGCGATCCGGGTACGGGCCGCCGGCGCGCTGCTCGTCTCGGCGGCGAGGTCCGTCGACGCCGCCCGGACGGCCTGACCGACGGATCGGCCGCCCCAGGGCGTCGATCGCGGTGGCTGCCGCCAGGGTGACGGCGGCGGAGGCGGCCCGGAGGCCGGCAGCGCCCTTTTCGAGGGGTCCGGCACACGATCGGCGCTCGGCTCACCGGACCCGCACCGCCATCGGCGTGACGCCCGCACCCACACCGAAGTGGCCGAGCGGATCGCCGAGTACCACCGGCTCGGCATCGACGAGTTCGTGCTCTCCGGGTACCCGCACCTGGAGGAGGCGTACTGGTTCGGCGAGGGCGTCCTGCCGAAACCCGCGGCACAGGGCCTGTGGACCCACCCCTTGCGCACCGTGGCGGACGGGGGCCCTCCGTCCAGGTCCCCTTCGCCGGCGCCGGGAGCCCACGACGACCGGTGTGATCGCCGACGGCTCCGAGGCGGTCCGCGCGCTGCCCGCCGCCCGCGAGACCGGCCGCGCGGCCCGGCCGCGCCGGCGGGCCCGGGCCCCCTCACGCGGTGGGACGTTCCGGCGCGGTACGACCGGCCCTCTTGACGCGGCCTGGACGCGGCCCGACACTCACCTACAGGAATCCTAGTGAACTGGTAGGGAAATATGGGCCGTGCTGCGCCGGAACCCGGCAGTGACGTTGTCCGGACCGCCGTCCGCCCGCTGCCCCTGCTGACGTCCCGCCGCCACATCGACCTGATGCGTGTGTGCGGCGCGGCACGTTCCCCGCGCGCCGGCGGCCCAGCCACCGTTCACGCCTGACCCTCCCGCGCCAGTACCGCCGCCCCGGCCGTGCCGAAGCCGCCGCGTGCCGTCGCCTCCGTACGCCTGTGACCGAGCACCCCAGGGAGACGCATGCCCGCCACATCCCCGACCGCCGTGCCGTCCTTCCGGAGCAGGATCGGCCGTGACGCGCGCAGCGGTTACTACCCCGCGCCGCACCGCTACCGGCTCCACCTCTCGCTCTCCTGTCCGCACTGTCTGCAGATCGCCGTCACGCACAGCCTGCTCGGCCTGGCCGACACCCTCGCGGTGACGCTGCTGCCCGCCGTGCCCGACGCGCCCGGCGGCGGACACCGGGCCCTGCGCCCGCTGTACGAGGCCAGCTCGCACCAGCACCCCGGTCCGGCCGCGGCGCCGGTCCTCAGCGACGACTGGACCGGGCGGATCGTGAGCACGCACACCCCCGACATCCTGCGCGACCTGGCCCGGCAGTTCGGCGGTCACGGTCCCGACCTGCACCCGCGCGGTGCCGGCGAGGCGATCGCGGCCCTGGGCCGGCTCTGCGACCAGGACATCACCCGGGCCGCCCAGCGGGCCGGGCAGCCCGGCGGCGATCCGGCGGCACGCGCCACCGCGCTGGCCACCGTGGTGCGCGCGCTGGACGTGCTGGAGCGGCGGCTCGCCTCCCAGGAGCACCTGCTGGGCGGCGGGATCACCCTCGCGGACGTGCGGTTGTGGGTGACGCTGGTACAGCTGGACACCGTGCACCGCCACCACCTGGATGCCGCAGCGGTGCACCGGATCACCGGCCACCCCCGTCTGTGGGCGTACGCGCGACGGCTGGCGGCGCACCCCGCCTTCGGCCCCCACCTCGACCTGGACGGCATCGCCCGCAGGCACCACGCCCACTGCCGGGGGCAGGAGGCGGTCGGCGCGGCGGTGCGGATCGTGGACTGGGCGGCGTACGCGCGACAGGAGGCACCGGAGCCGGTGCGGCAGCCCGGCTGACCGGCAAACGGACGGACGCCCGGCCTCGGGCCGGTCTCACGCGGCCGTGGCACCGCCCCCGCCATCCGCACCGCGGCGCCACAGGCCGCGTGGCCGCGATCGGCGGGGCGTCTCCGCAGGCGCCGGTCTCCCGCACGGCCCTCGCGCCGGCCCCGCACGGCCCTCGCGCCGGCCCCGCACGGCCCTCGCGCCGGCCCCGCACGGCCCTCGCGCCGGCCCCGCACGCCCCGCGCACCGGCCCCTCACCCCCCGTACCGGCGACCTTCACATGAGCGCCATCCGCCCCTTCCTTCTCGTTGGGTGCTCCTGGAACACTCCTTGCGCGCGCGGCCGTCGTCGCCCGACGTCACCGGACGTCACCGGATCCGCCGAACACCCCCGAGGCGAGAGGCTCACCACCCCATGGCCGAAGTCAACAGGCGCCGATTCCTCCAGATCGCGGGCGCCACCACGGCGTTCAGCGCGCTCTCCGCGAGCATCCAGCGGGCCGCCGCGCTCCCGGCCAACCACCGGACCGGGTCGATCGAGGACGTCGAGCACATCGTCGTCCTGATGCAGGAGAACCGCTCCTTCGACCACTACTTCGGCAGCCTGCGCGGCGTCCGCGGCTTCGGCGACCCGCACCCGGTCACCCTGGACAGCGGCAAGTCGGTGTGGCACCAGACCAAGGCCGACGGCACCGAGGTGCTGCCCTTCCGCCCGGACGCCGACGACCTCGGCATGCGGTTCCTGGAGGGCCTGCCGCACAGCTGGCCCGACGGCCAGGAGGCGTACCGCGACGGCAAGTACGACCGCTGGGTGCCCGCCAAGGGCACGACCACGATGGCGTACCTGACCCGCCAGGACATCCCCTTCCACTACGCCCTCGCCGACGCGTTCACCATCTGCGACGCCTACCACTGCTCGTTCATCGGCTCCACCGACCCCAACCGCTACTACATGTGGTCGGGCCACACCGGCAACGACGGCAAGGGCGGCGGCCCGGTCCTCGGCAACGACGAACTCGGCTACGACTGGACGACGTACCCCGAGCGCCTCGAAGCGGCCGGGATCTCCTGGAAGATCTACCAGGACATCGGCGACGGCCTGGACGCCGCCGGCTCCTGGGGCTGGATCCCCGACGCCTACCGGGGCAACTACGGCGACAACTCGCTGCTGTACTTCAACAAGTACCGGAACGCGAAGCCGGGCGACCCCTGGTACGACAAGGCCCGCACCGGCACCGACGCGGCGAACGGCGACGGCTACTTCGACCTGCTGCGCGCCGACGTCAAGGCGGACAAGCTGCCGCAGGTCTCCTGGATCGCCGCGCCCGAGGCCTTCTCCGAGCACTCCAACTGGCCGTCGAACTACGGCGCCTGGTACATCTCCCAGGTGCTGGACGCGCTCACCGCCAACCCCGAGGTGTGGGCGAAGACGGCTCTGTTCATCACCTACGACGAGAACGACGGCTTCTTCGACCACCTGGTGCCGCCGCTGCCGCCGAGGTCCGACGCGCAGGGCCGCTCGACGGCCGACGTCTCGCTGGACGTCTTCCCGGGCGACTCGCGCTACGCCGAGGGCTTCTACGGACTCGGCCCGCGCGTCCCGATGCTGGTCGTCTCGCCCTGGAGCAAGGGCGGTTACGTCTGCTCCGAGACCTTCGACCACACCTCGATCCTGCGCTTCACGGAGCGCCGCTTCGGGGTGCGCGAACCGCAGATCTCCCCGTGGCGGCGCGCGATCTGCGGCGACCTGACCTCGGCCTTCGACTTCTCCCGCAAGGACAGCCGCCCCGCCCGCCTGCCCGGCACCGACGCCTACCGGCCCCAGGACCGCGACCGGCACCCCGACTACCGTCCGACGCCCCCGGCGGAACCCGGCATGCCCCGCCAGGAGCGCGGTCTGCGCCCGGCCCGCCCGCTGCGGTACGCCCCGCTGGTGGACGCCTCGGCCGATCCGGCCGCCGGCACCCTCAGCCTCACCTTCGCCTCGGGCGCGGAGGCGGGCGCCGCGTTCCTGGTCACCTCCGGCAACCGCGCCGACGGCCCCTGGACGTACACCACCGAGGCCGGCAAGCGCGTCTTCGACACCTGGGACGGGGCGTACTCGGGCGGCGCCCACGACCTGACCGTGCACGGCCCCAACGGCTTCCTGCGGGTCTTCCGGCAGTCGGCCGGGGCCGCCGGCCCCGAGGTCACGGCGCGTCACGTCCGCGACGACATCGAACTCACCCTGACCAACCGGGGCTCCGGAACGGTCCGGCTGAAGCTGGCCAACGCCTACGGCGGCCGCGGCCGGACCCTGACCGTGCGCCCCGGCTCCACCGTCCGGCACACCGTCGACCTCACCGCCGGCCGCCGCTGGTACGACCTGACGGTCACCTCCGAGGCCGACCCGACGTTCCTGCGCCGCTTCGCCGGCCACGTCGAGAACGGCCGGGCGGGCGTGAGCGACCCGGTGATCGGCGGCGAGTAGCCCGCGGGGGACTTCGCCCGCAGCGCGGCCGCGCCCCCGCCCGTCGCTCCGGGGCGGCCGGGGCCGGCCACAGCGGCGTGGGCTGCCCGGCGTCCGGCCGCTGCCGCGCCGCCCCCGACCGGGACGGCGCCTGCCGCTACGCCACCGGCCGGGACGGTGCCGACCGGGACGGTGCCTGCCGGGGCAGCGTCGCGGTGACGGGGTCCGTCCGGACGCCCGCCGGGGACGGCCCGGGGGAGGCCGCGGGCGTCGCAGCGGCCGGGACCGGGGCGGGCACGGGGGACGGTCCGGACGCCGTGCCGGGCGGGAGCGGGGTGAGCGCCGGGAACTCCTCCGGCTCCGTCCGGACAGGGGCCGGGGCCGCTCGGGTCAGGAGGAGGACGCCCCAGGCGGCCACGGCCGCTCCGGCCAGGGCCAGCAGGACGCCGGCCGGGCCGCCCCGCAGGCGCTCGCCGAGGAGCGCCACGCCGATCGCCGCGGCGGCCACCGGGTTGGACAGGGTCACCACCGCCAGCGGGGCGCCCAGGCCGCTTTGGTACGCCGTCTGCGACAGCAGCAGGCCGCCCGTCGCGAAGGCCGCGACCAGCACCGCCACACCGATCACCCGTGCGCCGAGCAGCGGTCCGGTGCCGTCCGTGGCGGCGACCGTGACGGTCTGGGTGAGCGCCGAGGCGACCCCGGAGGCGACGCCGGACGCGCTCGCGTGCCGCAGGCCGGACCGGGCACCGGGCCTGGCCAGCACCCCGATCAGCACCGCCGTCACGCCGGCCACCGCCAACGCCTCCGGCACGCTCAGCACGCCGTCGGGGGCCGGACCGGACGCCGTGACCAGCAGCGCGCCGAGCCCGAGCAGGGTCAGCCCGGTGCCCCGCCACTCGGCCGCGCCGACCCGCCGTCCCGCCAGCCGCGCCCCCAGGGGCACCGCCGCGACCAGGGTGAGCGCGCCCAGCGGCTGGACGACGGTGAGCGGGCCGTACCGCAGCGCCCCGACGTGCAGCAGCGCGGCGGAGGCGTTCAGCGCCACCGACCACCACCACGCCCCGCTGCCCAGCAGCCGCGGTCCACCCGTGCCCGTACGGCGGGTGGCCAGCCGTTCCTGGGCGACGGCCGCGGCCGCGTAGGCGACGACGGAGACCAGGGACAGGGCGACGGCGACGAGGGCGGCGTTCATCGGCCCGCCCCCACCAGCCGGTGCCGTTCGACCGGCTGCGGACGGCCCCGGCCCCGGCCCCGGCCCCGGACCCGACCCCGGTGCCGTCCGCCCGTCGTCCCCACCGGCCGGCGGTGCGGCAGGCGGACCACCGCGAGGGCCAGCCCGAGCAGGGCCGACGCCGCCACGGCGTCCAGCCAGTAGTGGTTGGCGGTGCCGACGACCACCAGCAGCGTCAGCAGCGGGTGCAGCAGCCACAGCCACCGCCAGCGGGACCGGGTGGCGACGATCAGCCCGATCGCCACCATCAGGGCCCAGCCGAAGTGCAGGGACGGCATCGCCGCGAACTGGTTCGACAGCGTGTCCGCGCGCGGCGGGCCGTAGACCGACGGCCCGTAGACCCGCGCGGTGTCCACCAGGGCGGCGGCGCCCAGCATCCGCGGCGGCGCCAGCGGGAACACCAGGTGCAGCACCAGCGCCGCGCCGGTCAGCGCGGCCAGTGTCCGCCGGGCCCACACGTAGTGCCGGGGCCGGCGCAGATGGAGCCAGAGGAGGAACGCGGCGGTGGCCGGGAAGTGCACGGCCGCGTAGTACGTGTTCGCCACCCGCACGAGGGCGTCGCCGTGCAGCAGCAGCGACTGGACACCGCCTTCGCCGGGCAGCCGCAGCCACCGCTCCAGGTCCCACACGTGGTGCGCGTTGCGGAACGCCTCGCCGGTGTGACCGCTCGCCAGCCGGCGGCCGAGTTTGTAGAGGAGGAAGAGCCCGGCCACGAGCGGGAGCTCCCGGACCAGGGGCGGGCCGGCCGGTGCGTTCGGCCCCGCTTCCGCGGGCTCGCTGCGGGCGTTCATCCCCCGGCCCCTTCGCTGACGGTGGTGGTGCGGTGTCTCGGCGGCCCGTCCCGCCACGGATGTCCGGCACCGGGTGGGTACGCCTCATCGGTACGGGCCCGCCTCACCGGTGAGGGTTCGTTCCACCGATGAGTTCGCTTCACCGATGAGTCCACTTCATCGATACGGGCTCGTTCCGATACGCCAGTGTACCGATACGGTCGAGTATCGGTACGCTCGGGTACCGGTACACTGACGTACCGGAACGCCGGGGCGGAAGCCCGGAACCGGACGCCGTGGGCAGGACGCCGCAGACAGGACAGACAAGGGGAGCAGCACCATGACGTCGCAGGCCGCGGACCGGCCGGAGGCGGTCGGCACCTCGCGCCGCTCCAAACTCACGCCCGAGCGCGAGCAGGAGTTCCTCGACGCCGTCCTCGACCGGATCCGGGAGTGCGGCTACGACGCCGTGACCATGGAGGGCATCGCCGCCAGCACCCGGTGCAGCAAGTCCACGCTCTACCGGCAGTGGAAGACCAAGCCGCAGTTCGTCGCGGCGGCCCTGCGGTCGCGCCGGAGGGTGCGCTTCGAGGGCATCGACACCGGCTCGCTCGCCGAGGACCTGCGGCTGGCCGCCCGGGCGGCGGGCGCGTGGTCCGGCGCGGACACCCGGCTGCTCCAGGCGCTCGGCCACGCCGTCGTGGAGGACCCGGAACTCAAACTGGCCCTGCGCGAGGCGCTGGTCGAACCGGAGATCGCCGCGCTGCGCGAGATCCTGCGCCGCGGGGTCGAACGGGGCGAGGTGGCCGCCGGCCACCCCGCGCTGGAGTTCGTGCCGGTCCAGATGTTCGGCGTGCTGCGCGTCCGGCCGGTGATGGAGGGGGAGTACGCCGACGAGGACTACCTCGTCCGCTTCGTGGAGGCCGTGGTGCTCCCCGTGCTGGGCCTGACCTGAGACCCAGGTCACCGTCCGTGGGATGACTGGACGGTGGCCTGCTCGCGCCGCACCGTGGGGACGGGGGCGGCGCGCACCCCCCGGCCGGGTGGGGCGCCTTTTGAGCGGAAGGGCGCCCCACCCGGCCGACAGCGGGCACGGGACGGGCCGGCGGTCCGGTCAGACGTCCTGGCCGCTGCCCGAGCCGCCCGACGACGACACCTCGATGCCCTCGACGATCTCGTCGATGACGGACTGCTCCTCGCTGACGTCGACGCCGAACCGCACGACGACGATCTGCCGCGGGTTGGCCGGCGAGGGGAAGGCCAGCGACTGGACGTAGCCGTCGGAGCCCTTGCTCGTGACGGCCTTCCAGCGGACCTGGTAGCCCTTCTGGCCGGCCACGGTGACCGCCTTCGAGGACAGCACGTCGTGGGAGGTGATCGAACCGTAGCTGTCGCCGCCGTAGGACTCCTCCGCGTTGGCCGAGATGTCCGCCTTCGCGACCTCCTCGGCGGTGGAACCCTCGGTGCCCAGCACCATCGCCGGTGCTGAGTAGGCGCCGCCCTTGGTGCAGGAGGAGGAGCTGTCGCCGGGGCACTCGTAGGACTCGTTCGAGGAGACCTGGGCGCCGACCGTCAGCTCCTGGCCGTACCAGCCGTCCGGGACGGGCAGGCTGATCCCGCTGACCGCGTCCGGCACCGAGCCGCTCTCGATCCGGGGGGCCTCGGAGCCCTGCGGTGCGGGCGACTCGCCGTTCCCGCCGGAGCCGCCGCCCGAACCGCCGAACGGGTTGTCCGGCAGCCCCTCGCCGTCCTGCCCGCCCGGGCTCCGCTGCTGGGAGGCGGCGCGGTCGTCACCGTTCCCGCCGCCGTCACCGGCCAGCGCGTACACGCCGACGCCGACGCCCGCCAGTACGGCCACCGCGACGGCCACGGCCGTGCCCGTCCGCAGGCCGCTCCGGCGCGGGGGCGGCGGCTGCGCCGGGTACCCCGGGTGCACGGGGTACGCGGCGTAGGGCGGCGGCGCCGGATACCCGGGGGCGGGTCCGGCCGCGGGCGAGCGCCACGGCGCGGTACCGTCCGCGGCCGGCTGCCCGGACCCGGCGTCGGCCGCCGTCGGCTGTCCCTGCCCGGTGCCGGGGGCGGACTGCGCGGAGCGAGCCGCGTCCTTGGCCGCGGCTCGCTCCGCCGCGCCCCCCGCGGCCAAGGGCTCCGCCGGGTTTGCCGTTCCCGCCGGTTCCGCCGCCTGATGCGCGCCGTCCGCCGGCGGCTGTTCCGGGGGACCCCCCGCGGGACGGATCCGGTCCGTCCACGCCTTGCCGTCCCACCATCGCTCGGTGGCGGGACCGTCACTTGTCTGCCCGGGGTCCGGATACCACCCGGGAGGAGTCTCCTGCGTCATGTCCCCACCGTATGAGGCGTCGGTGAAAGTCGTATGAGAGGAAGAGAGGCTTTTCCCTCGGCCTTCCCCCGGCCTTTCCCCGCCGTCCGCCCCGCGCCCGGTCCCGCCGCCCCGCACCGCCCGAAAACCCCGGCCCGCGGCGGCGGTTGACGGCCCGGGACCCGGCGCGGTGCCCGTCCAATACACGAAATCACTCGGGAGGGCAAGACCCGTAACGACCACACGGCGCCGTGCGGTCCGGGCGGCTAGGCTCGGAGCCGGTACGTCGTTCGGGCGACTCGGGGAGGCAGCGGAATGACGGAGGCAGGGCCCACGGCCGCCGCCCCGGCCGCTCTGTGGGAGCGCGACGAGGAAGTCGCCGCCGTCGCACGGGCGGTCGACGCCCTGTGCGCGGACCGTTCCCCCTCCGGCGCCCTCCTCGTCTTCCGCGGCGAGCCCGGCCTCGGCAAGACCACCCTGCTGGCCACCGCCCGCCGCCTCGCCGAGGCCCGCGGCTGCGCCGTCCAGAGCGCGCGCGGCGGCGAGACCCTGCGGTCCGTCCCGTACAACGTCGTACGGCAGTTGCTCCAGCCCGCGCTCCTGTCGCTGCACCCCGAGGAGGCCCGCGACCTCCTCGGCGACTGGCACGGCGTCGTCGGCCCCGCCCTGGGCACCGCGGACCCGGGCGAGCGGCAGGCAGATCCGCGGGGCGTGTGCGACGGGCTGGTCGAGACCGTACGGCGGCTGGCCGGCGGCGAGGCACCGCTGGTCCTGCTCATCGACGACCTGCACTGGGCCGACCAGGAGTCCCTGCGCTGGCTCGCCGCGTTCGCCGAACACCTCGGCGAGCTGCCCGTCCTGGTGGTGACCGCCTTCCGCGCCGGTGACGCCACCGGCGACAGCGCCCGGTACCTGGACACGGTCGCCGCCCTCGCGCACACCCCCGTCACCACCCTGGACCCGCTCACCCAGGAGGCCGCCGCCGGGCTCGCCCGCGCCACCCTGGGCGCGGACGCCGACGACCCGTTCTGCCGCGAGGTGTGGACCGTCACCGGCGGCAACCCCTACGACACCGTGGAACTCCTCGCCAAGGTCCGCGACAGCGCCCTCGCACCCGTCGCGGCCAACGCCGCCGAACTGCGCGCCCTGAACGAGGCCGGCCGCGGCGTCGGCATCATCGCCCGCCTGGAGGAACTCGGCGTCGACGCCCACCGGTTCGCCTGGGCCGCCGCCGTCCTCGGCACCGGCATCACCGTCTCCCTGTGCGCCGCGCTCACCACCATGAGCCGCGACGAGGCCGTACGCTGCGCCGGGCTCCTGCGGGACGCCCGCATCCTCGTCCCGTCCGGCCCCGGCGACGACGCCCTGGAGTTCCGCCACCCGCTGATCGCCACCGCCGTCTACGCCTCCATCCCGGACGGGCTGCGCCGGGCCATGCACGGCATCGCCGCCCAGCTCGTCACCGACCTGGGCCTGGGCGCGGCGGCGGCCTCCCGCCACCTCCTCCAGGTCCACCCGGACGACGACGGGGAACTGGTCGAGCAGTTGCGCGAGGCCGCCCGCGAACACCTCGCCGTCGGCGCCCCCGACGCCGCCCGCCGCTGCCTGGAACGCGCCCTGGAGGAGCCCCCGCCGCCCGGGACTCACGCCCGCGTGCTCTACGAACTCGGCTGCGCCACCCTGCTCACCTCGCCCGCCACCACCGTCGGCCACCTCCGCGAGGCCCTCGGCATGCCCGGCCTGCACGGCGACGAACGCGTGGACGCCGTCGTCCGCCTCTCCCAGGCCCTGCTCCACAACGACCAGCTGGAGGAGGCGGTCCGCACCGTCGAGACCGAGGCCGCCCGGCACCCCGACGGCCCCGCCCGCCTGCGGCTCCAGGCCGTCCAGTACATGTGGGAGGGCATCCACGCCGGCGAGTCCGTCGTACCGGGCCGCTCCGAGCGCCTGGCCGCCCTCGCCGCCACCTGCGCCGGCCGGGACAACGCCGAGCGCGCCCTGCTCATCCTGCGCGCCTTCGACGCCATGACCCGCGGGGAGAGCGCCGAGGAGATCGCCGCGCTGTGCGACCGCGCCCTGGTCGACGGCCGCCTCGCCCCCGGACTCGGCTGGACCGACACCGAGTGGGGCCTGGAACTGCTGATGATGCTGGCCAGCGCCTACGCCTGCACCGACCGCCTGGACCGCGCCGACGCCCTCTTCACCGAGGCCCTGCGCGCCTACGAGACCGCCGGCTGGAGCGGCGGCCACCTCGCCCTCGCCCACGCCTACGTCGGCCTCGGCCACCGCAGGCGCGGCCGGCTGCGCGAGGCCGAGGCGTCCCTGCGCGAGTCGCTGCGGCTGGCCGAGCGGGTCGGGCGCGGCCTGCCGCTGTACTGGTCGGCGACGTGCAACCTGGTCGACACCCTGCTCGCCCGCGGCCACGTCGACGAGGCGTGGGAGATCGCCGAGCAGTACGACTTCGCGCCGCCGTACCCGTCCACGATCGTGCTGCCCGACCCGCGCTCGGTCCGCGGCCGCCTGTTGCTCGCGGCCGGCCGTACCAAGGACGGCGTCAACGAACTGGAGGCCGCCGAGAAGGCCGCCACGGCCCGCGGCCACCACAACCCGGTGATGGTCCCCTGGGCCGTCGACCTCGCCCGCGCGCTGGCCGGCGAGGACCCCGCCCGCGCCGCCCGGCTGGCCGACGAGGCCCGCCGGCAGGCCGAACGGTTCGGTACGGACACCGCCGTCGGGGAGGCCCTGCGCTGCGCCGCCGCCCTGGAGACCGGACGGCGCGCGGTCGGCCTCGCCGCGCAGGCCGCCGCCCGCCTGGCCTCCTCGCCCTGCCGCTACGAGCATGCCGCCGCCCAGGTCGAGTACGGCATCGCCGCCCGCTCACCGGCCGAGCTGGACCGGGGCCTGGCCCTGGCCCGCCACTGCGGCGCGGACGGCCTGGCCCGCCGCGCGGAGCGGGCCCTGCGCGACGTCACCGGGCCCGACCGGACGCCCTGAGGCTCCCAGGCACGCCGAGCCGTCCGGAAAACCGCAGGCCACACACTTGCGGTAGGGTTAGGCAAGCCTTACCGTGCAGACGTACCACCCAGGGCCCGGCCGTCGCGCCGGTCCGCCCGCGGCGAGCGCTCCACCGACGCAGCCTGGCCGTTCTCCCGGTGCCCCGAGGGCCCGGGAGGCACCTCCAGCCGGCACTCGCCCACAGGACCGCTCTTGAACCACACCGCCACCGGTCTGTACGACCCCGCCCACGACCACAGCGACTGCGGCGTCGGCTTCATCACCCGCCTCGACGGCACACCGAGCCACGACGTCATCTGCAAGGGCGACGAGGCGCTCCGCGCCATCCCGCACCGCGGCGGCACCTCCGCCGAGGGCGTCGGCGACGGCGCGGGCGTCAGCGTCGACCTGTCGGTCGAGTTCTTCGGCGCGCTCACCGGCACGGCCCTGCGCGCCGGCCGCTTCGGCGTCGCCAACTGCTTCGTGCCCACCGACGCCGGCCGCCGCGCCGCCGCGACCGACCTGGTCGCCCGGAGCATCGCCGAGCAGGGCTTCGAACTGCTGCTGGTCCGTGACGTCCCCGTGGACCACGGCGTCGCGCGGCCCGCCGCCCGGCAGTACCAGCTGCCCCTGGTGCAGTGGGTGTTCCGCGCCCCCGAGCAGTGGGAGCGCCCCGAGGTCGACGCCGCCGCCCACCGCGCCCTGCTCGCGATCGAGGCCGTCGCCTACGCCGACGACACCCGTGCGGGGCTCTACCCGCTGTCGCTGAGCGCCCGGACCCAGGTGCTCAAGGGACGGCTCAACTCCGGCGAGGTCATCGGCTACTTCCGCGACCTGTGCGACCCGCGGCACTCCGTGCGCTCCCTGTACTTCCACACCCGGTTCTCCACCAACACCGAACCGCACCCCACCATGGCCCAGCCGTTCCGCCTCATGGCGCACAACGGCGAGCTCAACACCGACCGCAAGAACCGCCTGACCGACGAGGCCCTGGCCCGCGCCCGCACCCGCTCCATCGTGCGCCCGCCGGGGCAGTCCGACTCCAGCCGCCTCGACCAGACCCTGCAGAGCCGGGTCTTCGACGACGGCCTGGACCTCGTCGAGGCCGTCGTCACGCTCATGCCGCCCGCCTGGGAGAACGACCGCACCCTGCCCGCCCCCGTCCGCGACATGCTGGAGTACTTCTCGCTGTACGAGGAGAAGAACGACGGTCCGGCGGCCGTCATCTTCAGCGACGGGGACGTGATCGGCGCCCGCCTGGACCGGCTCGGCCTGCGCCCGCTGCGCACCGTGGAGACCGCCGAGTACCTCATGGTGGCCTCGGAGGCCGGCCAGGTCGCCTTCCCCGACGACGAGGTCGTGCACCGGGGCCGCATCGAGGCCGGCGGCATGCTCGTCGTGGACCACCGCACCGGCCGCGTCCTGCGCACCCGCCAGGTGCTCGACGCCCTCGCCGCGCGCCGGCCGTACGGCGAACTGCTGGACGCGGCCCGCGTCCACCTCGACGACCTGCCCGCGCCCGACTACTACCGCGGCACCACCACGCTCGGCTACGACGGCGACCTGTCCCTGGCCGGCCGGTACGTGGCCTGGTCGCTGAACCAGGAGAGCTTCCGGTTCATGCTCGACCCGATGCTCGCCGACGGGTCGGAGCGGATCTCCGCGATGGGCTACGGCAACGCCATCAACGCGCTCAGCGACACCGAGGGCGGCATGGCGAAGTACTTCTCGCAGCGCTTCGCCCAGGTGACCAACCCGCCGCTGGACAGCATCCGCGAGGCCGACGGCATGAGCATGCGGGTCGCGCTCGGCCCGAAGCCCGACGGCACCGGCGAGTCGGTCGGCACCGCCGGGCGGCAGCTCGTGGTCTCCTCGCCCGTGCTCGGCCACCTCGACATGGTCCGGCTGCGCGACCAGCGGATCGTCCCGCTCGAACGTTTCGCCATGCTCTACGAACCGGTGACCGGGGACGCCACCGCCAACGCGGACGCGCTGCGGTCGGCCCTGGAGCGGCTCTGCGACGACGTCGAGCGGTTCGCCGCCGAGCGGGGCGGCATCGCGCTCCTCACCGACCGGGCGGTCTCCTCCACGCGGGCGCCGCTGCCCGTCGTCCTCGCCGTCGCGGCGGTCAACCAGCGCCTGATCGAGACCGGACTGCGGCTGCGCGTCTCGCTCGTCGTGGAGAGCGGCCAGCTGGCCTCCTCGCACCACGTCGCCACCGCGCTCGGCTTCGGCGCCTCGGCGGTCTACAGCCTCAGCGCCCGGCTGCGCGCCGAGGAGAAGTACCCGAGCGCCCCGGCGCCCGCCGGCGAGATCACCGACACCGACCGGGCCCTGGCCAAGTTCCGCAAGGCGGCCGAGAAGTCCCTCGCCAAGACCATGGGCCGGGTCGGGCTGTGCACCGCCGAGAGCTACATCGGCGGCGAGTTCTTCGAGCCGAACTACCTCGACACCCGCGACGACATCCTGGCGCGCGTCTTCCCGCACCTGGAGTCACCGGTCGGCGGCGTCGGGTTCGCCCGGATCGCGCAGGCCGCCACGGACTGGCACGAGCGGGCCCAGGCCGTGCGGAGCGAGCAGCAGATCCCGCTGCTGGGCCTGTTCAAGGAGCGGTCGGACGGGGCCGGGCACTCCTTCGGCGTCAACGCCGTGCGCGGCTTCGGCTCCATGACCGAGGAGCCGCCCGCCTTCGGGCGCGAGGAGGACCCGGAGGCCCTGCGGCTGCTCACCCTCGGCCAGCTCGGCGACGCGTTCGGCATCACCGACGCCGCCTACCGCGACACCGGGTACGACGCGCTCGGCGACGCCGAGATCGACGCGTTCCGGATCACCCCCGGGTACCGCGCCTTCCTGCGCACCACCCACGAGGAACGCTCCCGGCGCCCGTCCGCGCTCCGCGACGTCCTCGCCCTGCCCGCCGACGTCACCGGGCTGCGCACGGCGGAGGACTTCGCCCGCGAGCTGGGCCGCTTCTCGACCGACGGCAACGCCGGCGTCACCGTCCGCGGGGTGACCGTGACCGCCGCCGGCCCCGACACCTTCCGGCTGCGCCTCACCGCCCCGGGCACCGACCGCCACACCGCCCTCGCCCAGGGGCTCGCGCGCCTGGGAGCGGCCGAGACCCTCGACGTGGGCGCCGACGGCGTCACGGTCGCCGCCACCGGCCCCGTCGCCCGCCTCCTCGCCCTCCTGGACGAGGCACCCGAGAGCGTGCCGCTGGACGAGGTGCAGCCCGCGCACCAGATCACCCGGTCCCTGGCCTCCGGCGCCATGAGCCACGGCGCGCTGGTCGCGACCGCGCACGAGGCCGTCGCGCACGGCGCCAACATGGTCGGCGCGCTGTCCAACAGCGGCGAGGGCGGCGAGCACCACTCCCGGTACGGCACCGTCCGCGGCTCCCGCATCAAGCAGTTCGCGTCCGGCCGGTTCGGCATCTGGGCGGGCTACCTCGCCGACCCGATGCTGGAGGAACTGGAGATCAAGATCGGCCAGGGCGCCAAGCCCGGCGAGGGCGGCCAGCTGCCCGCCCCGAAGGTCACCGTCGACATCGCCGCGGCGCGCGGCGGAACCCCCGGCATCGAGCTGATCTCGCCGCCCCCGCACCACGACACGTACTCGATCGAGGACCTCGCGCAGCTCATCCACGACTGCAAGGCCGCCCGCGTCCGGGTGATCGTGAAGCTGGTCTCCTCGGAGGGCATCGGCACCATCGCGGTCGGCGTCGCCAAGGCCGGCGCGGACGTCATCAACGTCGCCGGCAACACCGGCGGCACCGGCGCCGCGGCCGTCACCAGCCTCAAGTACGCGGGGCGGTCGGCGGAGATCGGCGTCGCCGAGGTGCACCAGGCGCTGCTCGCCAACGGCCTGCGGCAGAAGGTCGTCCTGCGCTGCTCCGGCGCGCACCAGACCGGCGGCGACGTCGTCACCTCGGCGCTGCTGGGCGCGGACAGCTTCGAGTTCGGCACCACCGCGCTGATGATGCTCGGCTGCGTCATGGCGAAGAACTGCAACGTGAAGTGCCCGGCCGGGCTCACCACCAACGCCGAGGCGTTCGAGGGCGACCCGCGCGCGCTGGCGCAGTACCTGCTCAACATCGCCCACGACGTGCGGCAGATCCTCGCCCGCCTCGGACTGCGGTCCCTGCGCGAGGCCCGGGGCCGCACCGACCTGCTCCAGCTCCTCGACCACCCGGCGAGCGTCGGCCGCCTCGACGTGCGCCGGCTGCTGGCCCGCGTCCCCGAGAAGACCGTGCCGGACCCGGAGTACCTGGAGAAGGACTTCACCACCGACGACGCCCTCCTCGACCGCGTCCGGACCGCCCTGTTGGAGCGGCGTGAGCCGTCCCTGCTCGTCGACGGCGTCCGGCTGCGCAACAGCGACAAGTCGGTCGGCGGCCAGCTCTCCATCGACGTGGAGCGGCTCCTCAACCACCGGCCCGCCGTGGACGCGCCCGCCATCACCACCGACGACCGGGGCCGCCGCCGCCTCGCCGACGGCGCCGTCCACGTCCGCACCACCGGCTCCGCCGGACAGTCGTACGGCGTCTTCTGCAACGACGGCATCACCCTCGAACACACCGGCACCGCCAACGACGGCGTCGGCAAGAGCCAGAGCGGCGGCCGGATCGTCGTCCGCGCCCCGGGCGGCGGCGGCGCGGAGCACGGCGGCAACGTCCTGGTCGGCAACTTCGCCTTGTTCGGCGCGACCGGCGGCCGGACCTTCGTGCAGGGCGAGGCCGGCGACCGGTTCGCCGTGCGCAACTCCGGCGCCACCGCCGTCGTCGAGGGCATCGGCGACTTCGGCTGCGAGTACATGACCGGCGGCACCGTCCTCAACCTCGGCGGCTTCGGCAAGGGCCTGGGCAACGGCATGAGCGGCGGCTTCCTCTACCAGTACGACCCCTCGGGCGAACTGCCCGGCCGGGTCAGCGCCGACTCGCTCCTCGTCTTCCCGGTGACCGAAACCGCGCACGGCGCCTTCCACGAGGCGGCCGTACGGCTGCTCCTGGCCTGGCACGTGGAGGCCACCGGCTCCCCGCTCGCCGCCCGGCTGCTGGCCGACTGGGACGGCGAACGCGAGCACGTGTACTGCGGGATGCCCCGCGCGCTGCTCCTCTACCAGGACGCCGGCGAGATCCTCGCCGCCGCCACCAGGGGCGAGCTGCTGGACGAGCTGGCCGGCTCCGTGGCGACGGACAAGCTCCGCGCGTTCAAGGTCGACTACCGCGACCGCCGCACCGTGCTCGGCGGCCGGGCCCCGGCCTTCGGCGAACAGGGCGGCGACGACATGTTCTCGCTGCTGTCGTCGTACACCGTGCTCGGCGCCGCCCAGGACATCGCGCTGCAGCGGGTGCCCGGAGCCACCGGCCCGGACGATCCGCGGGTCGCCCAGGCCGTCCGCAACCTGGTGCTCACCGAGGACTTCTTCGTCAAGCAGCGCGTCGTGAAGTACCTGCGCGGCACGCTGGAGCGGTTCGACGACGACGAACTCGCCACCCTCGTCGCGACCAAGCGCCTCGACGACTACAAGCGCGCGCTCAGCCTGCGCAACAACCTCAGCATGGACGCCCCCGGCACCTACGGCTGGATCGTCCACCAGACCCTGAAGAACGCCGGCCGCCTCCGCGCCGCCCGGTTCGACGAACTGCTCGCGAACGCGGCACTGGACGACCTCGCCGCCCGCCGCGCCCCGCAGCCCCCCACCGAGGCGGTGACCGCATGACCCTCCTGCCCCCCACCGGCACCCTCATCCCGGCCGACGCGCCGTTCTCCGCCCAGCAGGAGTCCTGGCTCGCCGGGTTCCTCGCCGGCGTCGCGGCGGGGGGGGGCCCCGCCCCCCCCGCCCGCCCGGCCCCCCCCCGGCCCCCCCGCGGGGCGGGGGGGGGCCCGCCCCGCCCCCCCCCGCC
>NZ_JBUDHV010000045.1:0-60846 GCF_054956795.1 Streptomyces sp. SYSU D01066-1 | reverse complement strand
ACCGCCCAGCGGGGCGAGAAAGTCCAGGTCGACGACCCCTGGGGCTACGGACGCTCCCTGGAGTGGGCCACCTCCTGCCCACCACCCCGGCACAACTTCCACGCGCTGCCGAAGATCCGCTCGGAGTCGCCTGCCTTCGGCCTGCACCACCCGGCGATGGCCAAGCTGGACGAGAAGGAGATCTCGGGACAGCGCGACGTGCTGGACGCGTCGGGTCACGAGAGCGACCGGCCCTGACGGACGGCGTCAGGCACCGGGCACCCGCGCGTCGGTGAGGACCGCCTTGCCGCGGCCTGCCCGCCTCGGCGGCCCGCCCCCCGGGAGCCTCCGTCAGGACAGCTCGCCGACGGCCGTGACGGTGGTCGCGCGGAAGGCGTCGACCGGGGCGTCGGCGAGGGTGCCCATCCGGCTCCATCGGACGACGGTCACGGTCCTGTCGTCCCGGCCCACCGAGAACAGGGCGACGTCGGACGCGCCCCAGGCGGTGACGGTGTGGACGCCGTAGACGTCCGCGCCCTCCTCGACGGCCAGCCGGCCGTAGTACCGCTGGGCGGTGGTGATGTCGGGGTCCTGTTCCTCCAGGGCGCGCGCGCAGTCCGCCGGCCTGTCGCGGAGCAGGGCGGCGAACCCGGCCGCCCGTCCGGCGTCCCGCTCCGCGACCGTGACCTGGAGCGCGCCGGTGTCGTACTCGGTCCAGTAGCAGCGGTGCACGGAGATGGAGGGCGGGGCGTCACCCACGCACATCGGCAGCGGGTCCGGCTGCCCGGCGGTGACGGGGCCGGCGGACCAGCCGGAGGAGGGGTGCGGCGGCAGGTCGGCCGGCTCCAGGAATCCGGGTGTGCCGGAGCCCGGCGGCGCGGACGGGGCGGCGGCCGGGACGGCCGCCACGGCGAGCGCGGCCACGGCCGCCGAGGCGGGCAGCACGGGTACGGACGCCCATGGTTCCCCCGGGCGGATCGGCCGGTTGTGCCCCGTATGACCCGGCACGCCCTGGAAGGCTGCCCCGCGTCCGTGCGGCGCGCGTGGCTCAGCCGGTGTGCCGCCGTACCTGTTCCTCCAGTCGCCGCAGGCTGGTGTCGAGGGCGTCGGTCACCGCCCGGTTCCCCGGGTCGTGGCTGTCGTCGAAGAAGGACAGGTGGATGGTCACCTCGCTGGCGGCGCCGTCGATGCCGGCGACCTGGAGCCAGCCGGCGTAGGCGCCCTGGTCGCGGGTCCCCCATTCGAGCCGCAGCTGCTCGGGCCGGGCCCGCAGCAGGGCGGAGGTGTCCTGGTCGGTGCGGTCCTCGTGCACGGTGACGGCGGGCGGGTCCTCGACGTGGACGTGCAGTTCGCGCGGGAGCCAGGCATCCAGTCGCCCGGCGTCCGCGGCCTGGTCGAAGACGTGCCCGGCGTCGGCGGGCATGGTGCGGGAACGCTCGTACTCGGTCATCGCGGCACCGCTCCTCGGCTCGGGATGGTCCTGCCATCCCCCGCGTGCCCGGTCCGGCGCGGTCGATGCGTCCGGTCGCGCCCGGCGCGGGCCGGTCCGGCACCGCGCCGAGCGCGTGCCCCATCCGGTACGGCGTGCCCGCCCGCACGACGAGTGAGGGCGAGGTGCCGACGGCGGAACGGGGCGGCGGGCGGCTGTACGGGTTCCTCGCGCCGGTGCGAGGCGCCTGGCGCCGGGCCCGCTCGGTCCCGGACCCAGGCGGGCCGGCCCGGACGACGCGAGGCCGCTGAGGTCCGGGCGGCGTCCGCCGGCTCGTCGCGCGCCGCGTGCCCCGGCCGGGCGGGGGGCCGCGGACCCCGGTCGGACGGGGTGTCCGCGTGCCCCGGTCAGACGGAGTGTCCGCGGGCCCGCAGCCAGTCGTGCACCGTGTCCTTGTCCGACGGCGTGATGCGTTCGGGACCGGCGACGTAAGGTCCCTCGTCCGCGTTGAAACCGGTGTCGGTGACCCGGGCGGTGACCCAGGTGGCCAGGTCCTGGGCGGCCCGGTCGGACAGCCGGCCGTGTTCCCAGTCGGCGCGGGCCTCGCGGGCCGCCGCGGGATCGTGCCGGGCGGTCTCCGCCAGCCAGGCCGCCACCAGCCGTTCCACCGTGTGCCGCTCGTCGCCGTCCATACCGCCCGGGTGCCCCGGACGCCGCGCTCCTACCGTCCCGTGTCGACGGCGCACCGCCGGGTACCCGAAGGACAGCCCGCCGCCCGGGGGACCGCCTTGGGCGGCGTGGGGACGGCCCGGTCCGCAGAGGGAGGACGACGATGACGCAGCCCGCCGACGATCACGCTCTCGACCAGCGCGCCGGCGTGCCGGAACTCCGTGTGGCGGGAGAGCCGGTGCCCGTCCCGTACCGCGGCGGGGCGCGGGAGGAGGACCTCCCCGTCGACCGCAACCAGGCGATCCTCCAGGCCGCCAAACAGGTCGGGGCGCTGCTGAAGAAGACCGGGCTGCCGTTCGCCCTGGCGGGCAGCGTCGCCGTCTACGCGCACGGTGGCGTCCAGAACCTCCAGCACGACGTGGACTTCTGCATCCGCCCCGAGGACGCCGGGGCCGTCGCCCAGGCGCTGCGGGAGGCCGGCCTGTCGGTGTTCGCACCGCCCGAGGACTGGCTGCTGAAGGCCGACTGCCTCGGCCAGCAGGTCGACCTGATCCACGCGCTGGCGCACGAGCCCGTCACCACCGAACTGCTGGGCCGGGCCGAGGAGTTGCCGGTCGACTCGGTGCTCATGCCGGTGCTGTCCCCGACGGACCTGCTGCACGGCCTGCTGGCGGCCTTCTCCGAACACCACTGCGACTTCGGGGCCGTCCTGCCGATCGCCCGCACCCTGCGGGAGAAGATCGACTGGGAGCGGCTGCGCCGGGACTGCGGGGCCGCCCCGATGCCCGCCGCCTTCTTCTTCGTCCTGGAACGGCTGGAGATCATCCCCGCGCGGCCCGCGACCGCCGCCGGCCCCTCGCACCCCACGAAGGAGGAGCACCGATGAACGGTTCCGCCGCGCCCCGGGGCGGCTCCGCGAGCGCGGAGAACGTCGAGTACCGCGTCGCCCACCTCCACGACCGGCTGGCCGCCGAGGAGCTGGGCGAACTCGGCGTACGGGCCGAGCTCCGGGCCGGGGCGGTCGTCGTCACCGGTACCGTGCCCTCCGCCCAGTGCCGTCGGACCCTGCTGCGGGTCGTCGACGAGGAGCTGGCCGGGCTGACCGTGCACAGCGACATCGTGGTGGCCGAGACCGCCGGCCCCGACCGTGCCGAGGAGCTGTGATGATCCGTGTCGCCGCCGTCGGGGACATCCACATGGGCCTGGACAGCCAGGGCCTGCTGCGCCCCGCCTTCGACACCCTGCCCGACTGCGCCGACCTGCTGCTGCTCGCCGGGGACCTGACCCGGCACGGCACCCCGGAGGAGACCCGGGTGGTGGCCCGGGAGGTGCGGGACCTGCCGGTGCCGGTGGTGGCCGTGCTCGGCAACCACGACCACCACGACGAGCAGCCCGAGAAGGTGACCGAGATCCTCCGGGAGGCCGGGGTGACGGTCCTGGAGGGCGAGGCGGCGGTCGTCGAGTGCGCCGGGACCCGGGTCGGCGTCGCGGGGACGAAGGGGTTCGGCGGCGGGTTCGTCGGGCGCAGCGCAGGGGAGTTCGGCGAGCCGGTGATGAAGGAGTTCGTCCGCACCACCCGGCGCAGCGCCGACGCGCTGTGCGCCGCGCTGAAGGACCTGGACGGCCAAGGGTGCGCGGCGCGGATCGCCCTGACCCACTTCTCCCCCGTCGCCGACACGCTCGCGGGCGAGCCGCCGGAGATCCACCCGTTCCTCGGCAGCTACCTGCTGGCCGAGGCCATCGACACGGTCGGCGCCGACCTCGCGGTGCACGGGCACGCGCACATGGGTACGGAGCACGGGATGACGGCGGGCGGGGTGCGGGTGCGCAACGTCGCGCAGCCGGTGATCAAGCGGGCCTTCAGCGTCTACCAGCTGACCCTGGCCTGATCACCGGCCCGGTCGTACGTCCGCGTCCTCCTCGGTCGTGCGCCCGAGCGCGGTGGTGTCCGGTCCGAACGACGCCACCTCGATCTCGCGGAAGCCCAGCCGGTCGTAGAAGGCCCGGGCGGGGGTGTTGGCCGTCGCCATCACCAGGTGGACGAAGGGCACACCGCGCTGCCGCAGGGCGCGCAGGAAGGTGTGCATCAGGGCGCGTCCGTGGCCGCGGCCCTGCCACTCGGGCAGCAGGTCGATGTGCAAGTGGGCGGGGTGGCCGGCCAGTTCGGGCACGATCATCCGCTCGGGACGGTGCAGGAGGCCGGCGATGACCTCGTCGGGGGAGCCGGGCGGGCCCGCGGGTTCCGGGTAGCGTCCGGCCACCCGGGGCAGCCACCGGGTGCGGAAGTCGGCGGCGAAGCGCGCGGTGTCGGCCGTGCCGAGAATGTAGCCGACGGCGCGGCCCCGCCCGTCGTCCAGCACGAAGACCAGGTCGGGCTCCAGGTGGGCGTAGGGGGCGGCGAAGGTCGCGGGCAGGACGCCGGGGTCGGCGTAGTGGGGGCGGCTGTCCTGGCCGTTGTGTCCGGTGCGGACGCAGATGTCGTCCAGGGCCGCGGCGTCCTCGGGACGGTAGGGGCGCACGGTGGCGGTGGCAGGCAGGGTCACGGCTGCATCCTGCCCCGCTGGGAGCGCTCCCACAAGGGGGTTCGCTCCAGCTGTGCGCGCGGGTGCCCGCTCCGTGACCGCGCTGTTCGGCCGCACCACGACGGGGACCGGCCCGTGCGGTGGATGTGGGTCCGGGGCCGTCCCAGGGCGTCGATCCGCCGCGGCTGGTGCGCGTCGGTTCCCGGCCCGCCCGGCTCGCCCGGCTCACGGTCGTGTGCCGCGCGCCGCGCGGCGCGCGGCGGCACCGAGGTGGCGCCGTCGGACACGCCGCCGTACGGGACGGTCCGGCACGACCGGGTGGACCACGGCTCGTCGCCGCGCGCACGGCCGGCGGCGAGGAGCTGTCCGCCCGGGCCGCCGGCCGCACGCCGAAGCGGGCCGCGGACATCTGTGACGCGTCCGCAGCCCGCATCGAGGAGGCGGCCGGGACTCCCTGTCCCGGAAGACGCCCGGACAGGCCGCGCAGGCGGCGAGGGAGGACGGGCCGCCGGAGGCGGTCCCCGGCAGCCGTCCGCGAACGCCGGGGCGACCGCGCTGGACCGGCACCACGGTCAAGACGCCGTCGCCGCGGCTCCTCACACCGGCCCGCGGTCCGAGGGACCGTCAGCCCACGGTCTTCTGGACGTACGGCACCAGGCGGACCGGTCCCAGCAGACCGTGGTCCTGCCGGGCGGTGGTGCCGAACACGTCCGGCCGGGCCGCCCTCAGACGGTTGATCAGCGGCGTGGCGACCTCGACCTCGATGACGTTGCGGCCGCGCCGCAGGTACGGCCCGATGTCGGCGACGGGGTGGAGACGGTCCACCGGAGGCGTCCGGGTGCCGTTGACGGTGACCCGGAAGGTGTCGCTGACCTGCCCGAGTTCCAGGCGGGCGCCGTGCGAGGCGTCCCAGCCGGCGGGCAGGGTGACCGTGGTGCGGTAGCGGCCCACGCCCGCGGAGTCGGCCAGCCCGGGGATCTGCGACCAGGGCAGCAGCGTGTCGAGTTCCACCGTGCGGCGCACGATGTCGGTGCGGGTCGCAAAGGAGCCGGGGAGCCGGTCCTGCACCTCCAGGTGCCAGGGCCCGGGGGTGAGGGGCTCGGGCACCTCCCGGACCGTCGTGGTGACCGGGCGGCCCCGCGACAGCCGGGTGGTGAAGGTGCCCGCCGTGGTCGTGCGCACGGCCAGCCCCTCGCCGGTGAACAGCGCCTCGTCGGCGTCGGTGGCCAGGACGTGCGGGCGGTCGCCGTGGCGGTCGCCGAACAGGCCGGGACGGCCCAGGGCGACGATCATGGTCTCGCCGGGCTGGAGCGTGACGCGGACGGTGAACGCGTCGCCGTCCTCGGTGTACCGGGCGAGCCGCACCGCCTCGCCGGTCCACGGGTCGAGCAGGTACGGCACGGCACTCCCGTGCCCGGTGCGGCGCAGGGTCACGTCGTGGTCGATGGCGGCCACCGCCGGTTTCACGGTCTCGGCGTGCTTGCCGTTGACGAGGTAGTAGAAGTCGGCGTCGTCGGTGGCCCGGTGGGCGTGCAGGAGCGTGGAGGAGACGGCGTACCGGACGTCGGGGGTGACGCCGAGGCCGGTGAGGGCGTCCCCGACGGCCGTCTTGTCGGTGACGAGGGCGACGTGGGACAGGGCGAGCAGCCGGGCGAGGACCTCGCGCAGCTGCTCCGTCTCGCCGTCCGCCGGGACGCCCGGGGTCAGCGCCTGGTCGAAGGCGCCGAGCAGCACGACCGGGAGCCCCTTCTCGGCGAGGGCGAGCAGTTTGCGGGCGTCGGTGAGGGCGAGGGTGGGGGTGGAGGAGTAGAAGAAGTCGCCCTCGACGAAGAGGGCCTTGTAGGCGGGGCCGTCGGGGGCGAGCCGGCCGCCCTCGACGGTGGCGGCGGGCAGGTCCAGGAGGGGTCCGCTGAGGAACTGGTGGCTCCAGCCGAGCGGGACGCCGGTGGAGGTGAACCAGGAGGCGCCGATGCCGGTGGCGGTGTAGCCGGTCTGCCGGAAGACGGCCACGTCGGCACGGGTCACACCGGCCTGGAGGACGCGGTGCACCCGGCCCAGATAGCCGGCGATGTCGGGCAGGTGGTCCCAGGTGGGCTGGCGCGGGCCCCAGGACTCGCCGTAGCCGGGCGCCCCGCCGTAGGGGCTGAAGGCGGCGAAGCCGGGCCAGGCGGCGCCGGGGACGGTGGCGTAGGAGAAGCCGTGCACGACGGTCTGGTTGACGCCGGCCGCGTAGGCGCCGCCCATGGTGCGCAGGAACCGGTCCCACGTGGTGCTGTACGCGGACCCGTTGTAGGCGCCCGCCTCGCAGGACAGGACGGTGTGGCCCGCCATGTCGCGTCCGCCGGCCAGGCAGCGGTAGTCGTCGAGGTTCTTGAAGCCGAGGGACTCGCCCTCGGCGATGTCGAGGATCGTGGCGGTGGCGATGGCGTCGGTCTGCAGGCCGTAGGGCTGGGCGCGCAGTTCCATGCCGAGGGAGTGCGCCCAGTCGCGCAGGGCGGTGACGTGGTGGCGGTTGAACAGGCCGGAGACGGTCTCCCAGAAGTCGTGCCGGATCTGCCGGGTCTCCTGGGCCCCGAAGGCGAAGACCTGGTCACTGTCGTCCAGGACCAGCGCGGGCAGGTACGGCAGCAGGGGGCGGCCGTGGTCCTTCTCGAACGCCTCGGGCAGCTTCGGCGTCCAGACCAGGCCCTCGGTCTCCAGCTCGACGGAGTCCTCGAAGAACGCGCCGCCCGCCGCCTTCAGCAGCTTGCGGATCGACGGGGTCAGCAGGTTCCGTTCCCAGTAGTCGGTGACGGCGGCCGTGCCGGCCGGGCTGAAGTGGTCGACGACGTGGGCGGCGGGCGAGGAGTGCGGCCCCGACTCGGGCTGCTGTCCCGAGCCGCGCCGCCAGTAGGAGATCAGCACGTACTCGCCGTCGTCGGGTGCCGTCCAGGTCAGGGCGGAGTCGGTGACGGTGGCGGTGAGGTCCCGGACGGAGGCGAGGTCGAGGCCGGTCTCCTTGCGGGTGGAGTTGGCCGTGTTCACCCGGGCGGCCTGGACGGCGAGGAGGGTCTGCTTCGTGACGCCGGAGGACGGCTCGTGCACGGGCGCCGGTACGGGGCCCGCGTAGGTGGTGCCGGCGGGTACCGAGGCGCGGCCGTGGGCGAGTTCGTGTACGGCGGCCTCGTCGTCGGGGGTGACGCCGGGGACGGCGGTGGGCCAGCTCGGGCCGAGGGTGAGGTCGACGGTGAGGCCGCGCCGCACGGCCCGGCGCAGGGCCGCCTCCACACCGTCCCGCCAGGGTCTGCTCCCCCACCCGTGGTGGGCGGTGTCCAGGACCGACTTGTCCGTGACGCTGTGGTGGACGGCGGCGATCTCGACGCCGCCGAAGCCCGCGTCGGCGATCTGGTCGATCTCCCGGGCGATCTCGTCGGGGTCCACCAGCCCGTCCGGCCACCACCAGCGGAACTTGGGACGCACCGACCGCGGCGGCTCGGCGAACCAGGCCGCGCCCGGCGCCTGTCCGGCGGACGCGGCCTGCGCGTCCGCGGCGAGGGCGACGGGCCGGGCGGACGCGGCGGGCGCCCCGGCGGAGATCCCCATGGCCGCCGCGACGCCCGTTCCGAGGCCGACGGCGAGGATGCGGCGGCGCGGCATGGCCGGGCGCGGCGAGTTGCTTTCGTGCATGAGTGCGTCCCTCGACTCGGCGAAAAGGCGGATGAATCGTTTCAATCGCCTATCGGTGCCGGAACGCTAAGTGGCCCGTCCGGGCCGGGTCAAGATCCGTGCACCGGGTTCTCGGTCCGTGCGCGCGGCTGATGAACCGTGCGCGGGCTGTCGTCCGTACGCGGCTCGTGAACCGTGCGCCGGGTTCTTGGTCTGCGCTGTCGCCGGGCGCCGACCGGCGGGGAGCGGGCACCGGGCGCCGACCGGCGGAGAGCGGGCACCGGGCGCCGACCGGCGGAGAGCGGGCACCGGGCGCCGACCGGCGGAGAGCGGGCACCGGGCGCCGACCGGCGGAGAGCGAGCGCCGGCCGCCGACCGGCGGAGAGCGAGCGCCGGCCGCCGACCGGCGGAGAGCGAGCGCCGGGCGCCGATTGGCGGGGAGCGGGCGGGGAACCCGCACCGGTCACAGGATCCGACACGTCTGGAGCACACCGATGAGCCTTCTGCGCCTGGCCGGCCGGCCGATGCTGGCCTCCATGTTCGTCACCGGCGGTCTGCACTCCCTCCGCAGCCCCCAGGACGTGGCCCCGGCGGCCGAACCCGTCGTGCGTCCCGTGGCGGACCGCGTGGACGCGCTGCCGGACGGCACCGAGCGACTGGTGCGGATCAACGGGGCGGTCCAGGTGGCGGGCGGCGTCCTGCTCGGCCTCGGCCGCTGTCCCCGGCTGGCGGCGCTGGCCCTCGCCGCGACGCTGGTGCCCACGACCCTGGCGGGCCACCGCTTCTGGGAGGAGGAGGACCCCTCCGCCCGCGCCCAGCAGCGCGTCCACTTCTTCAAGAACCTCGCGATGCTGGGCGGTCTGCTGATCGCGGCCGACGACACGGGCAGCGCCCCTTCGCTGCTGTGGCGCGGCCGGCACGCGGCCCGGGACCTGCGGCGCGACGCCCGTCTGGTGCGCCGCTCGGTCAAGGCGACGGCGGGCCCGGCCGCCTCGGCGGGCGGCGTGCTGGAGAAGCTCGGGCGGCACTGACCGCTGCCCGGCAGGCCCCCGGGGTTCAGGAGCTGTCCAGCAGGTCGAGGGTGAGCGCGGCGGTCCAGGAGAAGTCCCGGGCGCCGCGGGCCTCGCCGGTGACGGGGTCGACGTACTCGGCGAAGCGGGACCGGCCGGCCTCGGTGAGGAAGCCCTGCCTCAGGCGCTCGGCGTCGGCGTCCAGGCCCTGGGTGCGCAGTCCCCGGTGGATCAGCCAGGCCGTGTTGAACCAGGCGGGGCCGCGCCAGTAGCGCTGGGGGTCGAAGGCCGGGCCGGTGAGGTCGTAGCTGGGGACCAGCCGGGTGGCGGGGGCGGCGAAGCCCGGCCCGGCGAGGGTGCCGCGCAGGGCGTGCACCACGCCGGGCGGCAGGCGCGGGACGAGGAGCGGGACCAGGCCGGTGACCGCGCGTTCGTCGACCAGGGTGTCGGTGCGCAGGTCGCGGACGCGGAAGCAGCCCGCCCCGGCGTCCCAGAGCCGGTCGACCAGGTGCCGGGTGAGGGCGTCGGCGCGGGCGGTGTGCGGGGCGTCGTCGCGGCCGAGGGCGCGGGCGGTGGCCGCGAGGGCGTGCTCACCGACGGCGAGCAGCGCGTTGAAGCAGGGGTCCTCGACGGCGAAGGCGGGCCGGGCGGCGCGGTCGTCGTAGCCGGCCTCCCGGTAGTCGGCCGCGAGGCGGACGTAGCGGCCGTAGTCGAGGTCGGTGGGCCGGTCTTGGGGGTGTCCGTGGTCGAGGTCCGCGCGCCGGAAGGTGTCCGGCGGGGCGGGGTCGACGCGGGCGAGGGCACCGTCCCAGCAGGGACTGTTGTCGGTGCCGGGCTCCCAGGGGTGGACGACCGCCGCGAGTCCCCCGCCGCCGAGGTCGCGGCGGGTGAGCAGGTAGTCGTGCCAGGCGGTGAGCCGCGGATAGGCCCGGTCGAGGAAGCGGTGGCGGCGGGACAGGCCCGGGTCGGCCCGGTGGACCAGCCAGACGGCCAGGGCGTGCACCGGGGGCTGGACGATGCCCGAGGTCTCCGGGGCCGCGGGGGCGCCCGCCGCGCGGCCGGCGCGGGAGGAGCGCCAGAAGTCCGGGCTGGGGAAATAGGCGTCCTCGGGCACGGAGGGGTGGAACACGATGTGCGGGACGCGGCCGTCCGCCCACTGCGCGGCGAACAGGGACTCCAGTTCGCGCTGGGCGCGGCGGGCCGAGAGGTGGCGCAGCCCGATGGCGACGAAGGCCGAGTCCCAGCTCCACTGGTGCGGGTAGAGGCTGCGGGAGGGGACGGTGGAGGAGCCGGTCCAGTTGCCGGCGAGGACCCGCGCGGCCCCGCGCCGCAGCGCCGGGACCGACAGGCCGGCGCGCGCGGGCCGGCCGGCCCGGTCGAGGAGTGACGTCACGCGCCGGTCCCCTTCGGCTCGGCGGCTTCCGGCTGGGGGGAGCGGGTGATGTGAACGGCACGTTCCACGGACGGCTCCGGAAAGTTACGGGTCGCGGTTGCGTCGACGATATCCCCAACTTATGTCGTGTCAACACGCAAAACTGATGACGTGGTGCCTGACGGATGAGCGTAAGTCCGGCCGGGCTCTCGACGGGCACGGAGTTACTTCGTCCGGGAGGCGGGGACCCGGCGTCCGTGGCGGCCGGATCCGGCCCCACGAACCCGGCTGGAGGTGTGGACATGGGACACGGTGGAAACGTCGTCGACGAACTGACAACCGATCACCGGGAGGTCGAGGAGCTCTTCGGGAAGATCGAGGCCCTGCCGCCCGGTCACAAGGACCGCAAGGTGTACGCCGATCAGGTCACCATGGAGCTGGTACGGCACTCGGTGGCCGAGGAGATGCACCTGTACCCGGCCGTCCGGGAGCACGTGGCGAACGGCGCCGCCCTCGCCGACAAGGAGCTGGAGGACCACGCCGAGGCCGAGCAGCTCATGAAGGACCTGGAGTCCTGTGAGGCGGACGACCCCGAGTTCGACCGGCTGATGGGCAGGCTGATGAGCGAGATCCGGGCGCACGTGGCCGACGAGGAGGCGAACCTCTTCCCCCGGCTGCGCGAGGCGTGTCCGCCCCAGGCGCTGGACGAGCTCGGCGATCAGGTGCGCAAGGCGAAGAAGACCGCGCCGACGCGCCCGCACCCGGCCGCCCCGGACACTCCGCCACTGAACAAGCTGATGGATCCGGGCGCCGGAATGGTCGACCGGATGCGGGACGCGCTGACGGGGCGCGGGAAGTCCGGCTGAGGCCGGTCGAGCCGAGCTGAGTCCGGTCGAGCCGGGCTGAATCCGGTCGGGCCGGCCGGCTCCGACGAGTTGCACGGACGAGTGGCCGAGGGGCCCGCCGTATGCGGACACGGCGGGCCCCTCGGCCTGTCTGTCGACCTGCCTCAACATGTCCGACGGCTTGTCCGACCGGCCTCAACCTGCCCAACGGCTTGTCCGACCTGCCTCAGCGTCGGCGGGTGCGGGCGGGTCCCACACCAATACGTCGTCGACGTGCGGCAGCAGCCGGGCGGCGGACGCCCCGCGGGCCTCGCACAGCATCGTGACCGTGCCCGCCCGGGTGGCCAGCGCCCGGACGCCGGGCCGGCCAGCAGGACCTCGCCGAAGCCGCCGGGGCGGGTGACGAGCGCCTTCGTCCCCACCACCCCCGCCGTCGCCGCGCACCGCGGCGGCCGGCACCGGTTCGGGCCGTCCGGTACGGGCCGCGACGGTGCGCGCGAGCCCCTCCCGCCAGGTCACACCCGGCATCCAGCCGAAGATCTCCCGGGCGGAGCCGGTGACCGGCCGGGGCGGCAAAGGGCCGTCCGGCGGTCGGCCGGTGCAGGTCAGCGGTGCGTCGGTGCCGATCAGTTCGATGATCTCGCGGGCGGTCTCACGTTCCGTCGGTGCCTCGTCGCCGCCGAGGTCCACGGGCCGTACCGAACGGCCGGCCGCGACCAGCAGCACCCCGTCGACCAGGTCGTCGACATAGCACAGGCAGTGCCTGCGGGTACCGTCCCCGGCGACGGTGACCGGCCGGTCCGCCAGGGCCTGTTCCAGGAGGACGCCCGGTACCCCGCCGTCGTCCGTCCGCATCCGGGGCCCGCAAGTGGCGAACAGCCGTACGATCCCGGCGTTAGAGGCGGGGTCGCCCGCCCGCACCGCGACCAGCGCCTCGGAGAACCGGACCGCCTCGGCGTACGCCCCGTGCGGGGAGAAGGGGTCGGCCGGGCCGGGGCCCGTGCGCGGCGGCGTGGAGGCGAGCAGGAACCGGGCGCCGTCCCGGGCGGCGCGGGTGCCCGTGCTCGCGGTGTCGAGCAGGTCCAGCGGCCGGTCCGGCCAGGCGGCCGGGCGGCCGGGCGGCCCGGACCGGCCAGGTGGAGCACCAGGTCGTAGGACCCGGCGAGGGCGTCCGGGAGGCCGGGGTCCGCGACGTTCCGTGCCATGAAGCGGAAGCCGGGGCGTCCCGCCAGGTGGGCCACCTTCTCGGCCCGGCCGGTCGAGAGGTCGTCCAGACAGTCGACTTCGACACCCGAATCCAGCAGCCGGGTGCACAGGTGTGAGCCGAGGAACCCCGCGCCCCCCGTCACCAGGGCCCGGTCCCAGGGGGCCCTGGCCCCGGTCCGCACGGCGAACGCCGCCATCGGCATCATGGGGAGACCTTCCTCCGCCCGGCGCTGACGGCCTCGCCCCGAGTCCCCCGCCGCGTCGTCTTCATGCTCCGACGCCTGTCGTGCCCCCTGACCCCCTGACGTGCGGGACGGGGACCGGCCGCTGTGTCCGGGGTCACGGCGCGGCAGTCCGCGCGGACGCCTGTGAGCAACCGCACTCGCCGTGCCAAGCAGCCCTCGGGGGCGACGTGTTGGGCGTGTCCCGGCCGCGCGGCGGACACGTTCCGTCGTCGGCTCGCCGTCCCCCTCTGCCACCATGGTCGGCGCCGTACCGCGGCCTTGTGGAGCGACCGTGCAGCGCAGCCGGTTTCCTCGCTCCGGTCCCCCTCCCCCTCCGGGCCCCCTCCCGGCCTTCCCGAGTGACGCAACGTGCCTTCCTCCCCCGCCCCGGCCCCGCAGGCCCCCGCGCCCTTCCCGGCCCCCGTGCCGTCCCCGTCCCCGTCCCCGTCCCGCTCGCCGTGGCGGTCCCTGCGCCACCGCGGCATGCGCTGGTGGTCGGTCGCGAACTTCGTGTCGAACGCCGGTACGTGGATGCAGCTGACGGTGCAGAACCTGATGGTGCTCCAGATCACCGGGTCCGCCGCCGCGACCGGTCTGTCGATGTCCGTCCAGGCCGCGCCCGCCCTGCTCATCAGCGTCCTCGGCGGGGCCGCCGTCGACCGCTGGCCGCGCCGGCTGACGGCCGCCGTCAGCCAGGCCCTGCTCGGTGCCGTCGCCTTCACCACGGCCGTCCTGGTGGCCCTGGACCGCCTCGACATGACGTCCCTGATGGTGCTGGCCGCAGTGACCGGTGTCATCGCCACCGTCGACGGTCCGGCCTGCTCCCTGCTGGGCAACGACCTGGTCCCGGCGGAGGACCTGCCCTCCGCGATCGGGGTGGGCGCCCTGGTCCACCAGGCGGGCCGGCTCACCGGCACCGCGCTGGCCGGGGCGGCCGTCGCCTTCCTGGGCACGGCCTCGGCCTACGCGGCCAACGGGTTGTCGTTCCTGTTCGTGGCCTTTGTCATCCCCTTCCTGCGTCCGGTGCGCGCGGCGGCCGAGCGGTCCGCGGCGGGCGGGAAGCCGTCCCGGCGTCCCGCGGCGGCCGGGGCGGAGGTGCGCGAGGGCCTGGCCTTCTTCGCGCGGCGCCCCCGGCTGCTGGTGCTGGCCGGGGTCTACGGGGTCAGCGCGGTCTTCGGCCGCAACTACCAGCTGACCCTGGCCGTGCTCGTCACCGGGCCGCTCGCGGGTGGCGCCGGGTCGTTCGGCACGGTCTCCACCGTCCTCGCGGCCGGCGGCATCGTCGGCGCGGTGCTGGGCGCCCGGCTGCGGCGGCCGTCGGTGCGTCTGGTGGGCGCGCTGGCGGCGGCCGGCGGGCTGTTCCAGGCCGTGGCGGGCGTGTCGCCGTCGATGGCCGTCCTGCTGGTCATGGTCCTGCCGATGGCGGTGGTGGAGTCCGTCTCCGACACGGCCGCCACGGCGGTCCTGCAGACCGATCCGCCCGCCCGCATGCGGGGCCGGGTGCTGGGCGTGTGGAGCAGCGTCGGCACGGTGTGGAGACTCGGCGGTCCGCCGGCGCTCGGTCTGCTGATGGAGCTGGCCGGCGCGCGGGGCGCCCTGGTGACCGGCGGTCTGCTCATCGCCGCCACGATCGGCGCGGGGCATCTGCTGTCCCGGCGCCGCGTGCCGGTCACGGTGCCCGTACGGGCCGAGGGCGCCGACGCCCCGGCCCGGCCCGTCCTGACCCCGGCGGCCTGACCGCACCACCGGTGCCGACGGCCACGTCGACGGCGCCTCCTCCCGGTGACCGTACGAAGCGAGGGAGCCGACGCTCCGGTCCGCCGGCGTGCCGCCCCGGCGGCCGGCCGCGGCTCGTGCGCGCAGGGCCCGCCCGCCCGAGCGGCGGCCGGCGCGGACTCCCCGGCCCGCGGACGGCGCTCAGGCGGCCCGCGCCGAGCCCGGGGCCAGGCGGGCCAGGAGCTGGGCGCGGTGGAGGCCGGCGACGGGGGCGAGCAGATCGGGGTGGCGCAGCAGGGCGGCGGCCCGGCGGTCCGCGGCGTCGGGCGCGAGCAGCCGCCGGTACCCGGCGGACAGGGCCGTCGTGGCCGGGTCCGCCGACACGGCACGGCCGTCGGCGGGTACGGCCACCGCCCCGTCCTCCCCCACCACACCCTCATCAGCGAGCACGGCCACCGCCCCGTCCTCCCCCACCACACCCTCATCAGCGAGCACGGCCACCGCCCGGTCCTCCCCCACCACACCCTCATCAGCGGGTACGGCCACCGCCCCGTCCTCCCCCACCACACCCTCATCAGCGAGCGCGGCGACCGCCCGGTCCGCCAGTTCCGCGTCGCCCAGCAGACAGGCCGCCCAGCTCGCCACGGCCTCGTCGACCCAGCTGCGCCAGGCGTGCTCGCCTGGCGCACCGGTCACGGCGTCGTCCGCGCCCGATATCCGGTCCAGCCGGGCGGAGCCGCCGGGCCCCGCGACACCGACCAGCGCGGCGTCCATCGGCGTCGGGTGGCGCAGCAGGGCCGCGACCGTCACGGCCTGGCGGGCCTGCGCCTCACAGAGCGCGGCGGAGAACGCGCCGCCGTACGCGGGGTAGGAGCGTGTCAGCCACCGGGTGGTGGCCGCGATGACCGGGGAGAGTTCTGCGTGCACTGCCGAGCCGTCCGAACGGTTCTTCGATGGGGTGGGGCAGCGGCCACCGTAGCCCGCGGCGTCCGGACGGGTCCGTGGCCCGGATCTCGCCGACGCCGTGGCTTCGGCCACATCCGGGCCGCGGACCCCGGCGGCGCGGTGTCCGTCGGGGACCGGAGTGCGATCCTTGGCGCTCGACCGCCGACCGCCGACCGCCGTCTCCCGGTCCGCTGAGCACGAAGCCGGAGGAGAACCGCTGAGTACCGCCGTCCTCTCCGAGGCCGTCCCGGTCGCCCTGCTGCTGGGCGTGCTGGTCTTCGCCGTCGTACGTCCCCGGGGCCTGCCGGAGGCCACGGCCGCCGTACCCGCCGCCGCCCTGGCCGTGGCACTCGGCGCGGTCCCGCCGGACGCCGCCTGGGCGCAGGTCCGCGGCCTGCTGCCGGTCGTCGGCTTCCTCGCGCTGATCCTGGTGCTGGCGCACCTGTGCGCCCGGGACGGGCTGTTCGAAGCGGCCGGCGCGCTGGTGGCCCGCCGCTACGGGAGCGATCCGCGGCGGCTGCTGACCGGGGTGTTCGTGCTGGCCTGCGCGGTCACCGCCGTGCTCAGTCTGGACGCCACGGTCGTACTGCTCACCCCCGTGGTCCTGGCCACCGCCGCCCGGACGGGCGCCCCGGCGCGTCCGCATCTGTACGCCACCGCGCACCTGGCCAACTCCGCGTCGCTGCTGCTGCCGGTCTCCAACCTGACGAACCTGCTGGCGTTCACCGCGAGCGGGCTGACCTTCACCCGGTTCGCCGTGCTGATGGCGCTGCCGTGGCTGGTCTCGGTCGCCGTCGAGTACGTGGTCTTCCGCCGCTTCTTCCGCGCCGACCTCACCGCGCCCGCCTCACCGGAAGCCGCTCCACGCGGGAGGCAGGAGGCCCAAGAGACTCAAGAGGCCCAAGAACGAGGGGGGCCGGGGACGCAGGAGACGGCGGAGCCGGCCGTTCCCCGTTTCACGCTCGTCGTACTGGCCCTGACGCTGGCCGGGTTCGCCGTCACCTCTCCGTTCGGGCTGGAACCGGCGTGGGCGGCGCTGGGCGGTGTCGTCCTGCTCGGCGGCCGAGCGCTGCTGCGGCGCCGGGCCACCGTCCGGGAACTGGCCGGTGCCGCGTCCCCGCTGTTCTGCCTCTTCGTACTGGCCCTCGGCGTCGTGGTGCGGGCCGTGGTGGCGGGCGGTCCGGCCGACGAGCCGGCCCGGGTGCTGCCCGCGGGGGACTCGCTGCCGGCCCTGCTCGGATTGGCGGCGGTGGCCGCCGTCCTGGCCAACCTGGTCAACAACCTGCCGGCCGTGCTGGCCCTGCTGCCGCTCGCCGCGCCGGCCGGCCCCGGGCCCGTCCTGGCGGTGCTGATCGGCGTGAACCTGGGCCCCAACCTGACCTACGTCGGCTCGCTCGCCACCCTGCTGTGGCGGCGCGTCCTGCACCAGCACGGCATCGCCGCGGACCTCGGCCGCTTCACCCGGCTCGGCCTGATCACCGTACCGTCCACGCTGGTGGCGGCCACGGTGGCGCTGTGGGCGTCGCTGCGCGTCACGGGCGGCTGAGTCAGGCCGCCCACGGGGTCCGTCCACCAGGTCACCACGGGGTGCTCGGGAGGGTGGGGCGGCGGACGGCCTCGGCGGCGTCCCGCAGGTGGAGGGCGACGGTGATCAGGGCACGCAGGGCCGAGGGGCGCAGGTTCTGGGCGCTCTCGGCGGCCAGCACCAGCAGGCAGCCCGCCGCCTGCTCGACCACCGGGACGGGGATCTCGAAGTCCCGGTCGTCGGCGCCGCGGAAGACCCGCCACGGTGCGGCGGCACCGTCGATGGCCCGCCGCACCGCGTGTTCGAGGTGCTGTGCGGCCTGCTCGCAGACGGGGGGCGGCAGGATGATCGTGCGGGGGAACGCTGAACTGGTCATGATCCCACCGGTCCCCCGCTCCCGGGCCGTTCGATCGGCGTGGGCGGCGGTATTCACCGGGTCGGCCCCTGCCCGGGACTAGGGTGGCCGCCATGGACACGACGGACGCGGAGGGCCCCGGGGCCGCGGCGGCCCGGCTCACCGGACGGGCGGTGACGGGCGAGCGCCGGCGGTCAGCCGGGCTCGCCGAGGTCGCCCTCGACGACGGGCGGACGGTGATGGTCAAGCGGTGCGACGACGAGGAGGCGGTCCGGGCGGAGGCTGCCGGGCTGCGCTGGCTGGCCGCCGCCGGGGCGGTCCGGGTGCCCGCGGTGCGCGGCGCGGACCGGCGCTGGCTGGTCACCGACCTGGTGGCCGAGGGCCCGCCGGACGTGCGGGCCGCCGAGCGGTTCGGGCGGGAGCTGGCCGCGCTGCACGCCGCCGGGGCCGCCGCGTTCGGCGCCGCACCGCCCGGCGGGCCGGAGCGGGCGTCCATCGGCCGGGCGCCCCTGCGCAACACCCCTGGCGCGGACTGGCCCGGCTGGTACGCCGAGCACCGGGTGCTGCCGTATCTGCGCCGCGCGGTCGACGACGGCACCGTGCGTCCGGCGGAGGCCGCCGACGTCGAACGGGTCTGTGTGCGGCTGCCCGAGCTGGCCGGTCCCCCGGAGCCACCGGCCCGGCTGCACGGCGACCTGTGGAACGGCAACGTGCTGTGGGGCGCCGACGGCGCGGTCCGGCTGATCGACCCGGCGGCGCACGGCGGCCACCGGGAGACCGACCTGGCGATGCTGCGCCTGTTCGGCTGCCCGCACCTGGAGGCCGTGCTCGACGCCTACGACGGGGCGGCGCCGCTCGCCGCGGGCTGGGCGGAACGCGTCGGCGTGCACCAGCTGTTCCCGCTGCTGGTGCACGCCGTGCTGTTCGGCCGGGGCTACGCCGAGCGGGCCGTCGCGGTGGCCCGGGCGGCGCTGCGGAGCTGACTCACCGGGTCACCACGTGCCGTTCGTTGGGCACGCAGTGGGTCATGGTGAGGCCCTCGACGTCACGCGGCGGGTTCTTGCCGAGGTTGGACAGCCGCTTGCGGTCCTCGTCGGTGAGGTCCTGGCTGGCCAGCGGCTCCAGGCCCGCCACGTCCTCGGGCGAGATGCCCAGACCCTCGCCGACCCGCAGCCCGAGGTCGTTCTCGACCAGCAGGAAGTGCCACACCATGCGTTCCTGCACCGGCCGGTCGCACTGGGAGAGCAGGTTGACGAAGTTCTTCACCAGGTCGTCGCGCTCCCACTGCTCCATCAGGCAGTAGCGCTGGCCGGCCTGGAGGTAGTCGTTGGTGCGCGGGATGCGCTTGCGGGTGACCCGGCCGCGGATCTCCGGCCCCTGCTCGTCGTGGGTGGGGTACTCGGCCTCCCGCAGGCTGCCGTCGGTGATCGACGGTTCGTAGTTGACCGACGGGTTCTCCCCGCCGTCGTTGTGGTACGCCATGAAGCCGTCGCGCTGGTTGGTGCGCACGGTGGCGTTCTTGGCCTGGTTGACCGGGAGCTGGAGGTAGTTGGGGCCGACCCGGTAGCGCTGGGTGTCGCTGTACGAGAACGTCCGGCCGACCAGCATCTTGTCGTCGGAGAAGTCCAGGCCGTCGACGAGGACGCCGGTGCCGAAGGAGATCTGCTCGTTCTCCGCGAAGAAGTTCTCCGGCATCCGGTTCAGCACGATCCGGCCCACCGGTTTCGGCGGGAACTCCTGCTCGGGCCAGGTCTTGGTGTCGTCCAGCGGATCGAAGTCCAGCTCCGGGTGGTCGTGGTCGTCCATCATCTGGACGAGCAGCTCCCACTCGGGGTAGTCGCCGCGCGCCACCGCCTCGTAGAGGTCCTTGGTGGCGTGGCCGGTGGAGTGCGCCTGCACGTTGGCGGCGTCCTCCTCGGTCATGCTGCGCACACCCTGCTTGGGCATCCAGTGGTACTTGACGAGCTTGGTCTCGCCGGCCCGGTTGACCCACTTGTACGTGTTGACGCCGAAGCCCTGCTGGTGGCGGTAGTCGGCCGGGATGCCGCGCGGGCTGAACAGGTTGACCAGCATGTGCATGCACTCCGGGGTCTGCGACATGAAGTCGAAGATGCGCCGGGGCTGCTGCTCGAAGGTGACCGGGTCGGGCTTGAGGGCGTGGATGACGTCCGGGAACTTGATCGCGTCCCGGATGAAGAAGACGCCCAGGTTGTTGCCGACCAGGTCCCAGTTGCCGTCCTCCGTGTAGAACTTCACCGCGAAGCCGCGCGGGTCGCGGGCGGCCTCGGAGGAGTCGCGTCCTCCGATGACGGTGGAGAACCGCAGGGCGATGTCGGTGCGCTTGCCGCGCTCCTGGAACAGCTTGGCCCGGGTGTACCGGTCGATCGGCTCGTCGCCCCAGGCGCCGTAGGCCTCGAAGAAGCCGTACGCGGTCACCCCGCGGGCGTGGACGACGCGCTCGGGGATGCGCTCCCGGTCGAAGTGGCTGATCTTCTCCAAGAAGTGGTAATTCTCCAGCGTGGCGGGCCCGCGGGCGCCTACCGTGCGCTGGTTCTGGTTGTCGTAGATCGGGTGTCCCTGCCGGTCGGTGAGCACCTTCCGGTCGTCGCCGGGAACGGGACCCTGGCTCGATACGTCGGTCATTTTCCTTCGGCTCCTTCGACTCGTGTGCCACCGCGGGCGACGCGCGAGGGGATGCGGCGGCCGGCGGCCGGTCGCGTGGACGTGCCGGGTACCCGGCCGCGCGGGACCGTCACTTGTGACCTTGGCACGGCCCGGGGACGCCCGCGACCGGCCGGGGGGCCGAACGGCTCACCACGGGCCTCGTGCGGTCACCACCGCTGCGCGGCACACCGCCGGCGGATGCGGAACACTCCGACGGCCGCCTCCGCACGGGCGGGCCCGGACACCGCGTCCCTCACGGTGGCCGGGTCGCGGGGCGTAAGGCGGTCAGCTCTCGGCGAGCCGGGCGCGCAGCAGTTCCTTGCCCAGTTCGGCGCCCTTGCGGCTGTCCGCCTGGGCCTTGCGGAACAGCTCGGCGACCTCGGTGTCCTCGTTCCGCTCGGCGTCCTGGATGTACGTCTCCAGGCGCAGCGCGTTGTCCAGGCACGACTGGACGTACCAGATGAGGTTGTAGTCCTTGTCCTGCGTACCGGTCACACCGCCGGTCTCCGCTCCGCTGGTCATGCGGGGCCTCCTCTTCACACGTCGGTCCGGCCGGAGCCCTCTGGGGGCCTTTCCGGAGCGGCCGGGTACCCCCGCCCCGCTGCGGCACACGGCGCCGGGAAGGACCGTCCGCCCTCCTCGGCCGAGCCCTCTCATGTCCCAGCAGGACACATGTCCCACTGGGACATCTCAGGTGTATCGTGAACCGCATGACGGCAGCGGAGTCCCCACAGCTCCCCGGCGTCCCCGGCGACCGGCGCCGGCGCAGGGCGCGGCAGACCCGGGACGCGCTGTCGGCCGCGGCCCGCGACCTGATCCTCGGCCAGGGGACGGCGGCCACGACCGTGGAGGCCATCGCCGAGCGCGCGGACGTCACCCGCCGCACCTTCAGCCGGCACTTCGCGGGCAAGGAGGACGCCGCCCTGGACTTCGTCCGCCGCGACGGCGACCGGATCAACGTGCTGCTGCGGTGCCGCCCGGCCGACGAGCCCCCGCTGCTGGCCTACCGCAGGGCGGTGCACGCGTGGCTGACCGACCCGGACGACCCGCCGCGGCAGCTGTGCCCGCGGATGCGGCGGCTGCTGGCCCTGGTCGACAGCGAGCCCGCCCTCTTCGGCGCCTACCAGCGCATCCGGGTCGACGCCCAGGAGGAGTCGGTCCGCATCGTCGCCGACCGGCTCGGCACGGACAGCAGCCGTGACGTGCGTCCGGCCGCCGTCGTCGACGCCGCCGCCGGAGTCCTGATGGCCGCGCTGCGCGTCTGGGCCCGGACCGGCGACCAGAATTCGGGAGCCGCGGACCTCGCCGCCCTCGTGGACCATGCCTACGACGCCCTGGCCTCGCAGATCGTGGCCGCGTTCCCCGGCGGCGCCACCGAAGGGTGAGAACACCATGAGCGCCGCGTACGCCGCCCCCGCCGGCACCGCCCCCGTCCCCGGCGGGGCCGGCTCCGCCGGCCTCCCGGTGTGCGCCGCCGTCGAGCACGGCGTCACCGGACCGACCGGGACCGCCGCCGCCGAGCGCGCCGCCGAGGGCGTTCGGACCGACGCGGCCGGCCCCGGCTCCGTCGGGACACCGCCGCCGGGGGCCGCGGACCGGGACGCCCGCGACGGCCCGGCCGTCCCGCGCCCGCCCGGCCGCCCGGCTCCGAAGAGGCCGCCGGGCCGAGCGCCTCACCGCTGTCCGGCCGCGCGTCCTGTGCCGCGGGCGGCCACCACCTGGTCGACGGCGCCCACACCGCCGTCTGAGTCCCCCCGTCCACGGGGGAGACAACGGAGCGAAGGAGTTCGACCATGAAGGCTCTGCAGTACCGCACCATCGGGGCACCCCCCGAGGTGGTCACGGTCCCCGACCCGGAACCCGGGCCCGGCCAGGTGCTGTTGGAAGTCACCGCCGCGGGCGTGTGCCACTCCGACATCGCCGTGATGAGCTGGCCCGCCGAAGGCTTCCCGTACGAGCTTCCGCTCACCCTCGGTCACGAGGGCGTCGGCACGGTCGCCGCGCTCGGCGAGGGGGTCACCGGTCTGAGCGAGGGCGACGCGGTCGCCGTCTACGGCCCCTGGGGCTGCGGCAGGTGCGCCAAGTGCGCGGAGGGCAAGGAGAACTACTGCCTGCGCGCCGAGGAACTGGGCATCCGCCCGCCGGGGCTCGGCCGCCCCGGGTCGATGGCGGAGTACCTGCTCGTCGACGACTCCCGCCACCTGGTCCCGCTGGACGGTCTCGACCCGGTCGCGGCGGTGCCGCTGACCGACGCCGGGCTGACGCCGTACCACGCCGTCAAGAAGTCCCTGCCGAAGCTCGGCCCGGGCTCGACCGCCGTGGTCATCGGCGCCGGCGGTCTCGGGCACGTCGCCGTCCAACTGCTGCGCGCGCTGAGTCCCGCCCGGGTCGTGGCCCTCGACGTCAGCGAGGACAAGCTGCGCCTGGCCCGTGAGGTCGGCGCCCACGAGACCGTACTCTCCGACGCCGGGGCCGTCGAGGCGGTCCGGAAGATCACCGGGCCGGCCGGCGCCCAGGCGGTCTTCGACTTCGTCGGCGCGGCGCCGACCGTCAGGACCGCCGGCGGCGTCGCGGGCGTCGAGGCCGACGTCGCGCTGGTCGGCATCGGCGGGGAGCCGTTCCCGGTCGGGTTCGGCCTGACGCCGTTCGAGGTGTCGGTGTCGGCGCCCTACTGGGGCAGCCGCGGCGAGCTGGTGGAGGTGCTGGCGCTGGCCCGCGCGGGAGCGGTGTCGGTGCACACCGAGACGTACTCCCTCGACGACGCCCCGCTCGCCTACGAGCGGCTGCACCAGGGCAAGGTCAACGGCCGCGCGGTGATCCTGCCCAACGGCTGACCGAACGGAAGACGCGGAGGCGCGACCGGTCCCCCGTTCCGGTCGTGCCCCCGCGTCGCGCCCCCGTGGTGTCCGAACCTAGGGGGGCGGCCCGGCCGCTGTGAAGCGTGCCGGTGCCCGCTGCCCGGCCCCGGGGACTCACCCGTGCACAGGTGAGTCCGGATGGTCCGCTTTCGTGCCGCACAGCGCGGGACGGTCGAGGTCCCCCACGGCCAGATGGGCCAGGACGACCTCGTACAGGTCACCGCCGCCGGCCAGCAGCCGCCGCTCCAGGACCGGTTCGGCGCCGCGGATGTGGTCGCGCACGGTCTGCGGGTGCAGGCCCAGCGTCCGCGCGGTCCGCTCGGCGTTGCCGCCGGCCGCGATCCAGGTGCGCAGGGTGCGGCGCAGGTCGCGGGGGTCGGACTCCAGCCGGCCGAGGAGGTCACCGGCCCAGGCGCGCGGCGCGGGCTCGGTCAGCAGCTCGGTGAGGCAGACGCGGTCCGGCCGCCCGGCGTCCCGGCCGGCGGGGTGCGGGGCGAAGCCGGCCTCGGCGTTCAGGGCGAGGTGCGCGGTGGCCCGGACGGCCAGGTCGGCGAAGTCCGTGCCGAGCAGCGCGGCGACCCGGTCCATGCGGGCCCGGACGGTGTTGCGGCTGATGCCGAGTATCTTGGCCGCGTTGACGGCGGTGAACTCCAGGCCGAGCCGGGTGGTGGCGAGCAGTTCGGCCCGGGTGTGGTGCGCCAGCCCGTCCAGCGGGCGCAGTACCCGAGCCGTCCAGCCGCGCAGCGCCGCCGGGTCGATCAGCCGCTCGGGAGAGGTCCGCTCGGCGTACACGGCCGCCCGCTCCGGGCGGATCCGGGCGACGGCCAGGGCGCTGACGGCCTGGCCGTAGGCGGTGGCCGTGCGCACCAGGCTCTGCCGGACGCTGCCGCCGAGCAGGGCCCCGGGGTGCCGCCGGACCAGCGTCCGCAGCTGTTCGCCGGTGTCCTCACGGGGCGCCACGACGATCACATGGCCGTCCATGGCGGGGCAGCGCACGACGAGGGCGCGCTCCCCGGTGGCCTCCCGGCACTCCCGGGCGAGCCGGTCGCGCCGGTCGGGGGCGGTCTCCACGACGTAGACGCCGGCCGTGTCCGCGTCGAGCAGTCCCGGCCAGAACCCCGCGGCGACCCGGCGCGCGGAGACGATCTCCTCGACCATCAGCAGTTGCAGGATCGCCAGGCGCAGGTCGGAGGTGGCCCGCTCCAGCCGGTACCCGGCCGCGGCCGAGGCGCGGGCGGCCAGCAGCAGGGCGAGCGCCCGCCCGGTGTGCGCGACGACGGTGGAGGCCGTGCGGTCGAAGGGCGCCTCGCGCGCCACCGCGAGCACGGCGGCCGGCTCCGCGCCGCCGTGGTCCACGCGGACCAGGCGCAGATGGCGTCCGGCGTCCTCGAAGGCCGCGGAGGTGATCCGGCCGGCGGTGAGGTCCCGCACCAGGCGCTCGTCCGGCTCCACCGGGGTGCCGGCCAGCAGCCGTCCGGTGCCGTCGCGCAGCGACACGGCCGCGTGCAGGGCGCCGGCCAGCCAGTCCACGACGCCGCCCACGTCGCCGTCGGCCGGTTTCAGACGGCCGAGCAGTTCCTCCGCCCACCGCACGTGCCTGCTGTCCTCGTCCCCGCCCGCCACGTCGTCCCTCTCTTCTCGGAGCGTTCCCCGCCCTCCATCATCCCGGCCCGGCGGCCCGGTCGGTCCGGACGGGGACCGGGGCTTAAGCTCGACGGATGGCGAAGTACTTCGACGTGCACCCCGACAACCCCCAGCCGCGCAGCATCGCCCAGGTCGCCGACAGCGTCCGCTCGGGCTCGCTGATCGCCTATCCGACGGACTCCTGTTACGCGCTGGGCTGCCGGCTGGGCAGCCGGGACGGCGTCGACCGCATCCGGTCCATCCGCAAGCTGGACGACCGGCACCACTTCACCCTGGTGTGCCAGGACTTCGCGCAGCTCGGCCAGTTCGTGCGGATCGACAACGACGTGTTCCGGGCGCTGAAGGCGTCCACACCCGGCAGCTACACCTTCATCCTGCCCGCGACGCGCGAGGTGCCGCGCGTGCTCCAGCACCCGAAGAAGAAGACCGTCGGTGTGCGCATCCCCGACCACGTCGTCACCCAGGCCCTGCTCACCGAGCTGGGCGAGCCGCTGCTGTCCAGCACGCTGCTGCTGCCCGGCGAGGACGAGCCGCTGACCCAGGGCTGGGAGATCAAGGACCGGCTCGACCACGTGCTCGACGCGGTCGTCGACTCGGGGGACTGCGGCACCGAGCCGACGACGGTCGTCGACTTCTCGGGCGGCGAGGCGGAGATCGTGCGGCGTGGGGCGGGCGATCCGACGCGCTTCGAGTGAGCGGGTACGACCCGGCGCGCTTCGAGTCAGCGGGTACGACCCGGCGCGCTTCGAGTCAGCGAATACGATCCGACGTGCTTCGACTCAGCGGGTAAAAGGACGCCCAAGCGCAGGTCAGGGGGGTCTTGCCGGGCCGGGGAGCGGGGCGCCGCGGGGACCGGGCGTGTCACGATGACCCCGGTCCGCCCGCGCCGCGGGCGGCCGTGTGCCGACGTCACCGCAGAGAGGCAGCCCAGCCATGACCGCCGTACAGGGAACCGCCGTCGACATCCCCACCGAGGACGGTACCGCCGACGCGTATCTGACCCGTCCCGACGACGGGCGGGCGCATCCCGCGGTCCTGCTCTACATGGACGCCTTCGGGCCGCGCCCGCAGCTGCGGTCCATGGCCGACCGGCTCGCCGGGGCCGGGTACACCGTCCTGCTGCCCAACGTCTTCTACCGGCACGGGCGGGCGCCGGTCGTCCCGTTGCCGGAGTTCATCGACCCGCAGGCCCGGCCGGAGATCTTCCAGCGGCTCGGCCCGATCATGCGGTCCCTCACCCCGGACCTCGCGATGCGGGACGCGCGGGCGTACCTCGACTGGCTGGCCGCGTGCCCGGAGGCGGCCGACGGGCCGGTCGCGCTGACCGGCTACTGCATGGGCGCGCGGCTCGCGCTGCACACGGCGGGCACCTACCCCGGCCGGGTGGCCGCGGCGGCCGGCTTCCACGGCGCCGGGCTGGCCGGCGAGGACCCGGACAGCCCGCACCTGCTGGCCGACCGGATCACCGCCGAGGTGTACTTCGCCCACGCCGACCAGGACCACGCCATGCCGCCGGAGCAGCAGGAGCGGCTGGCGGCGGCGCTGGCCGGGGCCGGCGTCCGGCACCGCTGCGAGGTCTACGCCGGCGCGGCGCACGGCTACACCCAGGCCGACACCGCCGCGTACGACGAGGCGGCGACCGAACGGCACTGGGCGGCCCTGCTGGACCTGCTGGAGCGGGCGTTCTGAGGGAGCGGTTCCGCAAGAGGACGTTCCGCCCCGCCTCCGGAAACCCTTGCAATTGCACGACCGGGTCCCGTAGAAACCTTCCTGCACCACTTGCCAGGGCTTCGGGGGGAGTTGGCTCATGGAAGGCACGGTCGGCGGGTTCCGGTACGGGCTCGTGACCCCGGTGGCGGCCTATGTGATGGCCTGCCTGGGCGGGGCGCTGGGGCTGCGCTGCACGGTGCGGACGCTGCTCGGCCCCCGGTCCTCCAAGGCGGGCTGGCTGGGGCTGGGCGCGGCCTCGATCGGCTGCGGGATCTGGACGATGCACTTCATCGCCATGATGGGCTTCCACGTCGAGGAGACCCGGGTCCGCTACGACGCGCCGCTCACCGTGCTCAGCCTCCTCGTGGCGGTCTGCGTGGTCGGCGCCGGCGTGTTCATGGTGGGCTACCGCGGGACCGGGCCCGGCACGCTGGCCCTGGCGGGCCCGGTCACCGGGCTGGGGGTGGCGGCCATGCACTACCTGGGCATGGCCGCGCTGCGGCTCGACGGCGACCTGCGCTACGACGTCCTGACGGTCGGGCTCTCCCTGGTGATCGCCGTGGTGGCGGCGAGCGCCGCGCTGTGGGCGGCGGTCAGCGTCCGGGGCTTCCTGGCGAGTCTCGGGGCCAGCATGGTCATGGGCGTGGCGGTCGCCGGGATGCACTACACGGGGATGGCCGCGGTCAGCGTCCATGTGCACGGCGCCCCGGGCGGCACCTGGGACGGCGAATCGCCCGCCTCCCTGCTGCTGCCGATGCTGCTCGGTCCGGTCCTCTTCCTGGTGCTGGCCGGGGTGGTGGTCATGTTCGACCCGCTGCTGGTCCTGGGCGAGGACGGCCGGGGCCGCGCCCCGGCGCCGTCGGGACGGTCCGCCCCGCACGACGGGGTGCCGCATCCGCCGGCCGCCTCGCCCACGGACTCCGCGCCGGCCTCGCGGCGCTGACGGCCGTTTTCCCGGCAACGGCGTCGGCGGGTACGCGAACTGCGTTCCGTATGGCCGTCGTTGACCGGCCGTCCCGCCTCCGGCCGGGCCGGCAGGCGTTGTTACGGTGCCGGGATGGCTGATTCCTCACGTGACACCGCGGAAGGCGCCGGCTGGGGCGCCGCGGAGCGCGGCGCGTACCGGCGGCTCGTGCCGGAGCGGGTCGAGAAGATCTCCTGGCTGGACCCCCGGACGCTGTGGGCCGCCCGCAACGGCGTGCTGGCCTCCTGGTTCGGCGATCCCACCGGCCGTACCCGCCAGCGCTGGGTGGCGCAGCGGGCGGCGGCCGGGGCCCCCGCCGACAAGGTGATCCGCCGGGACGACCCCGACCGGTTCTCCTTCCTGGTCATCGGCGACACGGGCGAGGGCGGCGATCCGCAGTACGCCGTCGTGCCGGGGCTGCTGCGGGCGGGCGGGGACACCCGGTTCGCCGTGCTCGCCAGTGACGTGATCTATCCGGTGGGCAGCGCCGACGACTACGGCCCCAAGTTCTTCCGCCCCTACCGGGACTACCGGGCACCGATCTACGCGATACCCGGCAACCACGACTGGTACGAGGACCTCGGCGGCTTCATGCGGGTCTTCTGCGACGACGCCCCGCCGCTGCCGCCGGAGCCGGGACCCCGGCCGCTGACCCGCGCCTGGCTGCGCTCCCTGCTGTGGCACCGGCCGCGCCCGGACGACGGACGGCGTCTGGACGAGGCACGCCGGCTGCGGTCGGCGCCCGCCCAGCGGGCCGTCCAGCCGGGACCGTACTGGGCGATCGACGCGGGACCGGTGCGCATCGTCGGCATCGACACCGGACTGCTGGGGACCGTCGACGCCGAACAGGGGGCGTGGCTGCGCGACGTGTCCCGGGGACCGCGGCCGAAGATCCTGGTCACCGGCTCCCCGCTGTACGTGGACGGGGAGCACCACCCGTGTCCCGTCGAGGGCGGCGGCACCGTCGACGACATCGTCCGGGACCCGGCCCACCACTACGTCGCGGCGATCGGCGGTGACATCCACAACTACCAGCGCTACCCGGTCGACGTGGACGGCCGCACGGTCCAGTACGTGGTCGCGGGCGGCGGCGGGGCGTTCACGCACGCCACCCACACCATCCCCCGGGTCTCGGTCGGCGGCGTCACCGAGCGGGACTTCCGCTGCTACCCGCTGCGCGGCGACTCCCTCGCCTTCTACAGCGCGCTCTACGGACGCCGCCTGCGGCTGCGCCGCTTCCTCACCCTCACCGAGGCCGAGGCGGCCGCCGTGGTCGCCGAGCGGCTCGGCATCGGGCCGACCCGGGCCCAGGGGGCCGGGGCGGCGCGGGTCACCCGGCGGGTCCGGCTGGTCGCCGGGCTGCTGGGCACCGGGCGGCGGCCGGAGCAGAGGAAACGGTTCCGGCTGCCGGTGCGCAAGATGTACACGCAGCTCTTCTCACCGGGGTCGGCGACGTACAGCCCGCCCTTCTTCAAGTGCTTCCTGCGGCTGGACGTCACCCCGGAGGCGGTGCGCCTGCGCTGTTTCGCCGCCACCGGCAACCGGGCGCAGGAGACCGACCCTCCGGTCGAGGACGAGGTGACGATCCCGCTGGTGTGACGGTCACCAGCGGCCCGGAGCGCTCCCGGTGAGCGGCTGGGACGGGCGGCCGTCGACCCCGACGGGCACGTCGCCGGCGAGCATCACCCGGTGCATGATCCGCGGATGGTCCAGGTGGGCGGTGTCGCCGGGCGCGAGGTGGATGGTGGCCCGGTTGTCCCAGAAGGCGACGCTGCCCGGCTCCCAGCGGAAGCGGACGGTGTACTCGGGCCGGGTCGCCTGCTCCAGCAGCAGCTGGAGGACGGCCGCGCTCTCCGGGCGGGTCAGGCCGGTGATCTGCTCGACGTAGTAGCCGTTGACGTACAGCACCCGTTCTCCCGTCTCCGGGTGGACGCGGACCAGCGGGTGGACGGTGGCGATCTGGTGGTCCAGCAGGCGGCGGAGGTAGGCGTCGCCGCCCGGGCGGGGCTGGTAGCCGACGCCCAGGCGGTGCTCGGCGCGCAGTCCGTCGGCGAACGCGCGCAGCGGGGCGGAGAGCCCGGCGTAGGCGGCGGCCAGGTTGGACCAGGTGGTGTCGCCGCCGTAAGGCGGTACGGTCTCGGCGCGCAGGATGGTCGCCGCGGGCGGGTCGACGCGGGCGCCGTGGTCGCAGTGCCAGCCGCGCAGCAGGGTGTGCCGGCGCCGGGCGAGCCACTCGTCGTGCTCCATGCCGAACCGGCCGCCCAGCTCCAGCCGGTCGGCGGTCGTCTCGACCTCCGGGAAGCCGGGGGGCGACGCCTTGCCGCGCCGGGGCAGGACGACCGGTTCGCCGAACCGCCGGGCCAGGGCAACGTGCGCGGCGTGGTCCAGCCGCTGGTCGCGGAAGAACACCACCTTGTGGCGCAGGACGGCCGCCCGGACCGCGGCGACCTGCGCGTCGGTGAGGTCGCCGGCCAGGTCCACGCCGGTGATGTCGGCGCCGATGTGTCCCGCGGCGGGCCGCACCTCGACCCCCGCGTCCGGCTGTGCCGTCCGTTCCGCGATGCCCCTGTCCGTCGTCATGTCAGAGAGCGTGACAGCCCGCGCCGGGTATGGCGAGAGCGCCTCGGGGACGTCCGGGAGCGCGCCGCCGGGTTGATCACCGCGGTGCCGTACCGGAGGCTGGAGGCACCGTCCGTCCCGTACGCGGCCGAGAGAAGGTTTCCGCGAGCGGCATTCCGGCGCACACCCTCAACGACGGCACGTCGCTTCCCGCGCTGGGGTTCGGCACCTGGCCGATGGACGACGCCGAGGCGCGGCGGGCGGTCGCCGACGCGCTCGGCCTGGGCCACCGCCTGATCGGCACCGCGGCCAACTACCGCACCGAGGCCGGTGTCGGCCTCGGTGCGGCCGACGCCGGCGTGCCCCGCGAGGAGATCGTCGTCACCACCGAGCTGCCCGGCCGCCACCACGGCTACGAGGAGACCCTCGCCTCCTTCGAGCGGTCCCGCGCCCGGCTCGGCCTGGACTGCGTCGACCTGTACCTGATCCACTGGCCGCTGCCCCGCGTCGGCCGGTACGTCGACTCCTGGAAGGCCATGGTCGAGCTGCGCGAGGAGGGCCTGGTCCGGTCGATCGGCGTCTTCGACTTCACCGTCGGGCACATCGAACGGCTGGAGGAGGAGACCGCGTGCTGCCCTCCGCCAACCAGATCGAGCCGCACCCGCTCCTCCCCCAGGACGAACTGCGCGCCTTCCACGAGCGCAAGGGCATCCGCACCGAGAGCTGGAGTCCACTGGGCCGGGGCAGCGACCTGCTCGACGACCCGGCCGTCGCCGCCGTGGCCGGCGCCCACGGGGTGACCCCCGGCCAGGCGGTGCTGCGCTGGCACCTCCAGCTCGGCGCGGTGCCGATCCCGAAGCCGGCGGGCCCCGGGCGCCGGCGGCGGAACCTGGACGTCTTCGGCTTCGAGCTGGACGCGAACCAGATGCGGGCGGTCACCGGCCGTCCCCGGCGGCGGATGGGCGGCGACCCGCAGACGCACGAGGAGTTCTGACGGGGCGGGGCCGTGCGGGATCAGTCCTGGGGCAGCGGCTGCTCGGCCCAGATGGTCTTGCCGCCGCCGGCCGGCCGGCTGCCCCAGCGCTGGGTGAGCTGGGCGACCAGCAGCAGTCCCCGGCCGCCCTCGTCGTAGGCGTGCGCCCGGCGCAGGTGCGGCGAGGTGGGGCTGGCGTCGGAGACCTCGCAGATGAGGCTGTGGTCGCGGATGAGCCGCAGCTGGATGGGGGGGGCGCCGTAGCGGATGGCGTTGGTGACCAGCTCGCTGACGACGAGTTCGGTGACGAACGCCGTCTCCTCCAGGCCCCAGGCGGCCAGCCGTTCCATGACGGAGGCCCGGGTGGCGGCGACCTGCGCCGGGTCGGGGGAGATGTTCCAGGTGGCGACCTGGTCGGCGCCCAGCGACCGGGTGCGGGCCAGCAGCAGGGCGATGTCGTCGCGGGGGTCCTCGGGCATCACGGCCTTGAGCACGCTGTCGCACAGCTCGTCCAGCGAGGGCACGGACGCGGTCAGGGCGTGGCACAGCTCGGCGGTGGCCTGGTCGAGGTCGCGGACCCGGTCCTCGACCAGACCGTCGGTGTACAGGGCGACGACGGAGCCCTCGGGCAGCTCCAGTTCCGTGGCCTCGAACGGCAGGCCGCCCACGCCGAGCGGCGGACCGGCGGTCATGGTGATCAGCCGTACGCTGCCGTCGGGCAGCAGGAGGGCGGGAGCGGGATGCCCCGCGGCGGCCACGGTGAGGCGGCGGCACACGGGGTCGTAGACGGCGTAGAGGCAGGTGGCGCCCAGTTCGGCGGCCTCGTCGCCCTCGCCGCCGGCGGCGAGGTGGCCGACCAGGTCGTCCAGGTGGGTGAGGAGCTCGTCGGGCGGCAGGTCGACGTCGGCGAGGGTGCGCACGGCCGTGCACAGCCGGCCCATGGTCGCCGAGGACGGGATGCCGTGGCCGACGACGTCGCCGACGACCAGGGCGACCCGGCTGCCGGAGAGCGGGATCACGTCGAACCAGTCGCCGCCGATGCCGGCCGCCGACCCGGAGGGCAGGTAGCGGTGGGCGATCTCCACGGCCGCCTGTCCCGGCAGGCCGGTGGGGAGCAGGCTGTGCTGCAGGGCCAGCGCGGTGCTGCGTTCCCGGGCGAAGCGGCGGGCGTTGTCCACGCAGACGGCGGCCCGGCTGGCGAGTTCCTGGGCCAGGACCACGTCGTCGCCGACGTACGCCTCCCCGGGCGCGCCGCGGGCGAGCAGCACGACCCCGAGGGTGGTGCCGCGGGCCCGCAGGGGCACCGCCAGGGCCGAGCGCAGGTTCCGGCGCCAGGCGCGGTTGTGCGGGGCCTGCTCGTTGCGCAGCCGGATCCACTGGTCGAAGTCCGGGTCGCCCGGTCCCCTGAGCACCGCCCGGCCCTCCCGCAGCGCCTGGGCGGCCATCGAGTACGTCGGGTGGACGATCCGTTCGCCCAGGTGCGGGGTGGGCCGGGGGTAGTCCTCGGTGGCGGAGCTGTGGGCCACCCGGCGCAGCGAGACGTCCGTGGCCGACTCCACGACCGGTTCGTCCGTGCCCAGCACCCAGTCGAGCAGGTCCACGCCGGCGAAGTCGGCCATGCGCGGTACCAGCAGCTCGATCAGTTCCTCGGCGGTGCGGACCACGTCCAGGGTGGTGCCGATGCCCGCGGCGGCCTCGTTCAGCAGGGCCAGCCGCTGCCGCGCCCGGTGCTGCTCGGTGGTCTCGAACGCGGCCATGGAGACGGCGGTCACCGCGCCGGACGCGTCGTGCACCGGCCACATCTCCACCCGCCAGGCGTGCTCGCCGAGCGGGGAGGAGGCGGGTGTGGAGGTCTCGTAGCACACGGGCCGGCCGGTCTCGGTGACCTGCCGCAGTTTCTCCTCGAACCCCGGGCCGTCGGCGTCGGCGCCCTCCATGATCTCCGGGAGCCGCCGCCCGGTCAGCTCGTCCTCCGTCGCCCCCAGCATCCGCAGCGCCGTGTCGTTGACGCACAGGTACCGCTGCGCGACGTCGTGCACGGACATCGGCAGCGAGGCCTGCTGGAAGGCCCGCCCGGTCAGGGCGGAGGCGTCCTCCCCCGGCTGCTCGACGGTGACGGCGTACCCGCCCGGTGAACCGTCCCCCGCCAGCAGCGGCCGGCCGCGCAGCGCCAGCGCCAGCGCGGAGCCGTCGCGGTGGCGCACCAGGACGGTGCCGGACAGGGCGGACACGGCTCCGGGCGCCGGGTCCTGGGCGAGCAGGTGGCGCGCGGGCCGGCCCACGGCCTCTTCGGCCCGGTACCCGGTCAGTCGCCGGGCGCCCTCGCTCCACCCCGTCACCAGGCCGTCGGTGTCCACGATCGCCGCAGCGGAGGCGTGCTCCATGTCGTCCAGGATTATCCCTTTGCGTCCGGCTATCAACCGCTGCGGCTCCGGGAGCGCCGGCCGGGGGCGGTCCACGCGCCGGTCACCGGAGCCGGGCGGCCGCCCGGGACCGGTGAGCGCGCGGTGCGTCCGGGACCCGGCCGGCGTGCGCGGCCCCGCGCGGCCCGCCGCGGACGACGTCGAGCACGTGGCGGCCCTCGGCGACGACGAGGGCGGCCCGCCGGGGCGGAGGCGAGGCCCCCTCGCACGACGCCGCCGGCCGGAACGCCGCCGGCCGGCCCGGCGAGCGGGTGCCCGCCCCCGGGCGGGGCGCCCGGACAGGGCGCCCGGCAGCGGCGCGCGCCTCACAGCCGGGCTCCCCGCCGCTCCCCGCGCAGCAGCCACGCCAGATAGGCACCGCCGGCCACTCCGGTCAGGACGCCGACCGGCAGCAGGGCCGAGCCGGTCACCCGCTGGGTGGCGAGGTCGGCCGCGGCGAGCAGGAGGGCGCCCATCCAGGCGGCGGGCAGGACGTTGGGGCCCGCCGCGCGCGTCACCCGGCGGGCCAGCTGCGGCGCGGCCATGGCCACGAACGGGATCGGACCGGCCGCCGCGACCGCCAGCGCCGTCAGCCCCGTGCCCGCGCTCAGCAGCGCCAGACGGCTGCGCTCCGGCGGCACCCCGAGCGCGGCGGCGGTGTCGTCGCCCATCTCCAGCATGGTCAGGCGCCGCGCGTACCCCAGGACGACCGGGCCGAGGGCCACGACGCCGAGCGCGGCGATCCCCACGTCGCTCCAGTCCCGGGCGTTGAGCGAACCGATCGTCCAGCTCGCGGCCTGGGCCGCCTTGCCGATGTCGGCGCGCAGGTACAGGAAGCTGGTCACCGCGCCCAGCACCGCGGAGGCGCCGATGCCGACGAGGACCAGCCGGTAGCCGTGCACCCCGCGCTTCCAGGCCAGCAGATAGACGGCCGCGGCGGTGGCGAGGCCGCCGCACACCGCGCCGGCGGCCGTCTGCGCCGCGCCCGCGTCCAGGACGATGATGGCGACGAGCGCGCCGGCCGAGGCCCCGTTGCCGAACCCGATGACGTCGGGGCTGCCGAGCGGGTTGCGGGTGAGCGACTGGAACACCGCGCCCGCCATGCCCATCCCGAATCCGACGAGTACGGCCACCAGCGCACGCGGCAGCCTGAGGTCGAGCACCACGAACCCGGCACCCGGCGGGCCGTCGCCGAAGAGGGTGCGGACCACCTCGACCGGGGACAGCGCGTAGGTCCCGGTGCCGAGGGCCAGCACCGTCGCGAGCGCCGCCAGCGCGGCCAGTACGGCACAGACCAGTACCGACCGGGGGTCGTACCGCACCGACCAGCGCCCCGCGCGCAGCAGTCCGCGCCGCAGGCGGACCCGGGACGCCGCGGCCCCGCCGCCCCGCGTCCCGTCCTTCCGTCCGCCTCGCTCCTCGTGCCGCTTGCCGTCCCGCACGACGCTCACAGCTGGGCCACCTTCCGCTGCCGTACCAGATGGATGAAGAGGAGGCCGCCGAGGAAGGCGGTGACGGTGCCGACCTCGATCTCGGACGGCGGCACCACGATCCGGCCGACGACGTCGGAGACGAGCAGCAGCACCGGCGCGAAGACCGCGCAGTACGGCATGAGCCAGCGCGGGTCGGGTCCGCAGAACGCGCGGGCGGCGTGCGGGATCATCAGCCCGATGAAGCCGATCGGCCCGCACACGGCGGTCGCGCCGCCGCACAGCAGGGTGATGGCGACGACGGAGAGCACCCGCACCCGCCGCACCCGGGTGCCCAGCGCCAGCGCGTGGTCCTCGCCGAGCGCGATCGCGCCGAGCGGCCGGGCCAGCGCGAAGGCGAGCAGCGCGCCGGCCGCGAGCAGCGGCGCCACGGTGAGCAGCAGGGACACGTCACGCTTGGCGAGCGTGCCGACCGACCAGTACCGCATCTCGTCCAGGGTGCTCAGATGCCACAGCGAGAGGCCGTTGACGTAGCCGAACAGGGCCGCGTTGACGGCGGTTCCGGCGAGCGCGAGGCGGACCGGGGTGGCCCAGCGTCCGCCGCCGAGGGCGTTGACGACGGTGGCGGCGACCGCCGCGCCGGCCAGGGCGAACCACAGGTACCCGGTGAACGAGGTGATGCCGAGGACGCCGATCGCGGTGACCACGGCGGCGGAGGCGCCCGCGTTGACGCCGAGCAGTCCGGGGTCGGCGAGCGGGTTGCGGGTCAGGGTCTGCATGACCGCGCCGCCGAGGCCGAGGGCCGCGCCGACGGCGGCGCCGATGAGGGTGCGGGGCAGTCGCAGGTCCCGCACGATCGCGTCGTTCTCGGTGCCCGAGGGGCTGAACAGGCCGGACCAGACCTGGTCGAGGGGTATCCCCTTGGTGCCGACGGCCAGCGACAGGGCTGCCGCAGCGAACAGGAGGACCAGGCCGAGGAGCAGACCGGCCGGGCGCACCGCGGCCCGGCCGCGCGGGGTGCGGGCGCCGGGCGCCGTCTCCGGCGGGGCGGGGACCGTCGCGGCGCTCACGGGGTGGCCGCCGTACGGGCGCGGTGGCACCGGGAGCCGGGCACCGTTTTCGGCCGGTGCAGTGCACACATTCCAATGAACATGTGGTTAGCTTAGGCTACCCTTACCGGGGCTGTTGACGGTCGCGTCGACAGAAACCGACCGTCCCCCGCACACCCCTGACCGCGGTTCACGGAGAACACCGATGACCATCCTGCCCGGTTCCGCCCCGAGTGATGCCCGTCCGGACGTCCGTCCGGTCCGGATCACCGGGCCGCGCGTCGCACGCCTGCGAAAGGAGGCAGAGGGGGCCGGCGCGGCGCGTCGTGCCGCGCTGGCCGCCGAGTTCTGGGCAGAGGTGGAACGTTTCGGCACTCCGCTGGTCGAGGAGCTGGACGGCCGGCCCGGCCACCGCGCGGTCACCTTCCTGTGGCGCGGTCACCGCGCCACCCGGCAGGTGCTGTTCCACGGCAACCGCATCACCGACCGCGACCACCTCGCCGGTTCGCTCCTGGAGCGGGTGCCGGGGACGGACGTGTGGCACCTGGGCCTGCGGCTGCGCGCCGACCACCGCGGCTCCTACCGGCTGGCCGCCGACATCTCGCTGCGGGAGCCCCCGGCCGACCCGGCCGGCCTCCAGCGGCGGCTGCGGTCGCTGTCCGCGCACGCCGCCGCCGACCCGCTCAACCCCTGCCGGGTGGCCACCCGTTGGCAGTCGGCCGACAGTTCGGTCTTCGCCCTGCCCGACGCCCCGGCCCAGCCGTGGACCAGGCGCCGGGGCACGGCCTTGGCCGGCCGCGTCGAACGCCACCGGGTGCCGGCCGCGGAACCGGTCGGCGACCGGGACACCTGGGTGTACCTGCCGCCGGGGCTCGACCGCCACGCCGGGACGCCGCTGCCGGTGGCCGTGGTGTGCGACGGCGACATGTGGTTCGGCCGGCTGGGCTTCGGCGGCACCCTCGACGCGATGATCGCCGACGGGGCGCTGCCGCCGCTGGTGGTGGTCGCGCCGGACGCCGTGGACCGCCGCACCCGCTGGCGCGACCTCGGCGCCCGGGAGCCGTTCGTCGCCTTCCTGGCCGACGAGTTGCTGCCCTGGGCGGCCGGCCGCTGGCCGCTCACCACGGACCCGCGGCGGACCGTGGTCGCCGGCCAGAGCCTCGGCGGCATGACCGCCCTGTACGCGGGGCTCCTGCGGCCCGAGCGGTTCGGCAACGTCCTCGCCCAGTCCCCTTCCCTGTGGTGGCGGCCCGGACTGCCGTCACCGGCCGGTCCCAAACCCGTCGTGTCCGGCGACCCCTGGCTCGTCGCCCGGTGCCGGTCCGCGCCGCCGCGGCGCCTGACGGTCCATCTGGACGTCGGACTGCACGAGGGCGCCATGGTCGACCACAGCCGCCTCCTGTACGACGCCCTGAGCGCCGCCGGCTGTCCGGTCACCCTCGGCACGTACAACGGCGGCCACGACTACGCCTGCTGGCACGGCGCGCTGGCCGACGGCCTGGTCCGGCTGCTGGGCGCCGGCTGACCCCCCAGACCCCTTTCCCGCCAACCCACCCACGACCGAGGAGTCCTTCTTCCATGTCCCGTGCACGTTCCACCCGCCGAACCGTATCGACGTCCGCCGCCGCGGTCCTGGCCGGAGCGGTCCTGCTGACCGGCTGCGGGGGTGACGACGGCGGCAGCGACACCACGAGCGGCAAGGAGTCGGGCACCCGTCAGATCACCGACGCCACGGGCCGCGAGGTCGACGTGCCCGCCGATCCCAAGAAGGTCGTCACGCTGAGCGAGCCCACCCTGGACGCCGCCCTGGCGCTCGGCGTCGAACCGGTCGGCGCCACCGCGGGCCGCGGCCAGCAGGGCGTCTCCACCTACCTGGCCGACAAGGCGGGCCAGACCGAGGTCGTCGCCACGGTCGCCGAGGCCGACATGGAGAAGGTCGCCGCGCTCCAGCCCGACCTGATCCTGCTCGACGAGACGACCGCCGTGAAGACCCAGGTCGCCAAGTTGGAGTCGATCGCCCCGACGGTGGTCACCGCCAAGCTCAACGAGGACTGGAAGAAGGCCTTCACGGCCACCGCCGACGCCCTCGACAAGGAGGCGGAGGCCAAGAAGATCATCAGCGGCTTCGACACGGACCTGGCCGCCGCCAAGAAGGAGCTGGGCGACAACGCGGGCGCGGTGGTCAGCGTGATCCGCTGGCAGAACAGCGCCCCCTCGGTGGTCGGCCGCGGCGTCGGCCACGTCGGCTCCACCCTCACCGACCTGGGCCTGGAACGGCCCGAGGGCCAGCAGGGCGTGGGCAGCGGCCACAGCGAGCCGGTCAGCCTGGAGAAGCTCTCCACCATCGACGGCGACTGGCTGGTCTTCGGCACCCTCGGCGACAAGGCCGACGGCGAGAAGGCGTACGCCGAGGCCAAGAAGGTCCCCAACTTCTCGAAGCTGAAGGCCGAGAAGGCGGGCCACGTCGTCGTGGTCCAGGGCTCCGCCTGGAACAGCGCCGGCGGTCCGCTCGCCGCGCAGATCGTCCTGGACGACCTGACGAAGGCGCTGGCCTCGTGAGCGGCGCGCTGGAGGGCCGGCTCGCCCTCGTGACGGGGGCGGGCCGGGGCATCGGCGCGGCGGTGGTCGAGGCGCTGGTCGAGGAGGGCGCCCGGGTCCTCGCCACCGACCTCGGACTCGGCGGCGTGGAGGCGCTCGCCGGCAGGATGGGCGAGCGGGTCACCCCCCGGCGGCTCGACGTCACCGACGCCGCCGCCGTGGACACGCTGGTGGAGGCGGCCGAGTCGCAGCTCGGGCCGCTGGACATCGCCGTGAACGTGGCCGGCGTCCTGCGCGACGCGCCGGTCACCGAACTCACCGACGAGGACTGGGCGGCGCACTTCGCGGTCAACACCACCGGCGTGTTCCACGTCTCGCGCGCCGTCGCCCGCCGCATGACCAAACGCGGCCGGGGCAGCGTCGTCACCGTCGCCTCCAACGCGGCCGGTGTCCCCCGCGCCAACTTCGCCGCGTACGCGGCTTCCAAGGCCGCCGCGGTGATGTTCACCAAGTGCCTGGGCCTGGAGGTCGCCCGGCAGGGGGTGCGCTGCAACACGGTCTCGCCCGGCTCGACCCTGACCGACATGCAGCGCGCGCTGTGGACCGAGGGCGAGGAAGAGGCCTCGGCGCGGCGCGTCATCGAGGGGGACCTGGCGTCCTACCGCACGGGCATCCCGCTCGGCCGGATCGCCGACCCCGCCGACATCGCCGACGCCGTCGTCTTCCTCGCCTCCGACCGGGCCCGCCACATCACGATGCACGACCTGTACGTCGACGGCGGCGCGACCCTGCGGGCCTGAGCCCCACCCCGGCCCGGCCCCGCCCCCGACGGAGTCCCCCACCGGAGTCCTCACGGAGTCCCGGAGTCCCCCACAGGAGACTGTCATGTCCGTATCCCTGCACGAACCCACCGCCGCCACGCCCGTCTCCCCGGGCGCGGCCACCTCCCTGCTCGACGCGTACCGCCCGGCCACCGACCGCTTCCTGGCCACCCCGCACCGGACGCTGCTGGGCCGCGGCACCGCCGCCGTGATACCCGACGACGCCCGGCCGCCGGCCGTGCGGGTGCGCGAGGTGCTCGACGGGCTGCGCCGCCCGGGAGCCGCGGCGCCGGTCGTCGTCGGCACGCTGCCCTTCGCCCCCGACGGCCCGTCCGCGCTGGCGGTGCCGGACACGGTGCGCTGGGCGCCGCCGCTGCGCGAGGACCCGCTGGTCGCGCTGGCCGTCCCGCACGACGAGGACCGGCCTCACTGGCGGGTCGAGGAGGTCCCCTCCCCCGAGCGGTACGGACAGGCGGTCGCCGCGGCGGTGGCGCGGATGCGGGCCGGCGAGTTCGACAAGGTCGTCCTCGCCCGCAGTCTGGAGCTGACCTGCGGCCGTGAGCCCGACCTGCCGGCCATGCTGCGCCGGCTGGCCCGCCGCGACCCGGCCGGCTACACCTTCGCGGTGCCCAGCGGCCCCGGCCGCACCCTGATCGGCGCCAGCCCCGAACTGCTGGTGGCCCGGCGGGGCGGTTCGCTCACCGCCAACCCCCTGGCCGGGTCGGCGCCGCGCAGCGAGGACCTCGCCGAGGACGTGCGGCGCGCGGTGGCGCTGCTGGAGTCCGAGAAGGACCTGCACGAGCACGCCGTCGTGGTGGCCGCCGTACGCGAGGCGCTGGCGCCGTTCTGCACCACCCTCCAGGTGCCCGAGCGGCCCACGCTGGTGCGCACCGCCGCCATGTGGCACCTGTCGACCACCGTCACCGGCGAGCTGGCCGACCCCGAGGCCACCACCGCCCTGGACCTGGCCTGCGCGCTGCACCCCACCCCGGCGGTGTGCGGCACGCCCACCGAGCTGGCCCGGCAGGTCATCGCCGAGTCGGAGCCCTTCGACCGCGGCGCCTACACCGGCATGGTCGGCTGGCAGGACGCCGACGGCGACGGCGAGTGGGTCGTGACGATCCGCTGCGCCGAGGCCGAGGGCAACACCCTCAGGCTGTTCGCCGGCGCCGGCGTCGTGGCGGCGTCCACGCCTCAGGCCGAGACGGCGGAGACCGCCGCCAAGTTCCGTACGTTCCTGCACGCCGTTGGAGCTTCGCTGTGACCCTCACCCCCGGTGTGGACTCCCCCACCTGGCCCGCCGAGTTCGCCGAGCGCTACCGCGCCGCCGGCTACTGGCGCGGCGAGACCTTCGGCGGCATGCTGCGCGAACGCGCCGCCGCCCACCCCGACCGGACCGCCCTGGTCGACCCGGCCCCCGAGCGCCGCACCTGGACCTACCGGGAGCTGGACGAGCGGGCCGACCGGATGGCCGCCGGGTTCCTGGCGCGCGGCATCCGCAAGGGCGACCGGGTGGTCGTCCAGCTGCCCAACACCGGCGAGTTCGTCGAGGTGGTCTTCGGGCTCTTCCGGATCGGCGCGCTGCCGGTCTACGCGCTGCCCGCGCACCGCGAGACGGAGATCGCCCACTTCTGCTCCTTCACCGAGGCGGTCGCCTACGTCGTCCCCGACCGGCACGCCGGCTTCGACCACCGGGAGCTGGCCTCGGCGATGCTGAGGCAGGTGCCGAGCCTCAAGCACGTGTTCGTGGCCGGCGACCCCGGTGAGCACACCGCGCTGAGCGAGGTGCCGTGCGAGCCGTCCGGTCCCTTCGACGGGCCCGAGCCGCACGAGCTGGCCTTCCTCCAGCTCTCCGGCGGCACGACGGGACTGAACAAGCTCATCCCGCGCACCCACGACGACTACATGTACTCGCTGTGGGGCTCCAACGAGATCTGCGGGGTGGACGCCGGCACCCGGTTCCTGGTGGTGCTGCCCGCCGCGCACAACTTCCCGATGAGCTCGCCGGGCTGGCTCGGCGTGCTGTACGCGGGCGGCACGGTGGTGCTGTCCCCGAAACCCGACCCGGCCACCGCGTTCCCGCTGATCGAGGCCGAGCGGATCACCATGACGGCGCTGGTGCCGCCGCTGGCGCTGGTGTGGACCGACGCCGCGCCTGCCACCGGGCACGACCTGTCCAGCCTGGAGCTGACCCTGGTCGGCGGCGCCAAGTACAGCGAGCAGGCCGCCCGCCGCCTGGAGCCCGCGCTCGGCTGCCGGCTCATGCAGGTGTTCGGGATGGCGGAGGGACTGGTCAACTACACCCGGCTGGACGACGACACCGAGACCGTCGTCACCACCCAGGGCCGACCGATCTCCCCCGACGACGAGATCCGCGTCGTCGACGACGCGGACGACGACGTCCCCGAGGGCGAGCCCGGACACCTGCTGACCCGCGGCCCGTACACCATCCGCGGCTACTGGCGCGCCCCCGACCACAACCGGCGCTCCTTCACCGAGGACGGCTTCTACCGCACCGGGGACATCGTCCGCCGGCTGCCCAGCGGCCACCTCGTCGTCGTGGGCCGGGCCAAGGACCAGATCAACCGCGGCGGCGAGAAGATCGCCCCCGAAGAGGTCGAGAACATCATCCTCGCCCACCCCGCCGTCCACGACGTGTCCGTGGTGGCGGTGCCCGACGAGTACCTCGGCGAACGCTCCCTCGCCTACGTGATCCTGCGCGAGGGCGCCGAGCCGCTGAAGCCGGTGGCGATCAAGCGGTTCGTCCGGGAGCGCGGCATCGCCGCCTACAAGGTCCCCGACCTCGTCGAGTTCGTCGACGCCTTCCCCCAGACCGGCGTCGGCAAGATCAGCAAGAAGCACCTGCGGTCCGCCGCCGGACAGTCCTGACCGCATCCGAGAGGACTCCCCCATGGCACTTCCCGCCATCGCCCCCTATCCGCTCCCGGCACCGGACGAGCTGCCCGCAGGCCGGGTGGCCTGGACCGTGGACCCGGCGCGTGCCGTCCTGCTCGTGCACGACCTGCAACAGCACTTCCTCGGCGCGTTCCCGGCCGGCGAGCAGCCGCTGACCGGCATGCTCGCCAACACCGCCCGTCTGATCGAGGGGTACCGGCGCCTGGGCGTGCCGGTCGTCTACTCCGCCCAGCGCGGCGGCCAGACCCCCGAGCAGCGCGGGCTCCAGCTGGACTTCTGGGGCCCCGGCGTCGCCGACGACCCGGCGAAACTCGCCATGCCGGACGCCGTGGCCCCGCGGGACGGGGACACGGTGCTGACCAAGTGGAAGTACAGCGCGTTCGTCCGCACGGAACTGGCGGACCTGATGCGGGAGAGGAACCGCGACCAGATCGTCATCGTCGGCGTGTACGCGCACATCGGCGTGCTGATGACCGCCGCCGACGCCTGGCAGCGCGACATCCAGGCGTTCGTCGTCGCCGACGCCGTGGCCGACTTCTCCCGCGCCGACCACGACATGGCGCTGCGCTACGCCGCCGGCCGCTGCGCGGTCGTGACCACCACCGACACACTGCTCCAGGAGGTCTGAGGCATGGCGCTCACCGTCGAACAGATCCGTGCCGACGTCGCCGACTGCCTCGGCGAGGACGCGGCGGACATCCCCCTCGACGAGAACCTCGTCGACTACGGCCTGGACTCGGTCCGCATCATGACGCTCCTGGAGCGCTGGCGCCGCGAGCACGCCGTGACCGCCGGCTTCGCCGATCTCGCCGAACAGCCCGCCATCGAGGCCTGGGCCCCGCTGCTGGGGGCGGCATGACCGCCCTCGCGGAGGTGGGCGCGCCCGCCGTACTGCCGCTGACGGCCGCCCAGTCGGGCATGTGGTACGCGCAGGCCCTCGACCCGCTGAGCCCCGCGCAGAACACCGCCGAGTGCCTGGAGATCGACGGACCGCTCGATCCCGCGCTGTTCGCGGACGCCCTCGGCCGGGTGGCCGCGGAGGCCGAGGCGCTGCGGGTCCGCGTCGAGGACACCCCGGACGGGCCCCGGCAGCACCTCGCCGAGGCCGTGGAACTGCCGCTGACGGTACGGGAGCCGGCCACCCCGGCCGAAGCGGAGGCGTGGATGCGCGCCGACCTGGCCGAACCGTTCGACCTGGCGGCGGGGCCGCTGTTCCGGCACGCCCTGTTCCGGGTCGGCGCGGACCGGTGGCTGTGGTACCAGCGCATCCACCACCTCGTCATGGACGGCTACGGCTACTCGCTGCTGGTGCGCCGCACCGCCGAGGTGTACTCGGCGCTGGCCCGCGGCGAGGAGCCGCCCCCGCGCTCCTTCGGCTCGCTGGCCGACCTGGTCGCGGACGACGCCGCCTACCGGTCCTCGGCCGCATTCGAGGCCGACCGGGCGCACTGGTCCCAGGCGTTCGGGGACCGTCCGGAGGCGCCCCGGCTGGCCGGGCGCGGCGCGCTGCCGTCCCGTACGTTCCGCCGCCGCAGCGCCCACCTCTCCCCGGAGACCACCGAGGGGCTGAAGGAGCTGGCCCAGCGGCTGCGCGCCACCTGGCCGGACGTGCTGATCGCCGCGCAGGCCCTGTACACCGCCCGCGCCACCGCCCGTACCGACGTGGTCCTCGGTCTGCCGATGATGGGCCGCATGGGGTCGGTGGCGCTGCGGGTGCCCGGCATGGTGATGAACGTGCTGCCGCTCAGGCTCACCGTCACCCCGGACGCCACCTTCGCGGAACTGGTCCGGCAGGTGGTGCTCGGCATCCGCGAGGTCCGCCGCCACCAGCGCTACCGCTACGAGGACATCCGCCGCGACCTGGGTCTGCTCGGCGAGAGCCGGGGCCTGGTGGGACCGCTGGTCAACGTGATGCCGTTCGACTACGGCGTGGACTTCGCCGGCGCCCCCGCGCGCGCCCGCAACCTGTCCGCGGGCCCGGTGGACGACCTCACCGTCAACATCTACGACCGCGCCGACGGCCGCGGGCTGCGCGTCGACCACGACGGCAACCCCGCCCTGTACGAGGACGCCGACCTCGCCGCGCACCAGGAGCGGTTCCTGCACCTGGTGGACCGGCTGACCGGCACCGACCCGCAGGCGCCCCTCGCCGTGCACTCCATCGCCACCCCCGCCGAACGGGCGCTGGTCGTCGACGAGTTCAACCGCACCGGACGCGCCCTGCCGCCGACCACCCTGATCGGCCCCGTCGAGTCGCGGGCCGCCCGTACCCCGGACGCCACCGCGCTGGTCTTCGGGGACACCACGCTCACCTACGCGGAGCTGAACCGCCGCGCCAACCGGCTCGCCCGGCACCTGCAGTCCCTCGGCGCCCGGCCGGGCACGGTGGTGGCCGTGTCGGTGCCGCGCTCGGTGGAGCTGATCGTGTCGCTGCTGGCCGTGCTGAAGGCGGGCGCCGCCTATCTGCCGCTGGACCCGGACTACCCGGCGCAGCGGCTGGCGTACATGCTCGACGACGCGGAGCCGGTGTGCGCGGTCACCGACCGCGCCGGCCGCCTCCCCGAGGGCACCCGCACCCAGGCGGTGGTGCTGGACGGGCTCGACCTGTCCGGGTACGCCCGGACCGACCCGGCCCGCGCCCTCACCCCGGCCCACCCGGCGTACGTCATCTACACCTCCGGTTCCACCGGCCGCCCCAAGGGCGTCGTCGTACCGCACCGGGCGATCGACAACCGGCTGCGCTGGATGCAGGCGGAGTACGGGCTGACCCCGGCCGACCGGGTGCTGCAGAAGACGCCGTCGTCGTTCGACGTGTCCGTGTGGGAGTTCTTCTGGCCGCTGCGCGAGGGCGCGGCGCTGGTGGTCGCCGAGCCCGGCGGCCACAAGGACCCGGCGTACCTGGCCCGGCTGATCCGTGAAAGCGCGGTTACCACCTGCCACTTCGTGCCGTCGATGCTCCAGGTGTTCCTCGGGGAGCCGCGGGCGGCGGAGTGCGGGCAGGTGCTGCGCCGGGTGTTCTGCAGCGGCGAGGCGCTGCCCCGCGAGACGGCGTCCGCCTTCGCCCGCGCCCTGCCGGGCGTGGAACTGCACAACCTGTACGGGCCGACCGAGGCCGCCGTCGACGTCACGTACCACGCCTGCGACCCGGCGGATTCCGGTCCGGTGCCGATCGGACGCCCGGTGTGGAACACCCGCCTGCACGTCCTGGACGCCGCCCTCCAGCCCTGCCCGCCCGGGGTGCCGGGCGAGCTGTACCTGGCGGGCGTCCAGCTCGCCGACGGCTATCTGGGCCGGCCCGAGCTGAACGCGACCCGGTTCGTCGCCGACCCGTTCGGACCGGCGGGCAGCCGGATGTACCGCACCGGCGACCTGGCCCGCTGGACCGACCGCGGCGAGGTCGAGTACCTGGGCCGCACCGACCACCAGGTCAAACTGCGCGGCCAGCGCATCGAACTGGGCGAGATCGAGGCGGCGCTGGCGGCCCTGCCGGGCGTGGACGCGGCGTGCGCGCTGGTCCGCGACGACCGGCTCGTGGGGTACGTGACCGGCGGCGCGGACCCGGTGGAGGTCCGGGCGGCGCTGTCCCGCCGGCTGCCCGAGCACATGGTCCCGGCGGCCGTGGTCGCGCTGGACTCCTTCCCGCTCTCCCCCAACGGCAAGCTGGACCGCCGCGAACTGCCCGCCCCGGTCTTCGCCGGCGGCACGGGCGCGCGGCCCTTCGCCTCCGCCCGCGAGGAGGCCCTGACCGGCCTGTTCGCCGAGGTGCTGGACGTGCGGGAGGTCGGTCCCGACGACGCGTTCTTCGACCTGGGCGGCACCTCGCTGCTGGCCGTCCGCCTGGTCGGGCGCGTCCGGGAGGAGTTCGGCGCCGAGCTGACCATCGGCTCGCTGTTCGAGGCGCCGACGCCGGCCGCGCTGGCCGCCCGGCTGGACGCCGCCGCGCCCGCCTCCGACGACGCCCTGGGCGTGGTCCTGCCGCTGCGCGCCGAGGGCGCGGGCACCCCGCTGTTCGGCATCCATCCGGCGGGCGGGCTGGCCTGGTGCTACGCGGGACTGACCGCGCGGCTGCCCGGGCTGCCGGTGTACGGCCTGCAGGCCCGGGGCCTGACCGGGGACGGGGAGCTGCCGCGCACCCTCCAGGAGGAGGCGGAGGACTACGCGGCGCAGATCCGCCGCGTCCAGCCGCACGGCCCGTACCGCCTGGTGGGCTGGTCGGTGGGCGGGGTCCTGGCGCACACCGTGGCCGTCCTGCTCCAGGAGGCCGGCGAGCGGGTCGACCTGCTCGCGCTGCTGGACGCGTTCCCCGCCGAGCAGTGGCGGGAGCGGCCCGCGCCCGAGGAGGGCGACGCGCTCACCGCCGTGCTGCGCATGGCGGGCTTCGACCGCACCACCGAGCGCACCCGGGAGGACGTGCTGGCCACCCTGCGCGCGGCCGGCAGCCCGCTGGCCGGGCTCACCGACCGCACCCTGTCGCGGATCGTGGACATCGTCCCCAACCACGCCCGCATGATGCGCGAGCACGAGCACCGGGTCTACGACGGCGACATGGTGTTCTTCACCGCCGCCGCGCCGCGTGCCGAGGACTGGCTGACCAGGCGGGCGTGGCGGCCGTACGTGACCGGACGGATCGTCAACCTCGACCTGGACTGCACCCATCCGCAGCTGATGCGGGACCGGTACCTCGACGACATCGCGGCGGTCCTGAGCGCCCGTCTGAAGGAGCTGGACGCATGATCCCCGACGCCATCGGCCCCTTCGACGCCGGGTCCGACGACGGCCACGGCAGCCATCTGGTGCTGGAGAACGCGGGCGGACTGCGGTCCCTGTGGCCGGCCTGGCGCGCGGTGCCCGCCGGGTGGACGGCCCGCTTCGGTCCGGCCCCGCACGCGGCGTGCCTGAGCCGGGTGGCGGAGGCGGACCGGCGATGAGCACGGCGACGGCGGTGCGTGCGGCCGGAGTGCGGGGCGCGTCCCTGTGGGTCGTGCGCGCCCCCGCGCCGGACGCGCCGTGCGACGCCGCCCCGCACGCCGTCCCCGACGCCGCCGAGCGGCGCGGGACGGCGGCGCCGCGGCGGCCCGCCGAGCGGGCGCTGTACGTCGCCGCGCACGGCACGCTGCGCCGCCTGCTCGGCGAGCGGCTGGGCCTGCCGCCCGCCGGGATGGCGCCGGCCCGGCTGCCCTGCCCGGGCCGCGACGGGCCGCCCGGCCGCCCCGCCGGCGCCGGTCCGGCCGGGGACGGCCTGTACTTCTCCCTCTCGCACACCGCGGACCCCGCCCTGCCGGCCCTCGCCGCCCGCCCGGTGGGCGTCGACGTCGAGCGGGTGCCCGGGCCGCGCCTTTCCGAGGACGCCGCCCGGTCACCGCACCGCGCCGAACGGGCGGAGCCGGCGCGGCTGTCCGCCGGGGCCCGTCCCGGCGCCTTCGCCCGCTGCCGGACCCGCGAGGAGGCGTATCCCGAGGCGACCGGCGAGGGCCTGTCCGGGGACGTCCCGCGCGGGCGCCACCTGGGCAGCGGCCCCCGCCCGGCCGGGCTGCCCGGAGGGACCGTCACCGATGCGCGGGTGCCGGCCGGCCGGACCGCCGCCTGTGTGGTGCGCGAGCCGGTCCGGGTCAGCGGCCCAGGAGTGCCACGAGGCCGTCGGCCAGTTCCGTGCGCCAGCACAGGTAGTCGTGACCGCCGTTGAACTCCCGGTAGGAGGAATCGTGGTATCCCAGCTCCCGCAGGGTCTCGCGCAGCCGCCGGGCGGCGGGCAGGGCGACCCACTCCTGCTCGCCGAAGGAGAGCCAGAAGCGCACCGGCAGCCGCGGCGCCCCGGCGAGGGCCCGGGTGAGCCACTCGGCGTGTTCTCCGACGGGCCACCAGAACGAACCCGACTGGACGAGGGCGTTGCCGAAGCGGTGCGGGGCGGTCGCGGCGGCGTACGCGGCGGTGAGCCCGCCCAGGCTCTGCCCGGCGACGACGGTCCGTGCCGGGTCGGCGGTGAGGGGCAGCCGCCCGGCCGCCCACGGCAGCAGTTCGTCCGTGAGGTGGGCGACGTACCCGGGCCGGCAGCTCAGCTCCGCCCAGCGGGTGGGTTCGTCCACGGCCTCCGGCAGTACGGCGGCCAGCGGCGGGATCCGTCCGTCGGCGATCAGGTTGTCCAGCAGGTGCGCCAGGCCGAGCCAGGGCCCCCAGTGCTCGCCGTCCAGCAGGACCAGCACCGGCAGCCCGGCGGACGGCACCGGCCCGCCGGGGGGCGCCGGGGGCGCGTACAGCCAGACCCGCCGGTCGCCGCCGAGCCGGGGGCTGGGCACCCGGTGCTCGGTGAGGGTGCCGTGCGCGACGTCCGGCCGCGGCGCCCAGTCGGCCGCGTCGGGAGCGGCCGGCAGTTCGGCGTACGACACCGGCGTACCGCCCCAGCGGCGCGGCAGACAGCGGTCGTTGAAGGGGTCGGAGCGGGGGTGGGCCCGCAGCCGGCGCCAGTAGTCGGGTCCGGTGGCCTCAATCCCTTCGTCCACGTGGAAGTCGTACGTGCCGCGCCAGTCGTGCCGCAGGCGCAGGGTCCAGTGCCACACGTCCGTGCCGGGGACGGGTGCCATGAGGTTGCCCTCGGGGTCGCGCGGGTCGCCCAGCTTGTTGGGCAGCACCTCGACGGCCCGGGTGGCCGGGGTGCCGCGCCACAGGAAGGTCACCGCCCGGTGCTCGGGGCTGCCCTGGGGGTCGGGCCCCACCAGCGGTGTGCCCAGGCGGCGGACCTCTGCCCAGAACCGCGCCACGCCGTCCGGGCCCGGCAGCGCCCGCACCGGCTCGGCGAGCCGCGGGACGGGATGCGGCCTGGGCAGGCGGGGCGGGCGGTTCGCCGTGGCTTCGGGCGGGCCGGTGAACACCGGGTGTGCGGATTCCATTTGACTGCTCGCGATCTCCATATTAGGTTAGCCTTACCTTACTTGATCGCACGTCGCTTCCCGCGCCGGCTGTCCGCCGCCCCAACGTGCCCTCCTCTTCAAGCGTCCCCTCGGGGACGCTCGCCTGCCAGGAGCAGCCATCATGACCTCTGACAGATCCGCTTCGCCCTCCGGTGCCCGGCTGGGCCGCGTGGTGGCCCTGACCGCCGGTGCCACGCTGGGCCTCGGCGCCCTGGTCGCCGTCCCACTGGCCGCGGCCGGTGCCGGCGGCGCGGGCGTCACCGACACGGTGGCGCTGGCCGCGGACTCGGCCGCGCCCGCGGTCGCCCTGGGCGCGACCACGGTGAAAGCCGGCGGCGAGGTGGCGTTCACCGCCACCGGCTTCCCGGCCGGCGGCACGCTGAGCGTCAAACTCGACGACGCGACGCTGCTGGAGCAGTTCACCATCGGCGCGGACGGCAGTGTCTCGGACAAGGTGACGGTCCCGGCCGGCACCAGCGCGGGCGGCGGCCACTGGCTGCGCTTCCTGGCACCCCAGACCAGCGTCAGGAGCGAGAGCCTGACCGTCACCGCGGCCGCCACCGCCTCCCCCACGCCGACGCCGACGCCGACCCCGACGCCCACGGGGACCACCACGCCGGCCGCCGACCCGAAGGTGAGACTGACCAGCGGCGGCGAGGTCGCCGCGGGCGGCAAGGTCTCCTTCTCCCTCTCCGGGTTCGTCAAGGGCCAGAACGTCACGGTGAAGCTGGACGACAGCGAGATCCTCGGCCAGTGGACCGGCGCGGTGAAGGCCGACGGGACCTTCTCCGGCACGGTGACCGTGCCCGGCTCGACCGCCGCGGGGGCGCACTGGCTGCGGTTCCTGGCGCCACAACCGGCGACCAGCCTGAAGGCGGACCTCACCGTCACGTCGTCCTCGTCCGGCGGCTCGTCCGGCGGTTCGGGCGGCTCCGTCGGCTCGGGCGGCTCCACCGGGGGCGACGGCAGCGGCACGGTCAGCTCCGGCGGCGCCGCGAGCGGTGGCGGCTCGGGGTCGGTGAGCGGTACCTCCGGCACCTTTGCCACCATCACCTCGGGGTCCCGGGTGGCCGCGGGCGGCAAGGTCTCCTTCCGGGTGACCGGCTTCCCGGCGGGACAGCGGCTGACCGTGAAACTGGACGACAGCGAGATCCTCGGCCAGTGGACCGTCGGCTCCGACGGGTCGTACTCCGGCGGTGTGACCGTCCCCGCGGACACCTCCGCAGGCGCCCACTGGCTGCGCTTCCTCGCCCCCGACCCGCCCACCAGCCTGCGCGCCGACTTCACGGTGACGTCCGGTTCCACCGCCGCCGCCTCCGCCGGCTCCTCCTCGGGCGGCTCCGCGACCCCCGTCCCCGCGGCCTCCGGCGCACCGGCCAGCGCGACCAACGACGCCGGCGCCAAGGCCGAGATCACCGCCAGCGAGGTGCAGCCCGGCGGCACGCTGCACTTCGCGGTGACCAAGTTCCCGGCCGGGAAGCAGGTGACGGTCAAACTCGACGACGAGGCCATCCTCGGCCAGTGGAAGACCGACCAGAACGGCTCCTACGAAGGCGACGTGACCGTCCCCGCGGACACCTCCGCGGGCGCCCACTGGCTGCGCTTCCTCGCGCCCGACCCGCCCACGTCGCTGAAGGTGGAGTTCACGGTGAACGCCGCCGCGGCGGGCGGCTCCGGCGCGGAATCCTCCTCCACCACCGCCCCCGGGACGGCGGCGGGCACCCTGGTGGCCGCGTCCGGCTCCTCCGTCTCCTACGCGACCGTCGCCTGGTCCGCGGCGGCCGCCGCGGCCGGCGGTGCGGCCGGAGCCGCCGCGACCACGCTGATGGTCGTACGCCGCCGCGCCGGGCGGCCCGCGCACGGCGCGTGACGCCGGGCGCCCCGAGCCACCTTTCCGCAGCAGCTCCGTCCACCACCCCACCACCCCATCACCCCACCAAAGGAGTTCCCCCACCATGTCCTTCACCGGCACCCGCGCCCACCGCCGTTCCGCGACCGCCTCGGCCGTCGCCGTGGCGGTCGCCGCGGGCAGCGTCCTCACCCTGGCGAGCACCGCGTCCGCGCACACCGGCGGCTCGACGGTCACCACGGCGAAGCTCACCAAGGGCCTGTACCAGTCGGCCTACTCCGAGCGGAACGACGTGCTGTGGGTCACCGCCGCCGTCGGCCGCCCGCCGGTCACCGAGTCCCACCTGCTGAAGGTCGACCCCGAGACCCTCGCGATCGAGTCGGACATCACCCCGCCGGTCACCGACACCGCCACCGGCGCCGTCGAGGCCGTCTACGGAGTCGCCGTGGACGACGAGCACAACACCGTCTGGACGACCAACACCCGCGACAACACGGTGTCCGTCTACAGCCAGCGCACCGGCGAGCACCTCGCCACCCTCCCGAACGTCAACCACGCCCGCGAGATCGTCGTCGACGAGAAGCACGACACCGTATGGGCGAGCGCCTACAGTGACGGCGCGCTGGTCGCCTTCGACAGCAAGACGCTCAAGGAGAAGCAGCGCGTCACCGTCGAGGGCGCGGGCCCGGCCGGCCTGGCCGTCAATGAGAAGACCGGCACGGTCTACGCCGCCGACCTGACCAACGACCGGCTGATCGCGGTGGCGCGCGGCTCCGAGACGCCGACCTTCGTCCCGGCCGGTGACGGCGCGATCTCCGTCTCCCTGTCGAAGAACGGCAGGACCGCCTACACCGCGGACCAGACCGCGGGCACCGTGTCCGTGATCGACCTGAAGAAGGGCGTCGTCACCAAGTCCGTGGCGACCGGCGCGGGCACCCTGTCGGTGGCCACCGACGAGCGCTCCGGCGACGTCCTGGTCGTCAACCGCACCGCCGCCAACGTCACCCGCGTCGACGTGAGGACGGGCACCGTCGAGGAGACGGTCGCCACCGGCGCCAACCCGAACCACGTGGAGGTCGCCGACGGCACCGCCTACGTGGTCGACAAGTCGGGCGCCGGCACGGCCGAGGACACCCTCACCGAGATCCGCCTCTCCCGCTGACGTCCCACCAGCCCGGCGCCCGTCACACCCCCGCTACGGTCAGCGGCGGCGTGTGGCGGGCGCCGTCCCGTTCACCCTGCCCGGTTCACCCGGCCCGCCGGGGCCGACGCCGTTGAGGCCGCCCTGTCCGCCGCCGCGCGCGTCGGCGCCCGCACGCGGCGAGGCCCTCCCCGGCGTACCGCACCGGGCAGCCGGCCACTGGCGTCCCCGCCGTACACGCGGCGCGGGGAAGACGAGCCGGGCGTGCGCTCCCGGGCCCGGGGCGAGTCCCGCGCCATGCGCGGCGAAGGCGTGACGGCCCGCGGCCGGCGTCCCGGACGGCCTGGTACGACGCCGGTCCGTCCACCGGATCGCGCTTCGCCACCGGGACGCCTGGGCCCCTTGGCACGGACGGGGAACGACGGCATGCTGAACTCCCCATCCCCCCACAGCCGTTGGGCTGCGCCCAAGAGGAGGACGCAGTGTCGTCGAGCACGTCCCGGACCCGCCGCAGAAGATGGCTCACCACGGTCGCCGCAGCCGTGGCCCTGGTCGTCGCCTTCCCCGCCACCGCCTTCGCCGCCCCGCCCCCGGCGCTCCCCGCCGGCGCCGACCCGGCCGAGGCCGCCTACCAGCCCGCCTTCGACTACGACACCGACGGCTGCTACCCCACCCCGGCCATCAGCGCCGACGGGACGGTCAACGGCGGCCTCAACCCGACCGGCGCCCTCAACGGCGACTGCCGGGACGCCTCCGACCTGGACAACACCAACGGCTACGCGCGCGCCAAGTGCGACGGCGACTGGTGCGCGTACATGTACGGCCTGTACTTCGAGAAGGACCAGGCGCTGGCCGGTACCGGCCTCGGCGGCCACCGGCACGACTGGGAGCACGTCGTGGTGTGGGTGCGAGACGGCACCGTGCAGTACGTGTCGACCTCCAACCACGGCTCGTTCACCGTGCACGCGCGCTCGGCGGTCCGCTTCGAGGGCACCCACGCCAAGGTCGTCTACCACAAGGACGGCATCAGCACCCACTGCTTCCGGCTGGGGACCGCGAACGACGAACCGCCGGAGAACCACAAGGGCACCTGGCAGTACCCGGCGCTGGTCGGCTGGAACGGCTACCCGGCGGGCGTGCGCGAGAAGCTGAGCGCGTACGACTTCGGCAGCGCCACGTTCGGCCTCAAGGACGCGAGTTTCGCCTCGCACCTGGCCTCGGCGAAGCCCTCCGGCATCACCTTCGACCCCTACGCCTGATCCCCTGCGGCCGTCTCGGGCCGGCACCGGGCTCGGTGCGGCCGGCAGTCCCGGCCCGGCCGCGCCACACCCCCCGGCCGTCCCCGTACGGCGGCCCGGCGCCCGCGCGAGGCACTATCGTGGCCGCATGTCCATGCCCGAACTGATCCGCGTCGTCTCCCGTGACTCACCGATGGCGCTCGCCCAAGTAGCGCGCGTACAGCGCGAGCTGGCGGCCCTTCACCCCGGCGTGCGCACCGAGGTGGTGCCGGTGAGGACCACCGGCGACAGGTGGCTCGGCGATCTGTCCCAGGTCGAGGGCAAGGGCGCCTTCACCAAGGAGGTCGACGCCGCGCTGCTGGCCGGCGAGGCCGACCTGGCCGTGCACTGCGTCAAGGACGTGCCCGCCGACCGGCCGCTGCCGGCCGGCACGGTGTTCGCCGCGTTCCTCGCGCGGGACGACATCCGGGACGCCCTGGTCCACCCGGGCGGGCTCACGCTGGACGAGCTGCCGGCCGGCACCAGGATCGGCACCTCGTCGGTGCGCCGGGTCGCCCAGCTGGCCGCCGCCCATCCGCATCTGACGTGTGTGCCGATGCGCGGCAACGCCAACCGGCGGCTGGCGAAGCTGGCCGCCGGTGACGCGGACGCGCTGCTGCTCGCCGTCTCCGGCCTGGAGCGCATCGGCCGCACCGACGTGATCAGCGACGTCCTCTCCCCCGAGACGATGATGCCGCCGATCGGCGCGGGCATCCTCGCGCTGCAGTGCCGGGAGGACGACACCGCGCTGATCGACGCGGTCAGCGGCCTCGGCCACCCGGACACCCACCGGGAGGCCACCGCGGAGCGGATGTTCCTGCACGTGCTCCAGGGGCACTGCAACAGCCCGATCGCCGGGTACGCGCGGGTGGACGGCGGCGGCGAACTCTCCCTGCGCGCCTGTGTGTTCACCCCGGACGGCAAGACCCGGCTGAACGCCCACGAGTGGGCGGGCCGGCTGGACCCCGCCACGCTGGGCACCTCGGTCGCCGTGGCCCTGCTGCGCCAGGGCGCCCGGGAGATCATCGACGGGATCCCGCACTGACCCCGCAGGTCCCCCGGTGACAAGTCAGGCGGTGCCCTCCTCCGCCTGGTCCTGCGTCTGCGCTCGCAGGAACGCGCTCATCTGCCGCTCCAGTTCCTCGCGCCCCGCGGGCGGGCACGCTCCGCCGGAATCCCCGGCGAGGCCGACCCCGCCGGTCCACAGCCGCCGGCCGGTCCACTCGTCGTCGACCCGCAGCTGCACCTGCACGTCCACCTGTCCCAGGTCGGCCTCCGCGCCGGCCGCGTGGACGACGGCGGTGACCCGGCGCAGCGGATAGACGTCGAAGCCCTCGACGAACTGGGAGTTGCGCCAGTCGATGAAGGCGCCCTCGCCGTCGGGGCCGAGCCGCACGTCGATCTGACCGTCCTCCAGGTGGACGCAGAACCGCCGTTCGCTCCGGTTCTCCACGGTCACGCGGAGCCGGAAGTAGGTGAGTCCCTCGGCGGCGTCGTCCCGGCCGCGCGGCGGCTCGCCCGGCTCGACACGGTGGACGCGGACCCGCAGCCCGGGGTGTTCGTCGTACTCCTGCCAGTCCCCGACCACGTTCGGCTCGTACACGCTGCACCCTCTCGACCTCTTGGAGCTGCTTCCTATCTGTGTGCTCAGCGCACTGTCAAATGAGCGGAATGCGCCGTGGCCAGGAAGTTCGCCCCTTTTGCTCACGATCAAGCGCTGCCCAGCGGGAACGGCCGCCGCGCCGGCAAGCCGGCCGGACCGGGCGTGCCGCACATCACGTTCACCACCCATCCTTTAGCGGAGCTAATCGACTCGGGAACGGCCAGGATCTGCCCGATCGCCACAGTGACCGTAAAATCACCTGATATGGGTATTTGTTTCGGGAAGAGCGCGGCGGGAAACGCCCCGGGAGTGCTTCGAACCGGAGGCACGTCCACGGAAGCCGGCGCGTCCGCACCCGGCGCGCTCCGGCGCGGCCCGGGCCCCGCCCCCCTCCTCCCGGTGTCCGATCACCCAGAGCCCCCCTGCCGAGGGAGGTGCGCATGATGCGTATCGCCGGCCGAACCACACCGCACCCGCACGACGACGCCCCCGACACCAGCACAGCCTTCGCGCGGCTCGCGGGACTGCCGCCGGGCCCGGAGCGCAAGGCGCTGCGGGACGACCTGATCCAGGTCTGGCTGCCGATGGCCGAGCGGATCGCGGTCCGCTTCCGGGGCCGCGGCGAGTGTCTGGAGGACCTCTACCAGGTGGCGGCCCTCGGCCTGGTCAAGGCCGTCGACCACTACGACCCCGCCCGCGGCCACGCGTTCGAGGCGTACGCCGTGCCCACCGTGACCGGCGAGATCAAGCGGCACTTCCGCGACCACATGTGGACGCTGCACGTACCGCGGCGGGTCCAGGACCTGCGCAACCGGGTGCGCCGCGCCGCCAAGGAGCTGGCCCAGACGACACCGGGACGGGCCCCCACGGTCGAGGAGATCGCCGCGTACGCGCAGCTGAGCGCGGACGAGGTACGGACCGGCATGGAGGCGCTGGAGTGCTTCACCGCGCTGTCGCTGGAGGCGGAGATGCCGGGCACCGACGGCTACGCCCTCGGGGACGCGATCGGCGGCCCGGACCCGGCGTACGACACCGTGGTGGACCGGGTGGCCGTCCAGCCCTGTCTGATGGCCCTGCCGGAACGCGAGCGCACCATTCTCTACCTGAGGTTCTTCCGCGGCATGACGCAGAGCTGCATAGCCCAGCAGCTCGGCATCTCCCAGATGCACGTCTCCCGGCTGCTGAGCACCTGCTTCGCCCGGCTCCGGGAGGAGGTGCTCGCCGAGACCGGCTGACGTCCCCGGCCCCCGCTACGGCGGTCCGGCGCCCGGGACCTGGGTCGGGCCGTGGCGGTCCAGGGCGTCCTCCAGCGCCGCCCGGATCTCCCGCGGCATCGCGCCGGTACGGCCCCAGTCCAGGATCAGCTCCGCCACGTTGCGCAGTTTGACGTTGGTGTGCTGGGAGACCTCCTTGAGCACCAGCCAGCCCCCGTCGGGCGTCACCCGGCCGAGGACGACGACCATCCCGATCGCCTGGTCGACCACGGCGTGCGAGACGACCGCCTCCTTGAGCTGCCGCACCTGTTCCCGCAGCTCGGCCATCTGATCCGGGTCCCCGTCCGTGGACATGATCACCTCCGGTCGCTGAGACGCATCCATGGTCACCACTGGTCGCTCCGTCCGCCACTGGGCCGTCCGGGGTCAACCGGCGTCGCTTCGCTGGTCTCGTAGGGGTACTCGGCGGGCGCATCCGACGGCTGTGGCCGGACACTGGTGGGAAACCGGTGGATGCCGGTGGACGAGACCAGGACGCGACTGCCATGAACGACGACATGACCTCCCGCGCCGGCGTGCGGAACGTGCTCTCCACGCACTCCGTGTACGGGGCCCCCTGCTGGGTGAGTCTCACCAGCCGTGATCTCAAGGCCACCGAGGAGTTCTACTCCGCGGTGCTGGGCTGGCAGTGGAGACCGGCCCGGCTCGGCGACCGCTTCCGGATCGCGCTCGCGGACGGCGTGCCGGCCGCCGGAATCGCCGCCGTCGCCGGGATGTGGCAGATGGCGGTGGCCTGGCTGCCGTACTTCGCGGTGGTCAGCGCCGACCAGGCGGCGGGCCGGGTGCAGGAGCGCGGCGGGACCGCCGCGGTGGGCCCGATCTCCTTCCCGCCGGGCCGGGCGGCGCTGCTGGCCGACCGGGACGGGGCCGCCTTCGGGGTCTGGGAGGGCGAGCTGTTCACCGACTGGGAGAACTGGCGCCACGCCCAGCCGGCCTTCATCCGGCTGCACACCCGCGACGCCTTCGACGCGGCCATCTTCTACGGCGAGGTCCTGGACTGGGCGACCGGGAAGCCCGGCGCCTGCGAGGTCGGCTACGAGGGCGGCGAGGTGGTGCTGCGCAGCGCCGGGGACGTCGTGGCGCGGATCGAGTCGGGTGCCCTGGGGGCGGCGCCCGACCCGGCGGTGCGGCCGCACTGGCAGGTGCACTTCTTCACCACCGACGTCGCGGCCTGTGTCCGGGCCGCTCAGCTGCACGGCGGCAGCGTCCTGGCCGCGGGCGAGGAGGAGGCCGTGCTCCGCGACCCGGACGGCGCGCGGTTCACGGTGACGGTGCGCCGCGAAACCTGACGTCATGCCCTTTCCCGGCCGGTGCGGGACGGCCGGGAGAGCAGCACCAGGCTGCGCGGCTCCACGGTGAGCCGGGTGCCGGCCTTGTGTTCCGCCTCGTCGGGGACGTCCTGCGGCCCGGCGGCGGCCGCGGTGTCGATCAGCGTCGTCCAGCGTTCGCCGTAGGCGGTGTCCGGCAGCCGGAAGGCGGTCGGTTCCCAGTGGCTGTTGAGCAGCAGGACGAAGGAGTCGTCGGTGACGGGCCGGCCGCGGGGGTCGGGTTCGGCGATGGCGTCGCCGTTGAGGAAGACCCCGACGGCGTGCGCGTCGGGCCGCTGCCAGTCGTCGTCGGTCATCTCCCGTCCGTCGGGGCGCAGCCAGACCAGGTCGGGCAGCGGCTGCCCGGCGTGGGTGACGGTGTCACCGCGGAAGTAGCGGCGGCGGCGCAGCACCGGGTGGGCGGCGCGCAGGGCGATGACCCGCCGGGTGAAGTCCAGCAGGCCGCGCTGCTCGTCGGTCAGCCGCCAGTCGACCCAGGAGGTCTCGTTGTCCTGGCAGTAGGCGTTGTTGTTGCCTCGCTGGGTGCGGCCCAGTTCGTCGCCGTGGCAGAGCATCGGGATGCCCTGCGACAGCATCAGGGTGGCCAGGAGGTTGCGCTGCTGGCGGGCGCGCAGCCGCCGGACGGCCGGGTCCTCCGTCGGGCCCTCGACGCCGCAGTTCCAGGACCGGTTGTGGCTCTCGCCGTCCGCGTTGTCCTCGCCGTTGGCCTCGTTGTGCTTGTCGTTGTACGACACGAGGTCGCGCAGGGTGAACCCGTCGTGCGCGGTGACGAAGTTGACGCTGGCCCGGGGGCGGCGCCGGTTGTGCTGGTACAGGTCGGGGGAACCGGTCAGCCGGGACGCGAACTCGCCCAGCGTGTGGTCCTCACCGCGCCAGAAGTCCCGTACGGCGTCGCGGTACCTGCCGTTCCACTCCGACCACAGCGGCGGGAAGTTGCCCACCTGGTAGCCTCCCTCGCCGACGTCCCAGGGCTCGGCGATCAGCTTGACGCGGCTGATCACCGGGTCCTGCTGGATCAGGTCGAAGAACGCCGAGAGCCGGTCCACCTCGTGGAACTGCCGGGCCAGGGTGGCCGCCAGGTCGAAGCGGAACCCGTCGACGCGCATCTCGGTCACCCAGTACCGCAGCGAGTCCATGATCAGCTGGAGTACGTAGGGGTGGCGCATCAGCAGGCTGTTGCCGGTGCCGGTGGTGTCGTAGTAGTGCTGCCAGTCGCCGTCCACCAGGCGGTAGTACGAGGCGTTGTCGATGCCCCGGAAGGAGAGGGTGGGGCCTCTCTCGTTGCCCTCGGCGGTGTGGTTGTAGACCACGTCGAGGAGGACTTCCAGGCCCGCCTCGTGCAGGGTCTTGACCATCGCCTTGAACTCGGTGACCTGCTGGCCGAGGGTGCCGTGGGCGGCGTAGCCGTTGTGCGGCGCGAAGAAGCCGATGGTGTTGTAGCCCCAGTAGTTCGACAGGCCGCGGGCCTGGAGGACGCCGTCGTGCACGAACTGGTGCACCGGCATCAGCTCCACCGCCGTCACCCCGAGCGAGGTCAGGTGCTCCACGACCGCCGGGTGCGCGAGGCCCGCGTAGGTGCCGCGCAGCTCCGGGGGCACGTCGGGGTGGGTGCGGGTCAGGCCCTTGACGTGGGCCTCGTAGATCACGGTGTCGGCGTAGGGCCGCCTGGGCGGACGGTCGTCGCCCCAGTCGAAGAACGGGTCGGTGACCACGCCGAGCATGGTGTGCCCGGCGCTGTCGGCCGGGTCGGGGCGGCCCCCTCCCCGCTCCAGCAGGGAGGGGTGGTCGTCGGTCCGCCCGTCCACCGCGCGGGCGTACGGGTCCAGGAGCAGCTTCGCCGGGTTGCAGCGGTGGCCCACGGCCGGGGCCCAGGGGCCGTGCACGCGGTAGCCGTAACGCTGTCCCGGTCCGACGCCGGGCAGGTAGCAGTGCCAGACGAAGCCGTCGACCTCCGGCAGGGGGACGTCGCTGTGGGTGCCGTCCTCGTCGACGAGGACCAGGTCGACGCGTTCGGCGACCTCGCTGAACAGGGCGAAGTTGGTGCCCTGTCCGTCGAAGACGGCGCCCAGCGGATAGGGGTGCCCGCTCCAGACGGGCGCCCCCCTCCAGTCCGGCCGCACCGCGGTCACCGGGCCTCCTCCAGGACGCCGTTGCCGCCCGCGGCGCCCGGCGCGGCCAGCCGGGCGACCGGCAGGATCTCGCGCGGGACCTCCAGCCCCTCCTGGGTGATGGGCCTGGGCGCGGTCGCGACCAGCGGGACGCGTTCACCGGCCCGGGCGCGCTGGGAGAACCAGATGACCTTGGCTCCGGTGTCGGTGGCGCAGCAGCCCCAGCCGTCGCTGGTCGCGGCGAGGTGCCGCAGACAGCCGCGGAGGTCCTGGTCGGGGCGGAGGGCGTGGTCGTTGCCGCCCACGGCCGTGATGAGGTGCTGGCCGTTCCACCACAGCTCTATCGACGTGTTCTTGTCGCTCGCGTGCTCGTCGATCGCCCGCAGCAGCATCTCGGTGCCGCGGCAGACGGGTTCCACGAGGTCCTCCAGGTTCCAGAACCGGAGGTGAGCGGCCAGGATGCGCCTGACCTGTCCGACCCGCTGCGGGCTCACTTCCACGTCGAGGTGGTAGTAGCAGGGCACTGCGGTCTTCATCGTCGTCGGCTCCTCACCGCGAGGCTCCCGCTCCTTCTCGTCCCGACGGGACGAGCCCCGAGCACGAAGCGTGAGCACGTATCGCTTCTGAGTCACTCCAGAGTGGGAGCGGTAGTCCATTCGTGCAACACGAGGCCGTCGTTGAAGTTCCAACAAGACGCTGCGTCGCCGTCCGTGCACCATGTGTGAAGAACTCGATCGCCCGTAACGGCGACCGCGCCCCCGCGCACGGTCGCCGCCCGAGGGTCGAGAACGCGTCCATCGAGTCCCGGAAGGGAACGGCACCATGCTGCTACCTGCGAGAGCCGAGGTCGACCGGCAGTTGCGGCGTTACCGGGCCCGGGAACGGACGATGCTCGCCTCCCCCGCCGACCGGACGGCGCGGGCGGTGTTCGAGGACGCCGGTTACACCCTGTGCGTGCTGATGGGGAAGCGGTGTGCGCGGGAGGCCGCGGACGCCGCCGAACGGTACCTGGCCGGCCTGGTCACCGATGCGCAGGAGCGGGACGAGCGGCCCCGGGCGGCCGGACAAAAGGCGCCGGCCGTGGACCGGCGGACCCCGGCGGGGAGCGCGGTCCCCTCCGGCGCGGCGTGACCCCGGCCCGGGCCCCGGCCCGGCTCCAGCAACGGCGGAGGTGAGAACCGATGGGAGCGACCCCTCGGATCGGGCGTGTCCCGGTGCGTGACGTCCGCCCGGCGGTGGAGGGCGGCAGACGTCCGGCGAAGGCGGTGGCGGGTGAGACGTTCGAGGTGAGCGCCACCGTGTTCCGGGAGGGGCACGACGCGGTCGCCGCCAACGTCGTGCTGGAGGACCCCGAGGGCCGCCCGGGTCCCTGGACACCGATGCGGGAACTG
>NZ_JBUDHV010000044.1:37275-62504 GCF_054956795.1 Streptomyces sp. SYSU D01066-1 | reverse complement strand
CTTGTAGAAGTCCCGCAACGCCGTCACCGGACCACCCGACAGGTTCATGAACGACATCGGCTTCGCCAGCACCACCCGCCGCGACCCCGGCCCCGGCGGCCCCCCCCCCCCCCCCCCCCCCCGCCACACCGCGACGGCCGGCACCCCCGCGGTCACCGTCGACGTCCTGTTCGGCACCCAGACCGGCAACGCCGAGTTCCTCGCCGGCGAGCTGGTCGCCGCGGCCCGCGCCCGCGGCCTCGGCGGGAGCGCCGTGGCCCTGGACGCGGTCACGCCCGAGCGGCTCGCCGCCATGTCCCACGTCCTCGTCGTCACCTCCACGTACGGCGAGGGCGAGATGCCCGACAACGCCGCACTGTTCTGGGAGGCGCTCCAGGCCGGCACCGCCCCGCGCCTGGAGGCGCTGCGCTACGCGGTGCTCGGGCTCGGCGACCGCGGCTACGACGACTTCTGCCAGGCCGCCAAGGTCATCGACACCCGTCTGGAACAGCTCGGCGCCACCCGGCTGCACGACCGCGTCGACTGCGACGTCGACTTCGAGGAACCCGCGGCGGCGTGGACGGCCGCCGTCCTGGACCGCGTCGCCGCGCAGACCGGCGCGGACGGCCCCACGGCGGCGGTGCCCGCCCCCGCACCGGCCGGCCCGGCCCGCTCCGCCTGGAACAAGCGCAACCCCTACCCCGCCCGCCTCGCCGTCAACCGGCTGCTGTCCGCACCGGGCAGCGCCAAGGAGATCCGCCACTACGAGTTCGACCTCGGCGACAGCGGCATCACCTACCGGGCCGGCGACGCGCTCGCCGTCGTCCCCGTCAACGACGACGTGCTCGTCGCCGCCCTCCTGGAACACCTCGGCGCCACCGGCGACGAGGACGTCGACGGACGGCCGCTCGCCGAGGTGCTGCGCACCGGACGCGAGATCCGCACCCCCTCCAGGGACCTCGTCGCCCACCTCGCCGAACGCGCCCCGGCCAGCGACCTCGCCGCCGTCGCCGCCCACGGCGACCGAGCCGACCTCGACTCCTGGCTGTGGGGCCGGGACGTGCTCGACCTGCTCCGGGACGCCGGGGCCGCCGCCCTGGGCCTCGACGAACTCCTGCCGTTCCTGCGGCCGTTGCAGCCACGGCAGTACTCGATCTCGTCGAGCCCGCTCGCCCACCCCGGCAGCGTCCACCTCACCGTGGCCTCCGTCCGCTACGCCACCGCGCTGCGCCGGTACGAGGGCGTCGCGTCGGCCTACCTCGCGGGCCGTGCCGACGAGACCACCCCCGTCGGCGTCTTCGTCCAGCCGAACGCCTCCTTCGGCGTCCCCGCCGACGACGACGCCCCGATGGTCATGATCGGCCCCGGCACGGGCGTCGCGCCGTTCCGCGGCTTCCTGCACGAGCGCGCCGCCCGCGGCGCCGCCGGACGCAACTGGCTGTTCTTCGGCGACCAGCACCGCGCCACCGACTTCGTCTACGAGGACGAGCTGACCGCCCTGCGCGAGCGCGGCGTCCTCACCGAACTGGACCTCGCCTTCTCCCGCGACCAGGCCGAGAAGGTGTACGTGCAGACGCGGATGCGCCAGCGGTCGCGCGAGCTGTACGCGTGGCTGGAGGACGGCGCCCACGTGTACGTCTGCGGCGACGCCTCCCGCATGGCCAAGGACGTCGAGGCCGCCCTGCTGGACATCATCGCCGAGCAGCGCGGACGCGGCGCGGACGACGCCGCGGCGTACCTCGCCGACCTGCGGCGGACGAAGCGCTACGTACGGGACGTGTACTGACCGTGCCGGAGCCGGAACCACACGACGGCTGCGCCTTCCACGCGCACTGCGCCCGGCGCGACACCGGCGTCCGGCTGATCGACGCGCGGATGCCGGAGCTGGCCCGCAGCCTGACCCTCTTCCGGTACGTGCAGGCGGTCACCGGCGGGCCGGTCGCCCGGATCGAACAGGCGGGCGGCTACGCGGTGCCGAGCCTGCGCGGCGACGCGTTCGCCGTGCGGCCCGGCTCGATCGCGCTGCGGCTGGACGGCGCGGGGATCTCCTCGGCGGTGGTGGCGCGGGACGCGCGCACCGGCACGGTCGCCCTGCACCTGTTCGACACCGACGGCCGGACCGCGCACCAGGGACGGCTGCTCTCCGAGGGGGACCGGCTGCTGGCCGGCCTTGTCCGCACCGTGGAGACCGGCGTCCTGGCCGCCGAGCCGCCCGCCGCGCCGCCCGAGGTGCCCGCCTGGGAGGACGGCGACCAGCTCGCCCAGCTCGACGCGGTGCTCGCCGACGGGGGCGCCGCCCGGCGCGCGGGGTTCGCCCGCTACCGGGGCGAGCACCGCACCGTCGACGCCGGCCTGGTCTCCTCCGTGCTGGACCACGTCCGCTCCGTCGGGCTGCCGGTCGGCGTCGCGGTGTTCGGCCCCTCGGCGATGCAGGCGTGCGGCGGACGCGTCCACGTCACCGACCGGACCGCCGGCGGCCGGGTCTTCGCGGCGATCGAGGACAGCTCGGTGGAGATCGACCTCGCGGGCGTCGCGGCCTGCCGCCTGGTCCGCGCCACGGCGGCGCACGGCCCGACCTCGGCCCTGGAACTCGACGACGAGGACGGGCGGTGCGTCGCGGTGATCACACAGTTCGGGTTGGTCGGGGAGCAGGCGCACACGGCGTGGGAGCACCTGACGGCATCTCTCCCCGACGCCCCTCCCGGTTAGGCGCCGTCCTCCTCCGCCAGCACCCGCTGGGCCGTCGCGAACGCCGAGTTGGCCGCGGGCACCCCGCAGTACACGGCCGTCTGGAGCAGCACCGCGCCGATCTCGTCCGGGGTCAGCCCGTTGCGCCGTGCCGCCCGCACGTGCATGGCCAGCTCCTCGTAGTGGCCGTGCGCGACCAGCGCGGTCATCGTGACCATGCTGCGCTCGCGGCGCGAGAGGGTCTCGTCGGTCCAGATCTCACCCCAGGCGTAGCGCGAGATGAAGTCCTGGAACCGGGCGGTGAACGGCGTCTGCCGGGACTGCGCCCGGTCCACGTGCGCGTCGCCGAGCACCTCCCGCCGTACCGCCATGCCCCGCCCGGCACCCCCGCCGAGGTGGCCGCGCAGCGCGGTCAGCACCGCCTCGGGACGCTCGGCGGGCGCCAGGTGCGAGGCGCCCGGGATCTCCACCAGCGCCGATCCCGCCACCGCGTCGGCGATCTCCCGCAGATGGGCGGGGGGCGTCGCCGGGTCGTCGCGCCCGGCGATCAGCAGCGTGGGCACGGTGACCTCCGCCAGCCGGTCCCGGATGTCGTACGCGGCCAGCGCGTCGCAGCAGGCCGCGTACGCCGCCGGATCGGCCTCCCGGTGGTCCCGTACCAGCTTTGGCACGGTGAACCCGGGCGTGAACCACCGCGCGTCCGCGCTCGCGGCCAGGTCGGCCAGTCCCTCCCGGCGGACCGTCGCCGCCCGCTCCTCCCACGGCCCGGCGCCGTTGAAGTGCGCCGACGAGCAGATCACGGCCAGCGAGGTGAGCCGCTCGGGGTGGTGCACGGCCAGGTGCAGCCCGACCGCGCCGCCCAGCGACACCCCCGCGTACCCGAACCGCTCCACGCCGAGCGCGTCGGCGAGCGCCAGCACCAGCGCGGCCAGGTCCCCGACGGTCGCCCCGGCACGGATCAGGTCGGCCGCCGAGCCGCCGTGCCCCGGCAGGTTCCAGCGGATCACCCGGTGGGTGATGGACAGCTCGGGCGCCACCCGGTCCCACAGGGCGTACGAGGTGCCGAGCGAGGGCCCGAGCAGCAGCGGGGGAGCGGTGGCGGGGCCTTCGGTACGGTGATCGAGCAGGGTCAACGTCGCTCCAGTGCGCGGTCGGTGAGGGCAGCGGCGCTGCCGGTGTAACGGGCGGGATCGGTCAGGGCGGCGAGGTCGGCGTCCTTCAGCTCCGGTACTTCCGAAAGGAGTTCGCCCAGGCTGCGGCCCTCGGCGTAGGTGCGCTTCGCCACGTCGGTGAGCAGCGCCTTCGCCCGGGACCGGCCGAGGAGCGGAGCCAGTTCGGCGGAGAGCCGCTCGGAGACGATCAGCCCGTGGGTCAGCTCCAGGTGGGCGCGCATGGCCGCCGGGTCCACCCGCAGCCCCTCGGTGAGTTCGGCGGCGTCCCGGGCGGCGCCGCCGGTCAGCCGCAGCAGGTCGCGCAGCGGCTCCCACTCGGCGTGCCAGGCCCCGGCGGGCCGCTCGTCCTCGGCGGCGAGCGAGCCGTACAGCACCGCCGCGAGCTGCGGGGCCCGCCGGGCCGCCGCCGCGATCAGCGTGGCGCGCACCGGGTTGGCCTTGTGCGGCATCGCGGAGGACCCGCCGCCGCTGCCCTCGGCCACCTCGCCGGTCTCGGTACGGCCGAGGACCAGCACGTCCGCGGCGAGCTTGCCCAGCGCCCCGGCGGCCGTCGCCAGGCACCCGGCGAGATCGGCGACCGGCGTGCGCAGCGTGTGCCACGGCAACGCGGGCTCGGCCAGGCCCAGTTCACGGGCGTACGCGCCCGGCAGCGCGAGCGGGTCCCCGGCGCCGTACGCGGCGAAGGCGGCCAGCGTCCCGGCGGCACCGCCGAGCTGGGCGGGCAGCCCCTCGCGCACCGCCGTGATCCGGTCCCGCGCGTCCAGCACCAGCGACCGCCACCCGGCCGCCTTCAGCCCGAACGTCGTCGGCACGGCGTGCTGGGTGAGCGTCCGGCCCGGCAGCGGGGTGTCCCGGTGCTCGGCGGCGAGCCGCGCCAGCGCCCGTTCGGCGCGGGCGAGGTCGGCCAGGACCAGGTCCAGGGTGCGGGCGGCGACCAGCATCGCCGCTGTGTCCAGGATGTCCTGGCTGGTGGCGCCCCGGTGCACGTACGGGCCGTACTCCTGGCCGACCGCTTCCGTCAGATCCGCGACCAGGGGGATGACCGGGTTGCCGCCGCCGCGGGCCCGCCCGGCGATCGACGCCAGGTCGAAGCGGTCCGGGTCGGCGGCCCGGGTGACCGCCGTCGCCGCCCCGTCCGGGGCGAGGCCCAGCGCGGCCTGGGCGCGGGTCAGGGCGGCCTCTGCGTCGAGCAGCGCCCGCAGGTACGCCCGGTCGTCCGTCGCGTCGGCGGCCGGGGAGCCGGCCCACCCGGGGGCGAGCAGACCGGTCCCGGTGCCGTCGGAGGTCACTTGTACTCCAGGAAGACCGTCTCGCCCTCGCCCTGGAGGCGGATGTCGAAGCGGTACGCGCCCGGCCGCTCCTCGGCCGCGACCAGCGTGCCGCGGCGGTCCTCGGGCACCCGGGACAGCAGCGGGTCGGCGGCGAGCGCGGCCTCGTCGCCCGGCAGGTAGATCCGCGTGAACAGGTGCACCAGCAGACCCCGCGCGAAGACGCACACGCTCAGGTAGGGCGCGTTCTGCCCGCGCGCCCCCGGGCGCAGCGTCCGCGCGTACCAGTGCCCGTCCGCGTCGGTCTGGATGCGGCCCCAGCCGGTGAACTCCACGCCGTTGCGCCCGAGGTACGTCCCGGTCGCCGGGTCCCGGCGCATCGAACCGTCGGCCGTCGGCACGTTCCCGTCCGGGTCCGGGCCCCACACCTCCACGAGCGCGTCCGGCAGCGGCGCGCCCTCGCCGTCCAGCACGTACCCGTGCACGGTGACGGTGTCCGGATGCCCGACGGGCGCGATGTCCTCGCCGCCGCGGAACGGCAGCGAGTACCCGTAGAACGGGCCGACGGTGTGCGACGGCGTGGGCAGCACGCTCTCGGGGCGGCTGGTGTCGATCTTCGTCATGGCAGGTCAGCGTCCTTCTTCGATCCAGGTGGCACGCGGGCCGTCGAGCACGATGTCCCAGTGGTAGCCGAGCGAGAACTCCGGCACGGACAGGCTGTGGTCGTACGTCGCCACCAGCCGCTGCCGGGCGGCGTCGTCCGTCACCGACTGCAGGATCGGGTCGTACGGGAACAGGGGGTCGTTCGGGAAGTACATCTGCGTCACCAGCCGCTGGGTGAACGCCGACCCGAAGAGCGAGAAGTGGATGTGCGCCGGACGCCAGGCGTTGACGTGGTTGCGCCAGGGGTACGGTCCCGGCTGGATGGTGGTGAAGCGGTAGAAGCCGTCGTCGTCGGTGAGGGTGCGGCCGGTGCCGGTGAAGTTCGGGTCGAGCGGCGCGTCGTGCTGCTCGCGCTGGTGGGCGTAGCGGCCGGCCGAGTTGGCCTGCCAGATCTCGACGAGCTGGCCGCGGACCGGACGCCCGTCGCGGTCCAGCAGCCGGCCCGAGACGGTGATGCGCTCGCCGACCGGCTCACCCGGGTGCTGGATGGTGAGGTCGTTGTCGACGGCGGTCAGGTCGCGCTCGCCGAAGGCCGGGGAGGACAGCTCCACCAGCTCCGGGTCCTTCGTGACGTCGATGGCGATCGGCGGCTGTTCGGGGTGGCGCAGCAGCGAGGACCGGTACGGGGCGTAGTCGCGGCGCGGGTGGTGCTCGACCGGTCCGCCGTCGGCGAGCCGCTTCTCGTACGCGGCGCGCTCGGCGGCCATCTCCGCGTCTATGTCGTGCTGGGTGAGAGTGATGGAAGGCGAAGTCATGGAGGACCGTCCCTGTCAGGCGCCCGAGCCAGGAATTAGTCAGGGCACTGAGTATTTCGGCGAGGTTTCCCACACGCTGCCATCGGCTGAGGAAGTCGTCAAGAGCCAGTTCAACGCCGGTTTGTGTGATGTGCTCGGGCATTGACGAGGGAGTATTGTTCAGTGCACCGACGAATACGATCACGGGAGCGCACATGGCCGCGGTGGACCTGACCACCCATCCCGGGCATCTGGCCCGGCGGCTCCAGCAGGCGCACTACCTGCTGTGGAACGCGATGGTCTCCGAGGAGATCACGTCGCCGCAGTTCGCGGTCCTCAACGCGCTGGTCGCTCAGCCGGGACTGGACCAGCGCACGGTGGGGGAGCGGGTGGGGCTCGACCGGTCCACCATCGCGGAGGTGATCAGCCGGCTGAGCCGCCGCGGACTGATCGACAAGGTGCGCGACCCGCAGGACGGGCGCCGTGCCCTGCTCCGCCCCACGGACGAGGGGGCGCGCACCCACCGCAAGCTCACCGTGCGCACGGCCCGGATGAACCAGGTGTTCCTGGCCCCGCTGACCGGGGAGGAGCAGGAGCTGTTCTTCCGGCTGATCCAGCGGGTCGCGGACGCCGCCGAGGGGCTGCGCAACCCGGGCGAGCCCCTGCCGGGCCCACACTGAACCGGCGCCCACGGACCGGCCGTGCGAACGGGCCGCCCGTGAATCAGCCGTCCGAACGGGCCGCCCACGGACCGGCCGTCCGAATCGACCGTCCACGGACCGTCCGTCCACGAATGAGCCGCCCATGGACCGTCCGCCCATGGACCGGCCGTCAGGATGCCCGCGCGAACACCACCCACACCTGGCCCTCGGCGAACCGCACCGGCGAGCCGTCCGCGGCGGTGAACGCCGTGCCGTCCGTGGCGGAAGCCCGCCGCCAGGTGGCGCTGTGGGCCCGCCCGTCGCGCAGCACGTCGGCCCGGCCGGAGCCCACCGTCTCCACGTACGGCGAGTGGTTGCCCCGGAAGTCGTGCAGCTCGGACTCCCGTACCCGCACGTACTGCACGACCACCGTCGCGGGCGCCAGCCGCTTGCCGCCGGACGTGACGGCCGGGGCGCCGTCCATGCCGATCAGCCAGCGGTCGCGCTCCCTCGACCAGGTGAAGGTGAAGCGCGCCGCCGGGTAGCGCACCGTGCGCGTGCTCTCGGCCCGCCCGCCCCTGGGCGCCGCCCCGTACCGGAAACCGGTGGTCAGGGCCGTCTCGCCCGGTGCCGAGGACAGCAGTCGGCCGGGGCGCAGATAGAGGTTGTGCGGGGCGGTCCGGCCCCTGTCGCGGACGTAGGCGCCGGGCGTCGTACCGGGCTGTTCGGCCCGCAGCGGCGCGCTGTCGACGCGGGGCAGCAGCTTGCGCTGGGCGCCGGAGAAGGCGAGCGTCGGCCGGTCGAACTGGCGCAGCAGCTCCAGGTCGTTCTCGCGGGCACTGCGCACCGGGCCGACGCTCGCCGGCAGCCTGGTCGCGTACAGGGCCATCAGCCGGCTCAGCCCGCCCTCGACCGGCTCCACGTAGACGACGTCCGCCGCCTCCAGTCCCGTGTGGGGGCGGGCGGCGGGCGCGTTGTCGATCTTCACGGCCAGCGGAGAGGCCGTCTTCCCCGCCGGGGGCGGAGCTGTCTTCCCCGGCGAGGACGAAGCCGTCTTCCCCGCCGGGGACGGAACCGTTTCCGCCACGGACGGGGAGGCCGTCCCCACCGCCGGCCGGGAGGCCGTCTTCCCGGCCGGCGGCGAGGCCGTACCGCCTGTGGTGCTCCGCGACGGATGTGACGCGGATCCCCGTGCGTCGTCGTCCGCCCCCGGCCCCGCCGAGCAGCCCGCCGCCAGCAGCGCCGCCGCCACCGCCGCGGTCAGCGCCGCCCGCGGCGCACCAACCCGGGCCCGCGCCCCGTCCCGCCCGTCTCTTCGCCCGCCTCGTCGCACCCCGACCACCCGTCCGCTCTCCCATGTCACTGATTGCGCGCCCCTTGACGCATTCATCGCCGTACCCGACTTCTTCTGATAATGCGCCTTTGATCGGCTGATCGGACCAGCGTGACGGTTCGGGAGAGGGGCCCCGGGTACCCGGGCGTCACCGTGCGAGCGCGCAGTCGGGTGACGGAGGGAGCGCGAGACGATGAAGGCAGTGACCTGGCAGGGCAAGCGGGACGTGCGCGTCGAGGAGGTGCCGGACCCGGGGATCCAGGAGCCCACGGACGCGGTCATCCGCGTCACCTCCACCGGGCTGTGCGGCTCCGACCTGCACCTCTACGAAGTGCTCACCCCGTTCATGACGCCGGGTGACATCCTCGGACACGAGCCGATGGGCATCGTCGAGGAGGTCGGCCCCGAGGTGCCGGACCTGAAGCCGGGCGACCGGGTCGTGGTGCCGTTCCAGATCGCCTGCGGCCACTGCTACATGTGCGACACCGGCCTGCCCACCCAGTGCGAGACCACCCAGGTCACCGGTGAGGGCATGGGCGCCGCCCTGTTCGGCTACACCCGCCTGTACGGCTCGGTGCCCGGCGGCCAGGCGGAGTACCTGCGGGTCCCCCAGGCCCAGTACGGCCCGATCAAGGTGCCCCAGGGGCCGCCGGACGACCGATTCGTCTACCTCTCCGACGTGCTGCCCACCGCGTGGCAGGCCGTCGCCTATGCCGATGTCCCGCAGGGCGGCACGGTCGCCGTGCTCGGCCTCGGCCCCATCGGCGACATGGCCTGCCGGGTCGCGCAGGTCAAGGGCGCCGGACGGGTGTTCGGGGTGGACCTCGTCCCCGAGCGGCTGCGCCGGGCGCGCGAGCGGGGCGTGGAGACGTACGACCTGCGCTCCTTCGACAACGAGAAGGAACTCGTCGCCGCCATCCGGGACGAGACCGGCGGGCGCGGCCCGGACGCCGTGATCGACGCCGTGGGCACGGAGGCGCACGGCAGCGCGATCAGCAAGCTGGTGCAGCAGGGCGCCGCGCTCATGCCCCGCAAGCTCGGCGGCCCCCTGGCCGAACGCATGAGCGTCGACCGCCTCGCCGCCCTCTACACCGCCATCGACCTGGTGCGCCGCGGCGGCACCCTCTCGCTGGTCGGCGTCTACGGCGGCATGGCCGACCCGATGCCGATGCTCACCCTGTTCGACAAGCAGATCCAGATGCGGATGGGGCAGGCCAACGTACGCCGCTGGAGCGACGACATCCTCCCCTACCTCACCGACGAGGACCCCCTCGGCGTCCAGGACTTCGCCACCCACCGGGTGCCGCTCTCCGACGCCCCGCGCGCCTACGAGATGTTCCAGAAGAAGCGGGACGGCGCCGTGAAGGTGCTGATGCAGCCCTGATCAGTCCAGGATCGTGGCGGCGCCGCGGCGGCGCAGGTCCTCCAGTGCGTCCAGCATGGCCTGGATCTGCTCGGGGGTGTGACCGGTCCAGCCCGTCAGCTCCGACACGACCCGCACGGGCTCGCGGGTCCGGTAGGAACGGGTGGGGTTGCCCGGGAACTTCTTGTCGGTGACGTTGGGATCGTCCTCCAGAGCGCCGGTCGGCTCCACCACGTAGATCCGCCCCGGCCCGTCACCGGCCGCCAGCTCGGCGCCCCAGACGGCGGCGTCCAGGGTCTCGGAGACATAGACGTGGCGGGAGACGCGCCCCGCCTCGAAGTTGGACGCGCGGCCGGGGGTCAGCAGATCTCCCGGAGCGAGGTCCGCCTTCGTGCCGTGCAGATAGGTTCCCGCCTCGTACACCTGGAAGGGGACAGGGGCACCGGTCATCACACGCTCTCCTTCGGTCTGGCTCGGACGGCGGTCGACAGCCAACCACAGGCCCGGCCGTCAGGACAGCCGCCGTCGGGAGAGCGCCCTCGGCCCGGCGGCGCGGGCATCTCCGCCGGGCCGGTGCGGACCGGCCCCGCCGGCCGGGCGAAGACGCGGCCGGCCGGGGTCCGGCCCGGCCCGGCGCCGCCGGCGCGAGCGCGCGGCGTACCGGAACCGTGCCCCGTGCTCCGCGTGGCCGTGCGCCGCCCCGGCCACCCGCTTCGGCCCGAGCGGCCCTCGGGGACAGTCCTCCTCGACCGCCCGACCGCCCGACCGCCCGACCGCCCGACCGCCCGCCCGGCTGGCGGACCGGCGCCCCGGCAGCCGACCCGCCGTACCCGCCGCGCCGTACCCGCCCGAGTGTCCGGCGATGCCGGGCGGACCCGGACGGGTACGGCCGAGCCGCGCGAGGAAGCCCCCGTGACCTACAGATCCATGATCCGCACGTCCCGGTAGGACACCACGTCCGTCGTGCCGTGCACCTGGAGCCCGATGTACCCGGCGGCGTACCGCCGTCCGTCGGTGCCCGGGTCGTCCGAGCGCGGGGGCTCGAACTCCTGGCCGCCGGTGTTGTCGAACTCGTTGATCAGCACGCCGTTGCGGTAGACGGAGTAGTGCTGGCCGACCACCCGGATCTCGTAGTCGTTCCAGGTGCCCTTCTGGGTCACCCCGGCCCCGGCGAGTCCCACCCGGTCGAAGCCGTAGACCGAGCCGGTCTTGTACATGTCGCCGCCGGGGCTGTCGAACACCTGGACCTCATGGCCGAACTTGATCGCGGCCCACTCCGGACGCGACTCCTCCGGGTGGCCGTGGACCCAGGGGAAGCGCACGAACACACCGGAGTTGGCGTTGCCCGTGCCCGGCGCGTCGTCCCGCCACTGGAGCTTCAGCGAGAAGTCGCCGTAGGCGCGCTCCGGGAACCACAGCATGCCCAGGCCGGGCTCGGTGGTGCCGGAGGTGATCGACCCGTCCCCGCCCGCCGTGAACGAACCGCCGCCCACCTGCTCCCACTTGGCCAGCGACTCCGCGGTGCCGTCCATGATCGTGCGGTAGCCCTCGGTCCGGCCGGGCGTGCCGATGCCGGACTCCCGGGCGGCGGCGCGCACCGCCTTCAGCTCCCGCTGGTCGATGACGCCCTCGGCCAGCAGCCGCGCCGTCACCTCGCGCACGTGCTTGAGGAACAGGGCGTGCGAGGTCCACTCCCGCTCGTCCTCGATCAGCTCGTTGATCCGGCACCGGTTGTTCGTCACCCGGTTGGGCACGCCCGAGTCGACGGCGCCGACGATCACCGTGAGCCGCTCGTCGTACTCCGGGCAGGGCGGCGCCGGCACCCCGCCGCCGGTGACGACGGTGAAGCTCACGCTCAGCGGCTGGGAGACGTTGCCCGCCTCGTCGCGCGCGCGGTAGGCCACGGTGTGGGTGCCGGCGCGGTCGACGAACACGGGCACGGTGTACGCCAGGTAGGGCCCGCCGTCGAGGGAGTACTCGATCCCCGCGACGCCCGAGCCGCCCGCGTCGGTGGCGCTGACCGTCACCTTCGCGCCGCCGACGTACGCCCCGTTGGCGTTGCGCGTGCCCTCGACGGTCACGCCGGTCACCGGTGCGGTGGTGTCCTGCGGCAGAGCGGCGACGACCGTGAACGTCACGCTCTTGTCCGCCGCCGCGTTGCCCGCCTTGTCGGTGGCCCGGTAGCGGACGGTGTGGGTGCCGGTCCGGTGCACCATCACCGGCATGGTGTACGGCTGCCAGGCGCCGTCGCCGACCGCGTACTCGATGGTGTTGACGCCGGAACCGGTGTCGGAGGCGCTGACGGTCACCGTCGCCATGTCGAGGTACGCCCCGTCCGCGTTCCGCTCGCCGTCGACCGTCGCCGAGGTGTCCGGCGGCGTGGTGTCGTCGGTCGGCGGGGCGACGACCGTGAACCTCACGCTCTTCTCGGCCGCCGCGTTGCCCGCCTTGTCGAAGGCGCGGTAGCGGACCGTGTGGTCACCGACCTCGTCGATCACCACCGGGGTGGTGTACGGCTGCCAGGCGCCGTCCGCGCCGATCGCGTACTCGACCCGGTCGACGCCCGAGCCGCCCGCGTCGGTGGCGCCGATCGCCACGCTCGCCGCACCGACGTACTGCCCCTCGGCGTTCCGGGTGCCCCGCACGTCCGCGCTGGTCTCGGGCGCCGTGGTGTCCTCGCCGCCGCCCTCGGTGACCACCAGGACGCCCTTCATCTCCGTGTGCCCCTGGATGGTGCAGTGGTAGAGGTAGCGGCCGGGGGAGAGGGTGACCTCGGCGGTGTGCCGGCCGCCCTGGGCGTCGAACGGGGAGGCCAGGATGTTCAGCTGCACGTCGTCGTTGTACTCGGGGTCGCTGGTGGTGAACGTCAGCGTGTGCGGCATGCCGGTGGTGTTGCCGGTCGCCTCGCTGTTCTCGAAGACGATCGTCGCCGGGCCCGCCACCGCCGTCTCGGGTGCGGAGGTGTACGTGGTGATGTCGTCGCCGGCGGTCCAGGTGAGGACCTGCTGCGCGGCGGGCGCGGCGGCGGCCGGCCCGTCCTCGCCGACGGCCGCGGTCTGGAGCCCCAGCACCATCAGCAGACCGGCCAGCAGGGCCGCCCACCCTCTTCGTCCCCGTGTCACTGCGTCCCCCTCGCCAGCTGTCCCGCGGCCGGCGTCGGCCCGCCGCCCGTGTAGGTGACCCGCCACAGGGCCGACTTGGCGTCCGAGGTGAAGAAGCCGCGGCCGTAGTCGAGGACGTACAGCGCCCCGTCCGGACCGAACTTCCAGTCCATCAGGTTCTTGATGCCGTCCGCGCCGACCGGGACGATCTCCTTCAGTGACTCGGAGTGCACCGGCAGACCGCCGTCCCCCTGTGTCTTCGGGTCCATCAGCACCGCGTTGCGCGGCTGCCCGGCGTCGTAGAAGTCGCCGACGAACCACTTGCCGTCCCAGTAGGCGGGCCACTTGGCCGCGCTGTCGCTCGCCGCGTCGTAGCGGTAGACCGGTCCGGTCATCGCCGCCTGGCTGCCGCCGGTGAGCCACGGCAGCAGGTAGGTGCTCTCGTCCTGCTCGTAGGACGGCACGCCGTTCGCGTCGCGCGGGAAGTCGGGGCCGCCGCCCTGCGGCGAGTACCAGATGTTGTTGCCGGTCACCGGCGGCAGGTTGACCAGGCCGTCGTTGTTCGGCGACTCGTTCTTCGGGTGGTCGCAGTCGTACCAGCCCAGCGGCTGCGACGGGTCCGGCAGGTTCCGGTCCCGGTAGGGCTGCTTGTTGCCCATGCAGTACGGCCAGCCCCGGTTGCCCGCCTCGGTGATCACCGCGAAGGTGTCGTACTTCGCCGGTCCCCAGGTCGGGGAGGGGGCCGAGGCGTCCGGGCCGACCCAGCCCGCGTACAGGGTGTCGGTCGACTTGTCGACGAAGATGCGCGAGGGGTTGCGCACGCCCATCACGTAGATCTCGCCGCGCGTCTTGCCGCCGCCCTCGGCGGTCTCCTCGCCGGTGAAGAGGTTGCCCTCGGGGAGGGTGTACGTGCCGTCCGGCTCGGGGTGGACGCGCAGGATCTTGCCGTTGAGGTTGTTGGTGTTGCCGGCGGTGCGGCGGGCGTCGGCGAAGGAGACGCCCTTGAAGGCCGGCTCCGGGTTGTTGCCCGAATAACCGCCGCTGAAGCCGCTGGAGTTGTTGTCCCCGGTGGCGATGTACAGGTTGTCCTTCGAGTCCCAGGCCATGCCGCCGCCCGCGTGGCAGCAGCTGTGGATCTGCACCGGCCAGCGCAGCAGCACCTTCTCGCTGTCCAGGTCCAGTCTGTTCGTGGCCCGGTCGAGGGTGAAGCGGGAGACGCGCCGCTCGGCCAGGTGCCTCTCGCGGTCGATCTCCGAGTGGGGGGTGTAGTGCAGGTACACCCAGCCGTTGTCCTCGAAGTCCGGGTCGAGTTCGATGCCGAGCAGGCCCTCCTCGACCTTGACCAGTTCCTCGCCGCCGCCCTTGTTGCCGAAGACGGTCAGCTCACCGGCGAGGGTGACCTGCTTCGTGGCCGGGTCGTAGACGTGGATCTCGCCCGTGCCCTTGCCGATGTCCGGGTCGCTCCAGTCGGTCACCACCGGCTGGGAGGCGTCCGTGCCGCCCCGGCCGATGTAGAACACCCGGCCGTCGGGCGCGGTGACCAGGCCGTGCGGCTCGCCGATCTGGTCGTTGCGGCCGGGCTGGTTGGGCCGGGTCAGCCGCTCCGCCCGGTAGTTGCCGGTGATGGTGGCCTTGCAGTCGGCCTGGACCAGCCGGGTCGTCCACAGCAGGGCGCCGCGCAGATGGGTGCGGAAGTCGGTCTCGTCGTAGGAGGAGGCCGTGCCGCCCATGCCGGTGTAGAAGGAGCGTCCGCCGTCGTAGTCGCGGCACCAGCTCACCGGGTGGTCCCAGCCGCCCGCGTTCGCCCCCGGCGCGTACGTCGACTCGCGCACCCGTGCCACGGTGTGCACCTCGCCGGAGGGGTTCTCGGCCCAGTTCAGCCACTTGTCGGGGCGCTTCCACCGCACCGGCAGGTCCTTGGTGGCCGGGTGCAGCCGGTCGCCGACCTCCACGGTGGCCCGCTGGACGGTGGGCGCGGCACCGGCGGCGGGACGGGCGCCGATCAGACCGGTGAACCAGTCCGAGTACGGCTCCGCGCGCGCCGCGTCATGGACGCCGAGGAAACCGCCGCCGGCCTCCATGTAGGCCTCCAGACCCGCCTCCTGCTCGGGGTCCAGCACGTCGCCGCCGCCGGTCAGGAACACCACCGCGTTGAAGCGGCCGAGCCGTTTCCCGTTGGTGAACACCGACGCGTCGGCCGTGGCCGTGACCGTGAAGCGCTGGTCCGCGGGCCCGGTCAGGCCGATCCGCTCGATCGCCGCGATACCGGCGTCGACGACCGGCGACTCCTCACCGGCGGCGGCCGACCCGTAGAACACCAGTACCCGGACGTCGGCGCCGCCCGGCGGAGACTTGATCGACATCGTTGTCAGAGGCGGTTCCGGCGCGGGGAGCGCGCCGGCCGCCGGGGCCGACAGCAGCCCCGCGGTCAGGAACCCGGCGGTCAGCGCCGCCGTCCGGCCCCGTCTTCTCTTCCCCGTGGCGCTCAGCCCTCGTAAGCGCACGGACCTGTGTGGTGTCGAGAACCGCACGTGGTCACCCACCCCTCCTCGGTCGCGGCAGCAGCGCCAAGGAAGCTAGACCTCTTTGCCCGGCTCGCCAATAGGTATGACCGGCATACGACGAACTTTGTCCTGAGTGTGGATAAACAGCGGGGTGGCCGGTACCGTCGCACAGGTTCATCACAGCTACGTCCCGTCAATCCCGTTACCGGATGGGGGAGTTCGGCATGGACAGACGCGGCTTCAACCGACGGGTGCTGCTGGGCGGCGCGGCCGTCGCGACATCGTTGTCCGTGGCGGCGTCGGAGTCGTCCGGAGCCCCCGTGGCCGCCGCCGCGGTGAAGACGGCTCCGGCCGGGGGCGCGGTCCGGCACCTCAAGCTCTACGCGGAGCGGCTGTCCGGCGGGCAGCTGGGATACGGCCTGGAGAAGGGGAAGGCGACGGTCCCCGGGCCGCTGATCGAGCTGAACGAGGGCGACACGCTCCACGTCGAGTTCGAGAACACCATGGACATCCCGGTCAGCCTGCACGTCCACGGCCTGGACTACGAGATCACCAGCGACGGCACCGCGCTGAACAGGAGCGACGTCCCGCCCGGCGGCACCCGCACCTACACCTGGCGTACCCACGAGCCCGGCCGGAGGGCCGACGGCACCTGGCGGCCCGGCAGTGCCGGCTACTGGCACTACCACGACCACGTGGTCGGCACCGAGCACGGCACCGGCGGCATCCGGGGCGGCCTGTACGGACCGGTGATCGTCCGCCGCGCGGGCGACGTCCTGCCGGACGCCACGCACACCATCGTCTTCAACGACATGCTCATCAACAACCGGCCCGCGCACACCGGTCCCGACTTCGAGGCCACCGTCGGCGACCGCGTCGAGTTCGTGATGATCACGCACGGCGAGTACTACCACACCTTCCACATGCACGGTCACCGCTGGGCGGACAACCGCACCGGCCTGCTCACCGGCCCCGACGACCCCAGCCGGGTCGTCGACAACAAGATCACCGGACCGGCCGACTCCTTCGGCTTCCAGGTGATCGCCGGGGAGGGCGTGGGCGCCGGGGCGTGGATGTACCACTGCCATGTGCAGAGCCACTCCGACATGGGCATGGTCGGGCTGTTCCTGGTGAAGAAGGCGGACGGGACGATCCCCGGGTACGACCCGCACGACCACGGCACGCACGGGGCGGAAGAAGCGGAGGGCGCGGAGGGCGCGGACGCGAAGGCGGCGCCCGGGGAGACGGCGCAGCGGGCACCGGAGCACCACCACCACTGACGATGTCCCCTCGGTGGCCCGCGGCTATCCTGAACCGCAGCCGCCGAGGAGGAGCCCACGTGACCGACACAGCGCCGCGTCCCACGCTGGAGGCGGTGGCCGCCCGGGCCGGGGTCTCGCGGGCCACCGTGTCCCGGGTAGTGAACGGTGCGGCAGGGGTCCGCGAGGCCCTCGCCGCACGGGTCAGGCGCGCGGTCGAGGAACTCGGCTACGTGCCCAACCAGGCCGCCCGTTCCCTGGTGACCCGGCGGCACGACGCCGTCGCCGTGGTCGTCGCCGAACCGGAGGCACGGGTCTTCGCCGACCCCTTCTTCGCCCTCCAGCTGCGCGGCATCGGCAAGGAGCTGACCGCCCACGACAACCAGCTCGTCCTGCTGCTCACCGAGGGCCGCGAGGACCACGCCCGGGTCGGCCGCTACCTCGCGGGCGGGCACGTCGACGGCGCGCTGGTCTTCTCCCTGCACCTCGACGACCCGCTGCCGGGCCTCATCCAGCGCGCCGGGGTGCCGACCGTGTTCGGCGGACGCCCCGGCTGGAGCGACGGGCGCGACGGCGTGGTGTACGTCGACAGCGACAACCGCGGCGGCGCCCGGGGCGCCGTGGGCCACCTCGCCGCCCTCGGCCGCGCCCGGATCGCGCACATCACCGGTCCGCTGGACCAGACCTCGGCCGCCGACCGGCTCGCCGGCTACCGCGACGTCGTGGGCGACGCCGACCCCGCGCTGGTCGTCCGGGGCGACTTCACCCCGGGCGGCGGTGAGCGCGCGATGCGGGAACTGCTCGGCCGGTGCCCGGACCTGGACGCCGTGTTCGCGGCCAACGACCTGACGGCGGCGGGCGCCCTGCGGGTGCTGCGCGCGCACGGGCGGCGCGTCCCCGAGGACGTGGCCGTGATCGGCTTCGACGACATGCTCCCGGTCGCCGAGCAGACCGATCCCGCGCTGACCACGGTCCGTCAGGACATCGAGGAGATGGGCCGCTTGATGGCCCGGCTCCTGCTGCGCGGCCTGGACAGTGCGGCCGGGTCCCCGGCCGCACCGTCGGGCGTGATCCTGCCGACCACCCTGGTGTGCCGGGCCTCGGCCTGACCCGCCGGGACGAGGCCGCCGAGCGGCGTCCGCGGGCGACCGGCGCCGGCGAGGCCGGGCGTGACGACGTCGATCCAGGCCGGAGCGCCGGTGCCCTAGCGGTCGGTGAGCATCTTCGCCCTCCCGGAAGGGTCCCGTGGCCTGCTCCGCCGAGTCCCGCACCGCCCACTGACAATCGCCGCCGCCGTCCCGCGCGCCGCCGTGCCTCCCGGCGGCGTACGAGTGATCATCGGGGGGCCGGAGGCCGGTGCCCGGGCGTTGATCCCGCGTTGATCGAACGTTTTGCGCCGCCCGGCACGCTGCTGCCCATGCTCAACGACACCATCACGGCGCCCGACCTCGCCTGGCAGCAGGAGGCGTTGTGCGCGCAGACCGGGGCGGACTTCTTCTTCCCCGAACCCGGCAGCTCCGTACGCGAGGCGAAGCGGATCTGCGGCCTGTGCCCGACCCGCTCCGCCTGCCTGGAGTTCGCCCTCGGCAACGACGAGCGCTTCGGCGTCTGGGGCGGCCTCTCCGAGAAGGAACGGCTGGCCCTGCGCCGCGCCGCGCCCTGACGGAGGCGCCCGGCGGACGTCCGCTGCGCCGGGCCGGTCCCGGCGGGCCCACCGCGCCCCCGTCCGGTCACCGGCGTGCGGGGCGCGGCGCCGGACCGGGCGGCGGCGCGGACGTGAGGTCAGCCGGCCGGGCGGCGGCGCGGACGTGGGGTCAGCCGGCCGCGCGGGCCGCCATCCGCGCCTTGCGCGCCGCCAGCTTCTCGTCGAACTTGGCGGCCTCGGCGTCCAGCCCGCTCATGTACAGGCCCAGTTCCTCCTGAGCCTTCATCCCCTCCGGGCCCAGCCCGTCGATCTCCATGATCTTCAGGAAGCGCAGCACGGGCTGGAGCACGTCGTCGTGGTGGATGCGCAGGTTGTAGACCTCGCCGATCGCCATCTGCGCCGCCGCCCGCTCGAACCCCGGCATGCCGTGCCCGGGCATCCGGAAGTTGACCACCACGTCCCGCACCGCCTGCATCGTCAGGTCGGGCGCCAGCTCGAACGCCGCCTTCAGCAGGTTCCGGTAGAAGACCATGTGCAGGTTCTCGTCGGTGGCGATGCGGGCCAGCATCCGGTCGCAGACCGGGTCGCCGGACTGGTGGCCGGTGTTGCGGTGCGAGATGCGGGTGGCCAGTTCCTGGAAGGCGACGTAGGCGACCGAGTGCAGCATCGAGTGCCGGTTGTCCGACTCGAAGCCCTCGCTCATGTGGGCCATCCGGAACTCCTCCAGCTTGTCCGGGTCGACCGCGCGCGAGGCGAGCAGGTAGTCCCGCATCACGATGCCGTGCCGGCCCTCCTCCGCCGTCCAGCGGTGCACCCAGGTGCCCCAGGCGCCGTCGCGGCCGAAGAGGGAGGCGATCTCATGGTGGTAGCTGGGAAGGTTGTCCTCGGTGAGCAGGTTCACCACCAGCGCGATCCGGCCGATCTCGGTGACCTTGGACTGCTCCTTCTCCCAGGCCTCGCCGTCCTCGAACAGGCCGGGGAAGTTACGGGCGTCGCTCCACGGCACGTACTCGTGCGGCATCCAGTCCTTGGCGACCTTCAGATGCCGGTTGAGTTCCTTCTCCACCACTTCTTCCAGCGCGTACAGCAGCCGGGCGTCGGTCCAGGCGGAGGGGCTGCCGAGATGGGCGGAAGTGAGCGTCACGAAAACTCCAGGGGGACGGGTGACCGTACGGACGGGTCCGGCGAGCGGTGCCGGAACCTACGGCATCGTAGGCTACGACACCGTAGGTTACGTGACCGTAGGTTAAGTGCGGCGTAAAGGTCCTGCTCAAGTACCTCGCGCGCGGGAGGGAAAACCCGGGCGCGCGGCGCCGGTCGGCCGGGACGCGGCGCCGGGCGCCCCGGCGCTCCCCGCGGAAGGCCGTCACACGCCCTTCGCGACCGCTTCCGCCGTCGTCTCCCTCAGTTCCCCCTCCTCCAGCAGCAGCCAGCGCGTGATGCCGAGCGACTCCAGGAACGGCAGGTCGTGGCCGGCCACGATCAGCGCGCCCTCGTACGACTCCAGGGCCGTGGTGAGTTGCCGGACGCTCGCCATGTCCAGGTTGTTGGTCGGCTCGTCCAGCAGCAGCAGCTGCGGCGCGGGCTCCGCCAGCATCAGCGCGGCCAGCGTCGCCCGGAACCGCTCGCCGCCGGAGAGGGTGCCCGCCCGCTGGTCGGCGCGGGCGCCCCGGAACAGGAAGCGGGCCAGCCGCGCCCGCACCCGGTTGCCGGTGGCGTCCGGCGCGAACCGGGCCACGTTCTCGGCGACGGACAGGGCGTCGTCGAGCACGTCGAGCCGTTGCGGCAGGAACCGCAGCGGCACGTGCGCCACCGCCTCCCCGGCGACCGGGGCCAGTTCCCCGGCGATGGTGCGCAACAGCGTGGTCTTGCCCGCGCCGTTGCGTCCGACCAGCGCGATCCGCTCGGGCCCGTGCAGGTCGAGACCGCCGGTCACCCGGGCGCCGTGGCGCAGTTCCAGCTCGCGCAGGGTGAGCACCGTACGGCCCGGCGGGACGGCCGTGTACGGCAGGTCGACGCGGATCTCGTCGTCGTCCCGTACGGCCTCCGCCGCCTCGTCGAGCCGCTCCCGGGCCTCGGCGAGCTTCTCCTCGTGCAGGGTGCGGTGCTTGCCCGCGGACTCCTGCGCCGCGCGCTTGCGCGCCCCCATGACGATCTTGGGTTCGCGTTTCTGCTCGTACATCTTCTGGCCGTACCGCTTGCGGCGGGCCAGTCTGACCTGGGCGTCGGCCAGTTCGCGCTGCTGCTTGCGCAGGTCCGCCCCGGCGGCCCGCACCATGCGCTCGGCCGCCTCCTGTTCGACGGCGAGGGCGTCCGCGTAGGCGGAGTAGTTGCCGCCGTACCAGACGATCTCGCCGCCGCCCGGGCCGCCGCGCCCGGCGGCACCGGTCCGGCGCAGGTCGGCGATCTGGCCGACCAGGTCGAGCAGTTCGCGGTCGTGGCTGACCACGACCAGCACCCCGGACCAGGAGGCGATAGCGGCGTACAGCCGTCCGCGGGCGTACCGGTCGAGGTTGTTGGTCGGCTCGTCCAGCAGCAGGACGTCGGGCCGGCGCAGCAGCAGCGCGGCGAGCCGCAGCAGCACCGACTCGCCGCCGGAGACCTCGCCGACGGTGCGGTCCAGGTCCACGTGGCCGAGGCCGAGTTCGCCGAGGGTGGCGCGGGCGCGCTCCTCGACGTCCCAGCCGTCGCCGAGGGTCTCGAAGTGCTCCTCGGCCGCGTCGCCCGCCTCGATGGCGTGCAGCGCGGCCCGCCGCGCGGCGATGCCGAGCGCCTCGTCCACGCGCAGCGCGGTGTCGAGGGTGACGTTCTGCGGGAGGTGGCCGACCTCGCCCGTGACCCGGACGGTGCCGCCGGTGGGGGTGAGCCGTCCGGCGATCAGTTTCAGCAGGGTCGACTTGCCGGCCCCGTTGACGCCGACGAGTCCGGTGCGTCCGGGGCCGAAGGCGACGTCGAGGTCCTGGAAGACGGGGGTGCCGTCCGGCCAGGCGAAGGAGAGGGCCGTACAGCTGACGGAAGGATGCATGGAGGGGTGCCTCCGCGGTTGCGTGGTGCGGTCAGGGGCAGACGCGTACCGAGACACCGCGACACGGAGGCCGGCGTCGACGTCGACGGGCCGGCGGACCGGGGAACAGGCCGAGGGGACAGGAGGCCCTGGAGGTGGGAGAAGCCCTGTTCGTCGGGGACGGCTCGAACGCCGAGGTCGCACGCGGCGCACACACCTGAGAGGTGTGACGCGGTGTCTCAGAACCTCAGACGAGCAACGTCCCGCTCCGATCGACGACGACAAGACCCGCACACCGTAGGAACAGGCCGGGTGGGGTGTCAACCGGATTCCCGCCGAGGTCGCACCGCCCGCCCCGAAGGAGACACCCGTGCCCCACGGCTCGCTCTCGCTGCCCGCCCGTCTGTGCCTGCTGGCGGGGGAGACCACCCCGCCGCACCGCCTGGTGCGGGCCGGGGCCCTCGCCGAACTCGTCCGGTGCGGTCTGCTCGTCGACGACGACGGCATCGCCACCCCCGTCGACCTGGACTCCCGCACCGGGGACCCCGTCCTGGACGGGCTCCTCGACCTCGTCCGTGAGTCCCTGCCGCACGACTGGCGGACCTGGGTGCGGCTGCGGGCCCGGATCACCTACGACGCCGTACGGGAGCAACTGGTCGCCGAGCGGTGTCTGCGCGCCGAGAAACGGCGGGTGTTCGGCGTCTTCCCGTCCGTGTCGTACGCCCTGGCCCGGCCCGCCCTCGTGGACGCGCTCCGCGAGCGGACCCGGCACGTCCTGTGCGGTCCGGCGCCGGTCGCCGCGATCCCGGTCCAGGACGCGGCCGTCGCCGTCCTGGCCGCCGCGGCCCGGGTCCGCGGGGTGGGCCGGCCGGCGGACGGCGCCCGGGGCGAGGCGCTGGCCGCACGGGGCGCGGGGACGCCCGGCCTCCCGTGGATCATGCGGGAGCTGTGCGCGGCGGTGGGCGCGGCCACCGCCGCCCGCCCGGCGACGACGGCCCGCTGAGGCCGTCCCGCCCCGCACCCGTCAGCGGATGCCGCGCATCAGCTCCGCCAGCTCGTGGTCGAGGTCGAGCTGGCGGTGCTCCGTGCCGAGGGGGACCAACACGCTCGTCGCCTCCAGGAAGCGGCGCAGCTCACCCGAGCGGACGTGGACCACGGCGGTCCCCTCGGGGGCGTGGAACTCCAGGACGGTGCGGTCGTAGCCGTACGGCCGCACCCGGACGTCGCCGTGGCCCTCGGGTTCCCGCATGCCCGCCAGGAGCAGCTCGCGGGAGAAGGTCCAGCACACGTCCACGCCCTCCAGCGTGGCCGGGGCGGGGAAGGTCATGCGGACGGCGAACGGGTCTCGGCGGTCGTAGCGGAGCTTCGCGGGGATGCTCGGCATGCGGGGCGCGGCGGCGACGAGGCGTGCCTCGACGGGCTGCTCGATGACGATGGACAACGCCTTGCTCCCTCGGGACGGCTGGACGGCTGGGCGGACGGGCGGACGGGACGGGCACTGAATGAGACGACGGAACGCGCCGCTCCGTGCACATGGGGAGAGTGACCTCTGTCACCACCTTCATTCACAGAAGTGATGCCGAGTGACATGACTCTCGCCGGGACGCTCCCGATACCACCGAACGGCCCCTCCCGCCCGCCGTCGGCCCCGCCGGCCCAAGCGCGCGGGCGGACGCCGCACGGGGCGCCGGGTTCGTCCGTAACGTGGGCATCCGTTCGCTGATGTGAAAGGACGCGACCGGACACGCCGCGCGGACCGAGCGCCGCACCGGAGCGGCGGTGCGCGCGCATCGGGGAGGGAGCCCGCTCCGGTGGGCCCAGGAGAGGGCGTCCCGGACGGTGGACAAGGAGCGCGCGCCCGCTCCGGTGGACCGGGGGCCGCGCTCCGGTGACCCGGGCCGAGGACGGCAAGCCGCACGCCGGCCACGCGCGCATCCTCGGCCGCGGGCACCTCCTCGGGCACGCGCGGCGGGGCGCGCGCTGGGCGAGTGACCCGGCGGCCCGGTGCGTGGCGGGTGCCCTGCCCCTCGTAGGCTCGTGGCCACCATGACGACCGTACCGATTCCCGAGGGCTGGCCCGCGACCGAGGAGCGGGCCCGCGCGGTCCAGGAGCGGCTGCGCGCCCGCCTGGTGCTCGACGAACCCGGCCCGCCGCCCGGCACGGGCCGGGTCGCCGGGGTCGACGTGGCCTACGACGACGCCCGTGACGTCGTCGCGGCGGCGGCCGTCGTCCTGGACGCGGCGACCCTCACCGTCGTCGCCGAGGCCACGGCCGTCGGACGGATCTCGTTCCCGTACGTGCCGGGCCTGCTCGCCTTCCGCGAACTCCCGGCCGTCCTCGCCGCGCTCGACGCCCTGCCCGTCCGGCCCGGCCTGGTGGTCTGCGACGGCTACGGCCTCGCCCACCCGCGCCGCTTCGGCCTCGCCTGCCACCTGGGCGTCCTCACCGGCCTGCCCACGATCGGCGTCGCCAAGAACCCGTTCACCTTCACCCACGACACCCCGGACGCGCCGCGCGGCAGTACGTCCCCGCTGCTCGCGGGAGACGAGGAGGTCGGCCGCGCCCTGCGCACCCGGGACGGCGTGAAGCCGGTCTACGTGTCCGTCGGGCACCGCGTCGGCCTGGACAACGCCTGCGCGCAGACCCTGGCGCTCACCCCCGCCTACCGGCTCCCGGAGACCACCCGCAGGGCGGACGCCCTGTGCCGGCGGGCGCTGCGGGAGGCGGACGCCCCGGTCTGAGCCCGGGTACCTGAGTATCCGTACGGATGTGACGGTCCGGCGATCCCGGGCAGGCTGGTCCACATGACGACCTCGCAGCGAGCCCACCAGTCCTTCGCCCGGCCCGGCCGCTCCGTCGAGCGACTCGACGGGTGGTCCGACGGATGGTCCGACGAGGGGCCCGACGGGCGACGATCCGTCGGGCGGCCGGTGAAGGCGGGGATGGTGCTCGCCGTGGTGGCGGGACTGGCCTGGACGAGCGGGATGGTGTGGACCATCGGCGGGTGGGTCCTGTGACGGACGGCTCCGCCGGCGGACGGGCCCTTGGCGGACGGGGCCTCCGGTGAACGCGTCCTCCGGCGGACGCGTCCTCTGACGGACGGTCCCCGTGCGGGGTGTCCGGTGCCCGCGCCGGTCCGTCAGCGCTCCGCCGCCACCCGGGACCGCTGGCCCGCCGCCCGCAGCCGGCCGGTCAGCGCGTCGCCCGTCGCCACCGCCGTCGCCCCACCGCTGTCGCCACCGCCGTCGTGACCTGCCCGGCCGCCTGCCCGGCCGTCTCCGGCACTTCGTCCAGCGCGAGGCGGAGCGTCGGTTCCATGAACGCCTTCGCCGTCTCGCCGCACCCGGGACCGCCGCCCGGGAAGGCGGCGCCCACCCGCGCGAAGCCGTCCACGGCCGGGCGGCACACCCTCGGGGAGCCGCCCGGCCGTGAAGCACAGGCCGAGGTGGTGCGGCAGGGAGCCGCAGCCGCCGCGGGCGCGCACCAGCCGCGCGCCGGTCTCCCGCGCGCGTGCCTCATGGCGGACGCGCGCCGGGTCCACGAGCCCGGCTCGCCGGTGAGGTCCGTGAGGCCCGTCGTCGTCCGCGCCGGTGCCCGCGCAGACGGCGACGGGCGTCTCTCCACGGCGCGCGGGGACCCGCCGCCGTGGCCACCACGCGCGCGTGCCGGGCCACCACGCGCGCGTGCCGGGCCGGTTCACACAGTGAGGCCGGGGCGGTCACGTCCGCCCGCGCCGCACCGGACATCCGCCCGCGCCGCACCGGACAGCCGCCCCCGCCGCACCGGACAGCCGCCCCCGCCGCACCGGACAGCCGCCCCCGCCGCACCGGACAGCCGCCCCCGCCGCACCGGACAGCCGCCCCCGCCGCACCGG
>NZ_JBUDHV010000044.1:0-37175 GCF_054956795.1 Streptomyces sp. SYSU D01066-1 | reverse complement strand
ACAGCCGCCCGCGCGGTCGCCGCAGTCGGTCCCCGTCGCTCCCGGCGGCCGCCCGGCGCGGCTTCGCCGGTACGCGCGTGGCCAGGCGCCCGGCGGTGAGCCGGCCGACGGAGCCGGCCGCCCCGGACGGCACGCTGGCGTACGGCCGGCCGCCGGCCCCGTCACCAGCGCTCTCGCGCCGCTCCCCGCGCCCGTGCGTCCGCCCGTGCGTCCGCCGGCCGCGCCCCGTCGGTCGCGCAGCGCGCGCCGCCGCCGGTGGCCGGGGCTAGCGTGGGAAGCGTGGACGGGCGAAGCTATGGCCAAGCGCTTGCTCACATCCGCCGCACGAGCACCCTTGTGCGGGCCGGAACCCGTTCCTAGCATCGCTGGTGTTACACCGTTGCTGTCACGAAGTGCTGTCACAGAGTGGGGACCCGATGACCACGGCGACGACGCCCCCGCACGGCCCGCTCACCGGTGTGCGCGTGGTCGAGCTGGCCGGGATCGGCCCCGGCCCGTTCGCCGCGATGCTCCTGGCCGACCTCGGCGCCGACGTCGTCCTGGTCGACCGCCCGGGCGGCCCCGGACTGGCGGTCGACCCGGCGTACGACGTCACCCGGCGCAACAAGCGGTCGGTCGTCGTCGACCTGAAGGACCCCGAGGGCCCCGCCCGCGTCCTCGGCCTCGCCGCCCGCGCCGACGTGCTGATCGAGGGCTGCCGCCCCGGCGTCGCCGAGCGCCTCGGGGTGGGCCCCGAGCCCTGCCACGCCCGCAACCCGCGCCTGGTCTACGGCCGGATGACCGGCTGGGGCCAGGACGGCCCCCTCGCCCGGCGGGCCGGCCACGACATCGGGTACGTCGCCCTCACCGGAGCCCTCGGCCTGACCGGCGCCCCGGACGCCCCGCCGGCCGCCCCCGCCAACCTGCTCGGCGACTACGCGGGCGGCGCCCTCTACCTGGTCGTCGGCGTCCTGGCCGCCCTGCACCACGCCCGCGCCACCGGCACCGGACAGGTCGTGGACGCGGCCGTCGTGGACGGCACCGCCCACCTGACCGCGATGCTCCACGGCATGCTCGCCGCCGGCGCCTGGCAGGACCGGCGCGGCGCCAACCTCCTCGACGGCGGCTGCCCTTTCTACGGCACCTACGAGACGTCCGACGGCCGGTACATGGCGGTCGGTGCCCTGGAGCGGCGGTTCTACGACGAGTTCATGACCCTCCTCGGCATCCCCGGGCGGACGCCGGACCGCGACGACCCCGCCCGCTGGGAGGAACTGCGCGCGGCGATCGCCGCCCGCTTCCGCACCCGTACCCGCGACGCGTGGACGGCCGTCTTCGCGGACTCCGACGCCTGCGTGTCCCCGGTGCTCTCCCTGCGCGAGGCCCCGCACCACCCGCACCTCGCCGCCCGCGCCACCTTCACCGACCACGGCGGCCTCACCCAGCCCGCCCCGGCACCCCGCTTCTCCGCGACCCCCGCCGCCGTCCGCACCGGCCCCGCCCGGCCGGGCGCCGGCGCCGAGGCCGTGGCCCGCGACTGGGACCTCCCCCGGGACCTCCCCAGGCCGCGCCCCGAGCCCCCTCACCGCCCTCACCGAAAGGCCGACCAGTGACCACCGAAGCGTATGTCTACGACGCGATCCGCACCCCGCGCGGGCGCGGCAAGGCAGACGGTGCCCTGCACGGCACCAAGCCCGTCGACCTGGTCGTCGGGCTCATCCACGAGATCCGCTCCCGCTTCCCCGGCCTCGACCCGGCCGCCGTCGACGACATCGTGCTCGGCGTGGTCGGCCCGGTCGGTGACCAGGGCTCCGACATCGCGCGGATCGCCGCCGTCGCCGCCGGGCTGCCGGACACGGTGGCCGGCGTACAGGAGAACCGCTTCTGTGCCTCGGGCCTGGAGGCCGTCAACATGGCCGCCGCCAAGGTGCGTTCGGGCTGGGAGGACCTGGTCCTGGCGGGCGGTGTCGAGTCCATGTCCCGGGTGCCGATGGCCTCGGACGGCGGCGCCTGGTTCAACGACCCGATGACCAACCTCGCCACCGGTTTCGTGCCGCAGGGCATCGGCGCCGACCTGATCGCCACCCTCGAGGGCTTCTCCCGGCGGGACGTCGACGAGTACGCGGCGCTGTCCCAGGAGCGCGCGGCCACGGCGTGGAAGGAGGGCCGCTTCGACCGGTCCGTCGTGCCGGTGCGGGACCGCAGCGGCCTGACCGTCCTCGACCACGACGAGCACCTGCGGCCCGGCACCACCGCCGACTCCCTCGCTAAGCTCAAGCCGTCCTTCGCGGACATCGGCGACCTGGGCGGATTCGACGCCGTCGCGCTCCAGAAGTACCACTGGGTGGAGAGGATCGACCACGTCCACCACGCGGGGAACTCCTCCGGCATCGTGGACGGCGCCTCCCTGGTCGCCATCGGCTCCCGGGAGGTCGGCGACCGCTACGGGCTCGCCCCGCGCGCCCGGATCGTCTCCGCCGCCGTCTCCGGCTCCGAACCCACGATCATGCTCACCGGGCCCGCCCCCGCCACCCGCAAGGCGCTCGCCAAGGCCGGGCTGACCATCGACGACATCGACCTGGTCGAGATCAACGAGGCGTTCGCGGCGGTCGTGCTGCGGTACGCGCGGGACATGGGCCTGTCCCTGGACAAGGTCAACGTGAACGGCGGCGCGATCGCGCTCGGCCACCCCCTGGGCGCCACCGGCGCGATCATCCTCGGCACCCTCGTCGACGAACTGGAGCGCCAGGACAAGCGGTACGGACTCGCCACCCTGTGCGTGGGCGGCGGCATGGGCATCGCCACCATCGTCGAGCGCGTCTGACGCCTTCCCGACGGATCAACGACGGATCACCAGGAGCATCCCCGTATGAGCACCGAGCCCACCACCATCCGCTGGGAACAGGACCGCGACGGCGTCGTCACCCTCGTCCTGGACGACCCCGGCCAGTCCGCGAACACCATGAACCGGGCTTTCCGCGCCTCCCTCGCCACGGTCGCCGACCGCCTGGAGGCCGAGAGGGACACCGTCCGAGGCGTCATCGTCACCTCCGCGAAGAAGACCTTCTTCGCCGGCGGCGACCTGCGCGACCTGATCCGCGTCACCCCGGACAACGCCCAGGAGACGTTCGAGGCGGGCCTCGCGATCAAGCGGGACCTGCGGCGCATCGAGACCCTCGGCAAGCCCGTCGTCGCCGCCGTCAACGGCTCCGCCCTCGGCGGCGGCTACGAGATCGCCCTCGCCTGCCACCACCGCGTCGCCCTGGACACCCCCGGCTCCAAGATCGGCCTGCCCGAGGTCACCCTCGGCCTGCTCCCGGGGGCCGGCGGCGTCGTCCGCGCCGTCCGCCTCCTCGGCATCACCGACGCGCTGCTGAAGGTGCTGCTCCAGGGCACCCAGTACGACCCGCGCCGCGCGGCGGACAACGGCCTGGTGCACGAGGTCGCCGACACCCCGGACGACCTGCTCGCCAGGGCCCGCGCCTTCATCGACGCCCACCCCGAGTCCGCCCAGCCCTGGGACCGGCCCGGATACCGCGTCCCCGGCGGCACCCCCTCCCACCCCAAGTTCGCGGCCAACCTGCCCGCCTTCCCCGCCAACCTGCGCAAGCAGACGAACGGCGCCCCCTACCCGGCGCCGCGTGCCATCATGGCCGCCGCCGTCGAGGGCGCCCAGGTCGATTTCGAGACCGCCCAGGTCATCGAGGCCCGCTACTTCGTGGAGCTGGCCGCCGGACAGACCTCGAAGAACATGATCCAGGCGTTCTTCTTCGACCTCCAGGCCGTCAACTCCGGCGCCGGCCGCCCGCGCGGCGTCGAGCCCCGCCGGGTCCGCAGGGCCGCCGTGCTCGGTGCCGGGATGATGGGCGCGGGCATCGCCTACGCGTGCGCCCGCGCGGGCATCGAGGTGGTCCTGAAGGACGTGTCCCTGGAAGCCGCCCTCAAGGGCAAGGGCTACTCCGGGAAACTGTGCGCCAAGGCGGTCGCCAAGGGCCGCACCAGCCAGGAGAAGGCCGACGCGCTGCTGGCCCGCATCACCCCCACCGCCGAGGCGGCCGACCTCGCCGGCTGCGACGCGGTGATCGAGGCGGTCTTCGAGGACGCCTCGCTCAAGCACAAGGTCTTCCAGGAGATCGAGAACGTCGTCGCGCCCGACGCCCTGCTCTGCTCCAACACCTCCACGCTCCCCATCACCGCCCTCGCCGAGGGCGTCGAGCGCCAGGCCGACTTCGTCGGGCTGCACTTCTTCTCGCCCGTCGACAAGATGCCGCTGGTGGAGATCGTCAAGGGCGAGCGGACCGGGGACGAGGCGCTCGCCCGCGCCTTCGACCTGGTCCGGCAGATCAAGAAGACACCCATCGTCGTCAACGACAGCCGCGGCTTCTTCACCTCCCGCGTCATCGGTCACTTCATCAACGAGGGCGTCGCCATGGTCGGCGAGGGCATCGAGCCCGCCTCCGTCGAGCAGGCCGCCGCCCAGGCCGGCTACCCCGCCAAGGTGCTCTCTCTGATGGACGAGCTGACGCTCACCCTGCCCCGCAGGATCCGCCAGGAGACGAAGCGGGCCGTGGAGGAGGCCGGCGGCACCTGGACACCGCACCCCGCCGATGCGGTCGTCGACCGGATGGTGGACGAGTTCGGCCGCACCGGCCGCAGCGGCGGCGCCGGCTTCTACGAGTACGGCGAAGGCGGCGAGCGCGGCAGGCTGTGGCCGGGCCTGCGGGAGCACTTCACCAGGCCCGGGTACGCGATCCCCTTCCGGGACATGCAGGAACGCATGCTCTTCTCCGAGGCGCTGGACACCGTCCGGCTCCTGGAGGAGGGCGTGCTGACCTCCGTCGCCGACGCCAACATCGGCTCGATCTTCGGCATCGGCTTCCCCGGCTGGACCGGCGGCGTCCTCCAGTACATCAACGGTTACGACGGCGGCCTGCCCGGCTTCGTGACCCGCGCCCGCGAACTGGCCGCCCGCTACGGTGACCGCTTCGCGCCGCCCGCGCTGCTGGTGGAGAAGGCGCAGAAGGGCGAGGTCTTCACCGACAACGAGGACTGACTGCGGACCGGACCGGACCGGCCGGCACCGCGCCGGCCGGTCCGCCGCCCGTGCGGCGTGCCTCCTACGTCCCGCCGTCGGGGGAGGAGCGGGCGAGCCACACGCCCAGCTCCTCCTTCAGGGACCGCTGGAATACCGTCAGCAGCGCCTGCACCACCAGGGGCTGCATGTCCGCGGAGAGTGACCGCGCGTCGCGCGCGTCCCGGCACGCCGTCTCCCCGCGCAGCAGCTCCGACAGCTCACGGGCGGCCTGCCGGGAGTGGCCGAGCAGCACCTCGCGCGCGGCGAGGAGGGACTCCTGCGACAGCGGCATGTCCAGCAGGCGCACCCCGAGCCGGAACAGCGCGCGGTCGACGTGGTACCCGCCCGCGTCGGCCGGCCGGATCACGCCCATCGCGGCCAGCCGCTCGACGGCGCCGTCCGTCAGCGCCCGCCCGGCCCGCCGCACCAGCTCCTCCCGGGTGACCGTCTCCACCGCGTCCGGCGCCCAGGCGGACACCACCGCCCGGTGAACGGCCAGGTCCCGGGCGCTCACGTCCGGCGGCAGCCGCTCCAGATAGCGCGCGATGGCCGCCAGCGTCATGCCCTGCCGCTGCAGTTCCTCGATCAGCTCCAGGCGTTCCAGGTGCTCCCGGCCGTAGCGCCCCACCCGCCGGGGACCGATCACCGGCGGCGGCAGCAGGCCCCGGGTGCCGTAGAACCGGACCGTGCGCACCGTGACCCCCGCCCGCGCGGCCAGCTCGTCGACCGTGAGGACCGGCTCCCCGTCCGCCTCGTCGCCCGCGGCACGTCCCCGCGGCTCTTCGGTATCGGTCGTCATGCGCAGCAGTATCGCTGTCCCACCACCGCTGTGAAACCTCCTCCGGGGCCCCGTCCGGAGGTGTGGACACCCGGAGCGGATCATGTGAGAAGTCACGCGCTGTGACAAGAGCCACCGCGCGAGACCCCCGGAACGTGGGAAAGTGCTGTTTTGGCTTGTACCCCGACAAGGGTGTGCGGGCTGTGTCACGTACGGACGTCCCGGGCGCACCGCACCCGGGCGCACCAGAGAGTGGAACCACCCGTGAGCAAGGACGCCGTGGACACGGCACAGGTCGCTGACGATCCCGAGGTGGCCCAGGCACCCGCGGACGCGGGCGACGCCGGCTACAGCAAGGACCTCAAGGCCCGCCACATCAACATGATCGCCATCGGCGGGGCCATCGGCACCGGCCTCTTCCTCGGCGCAGGCGGACGCCTGCACGACGCCGGACCGGCACTGGCCCTGGCCTACCTGGTCTGCGGCGTCTTCGCCTTCTTCGTCGTCCGGGCCCTGGGCGAGCTGGTGCTGCACCGGCCCTCGTCCGGTTCGTTCGTGTCGTACGCGCGCGAGTTCCTCGGCGAGAAGGGCGCCTACGTCGCCGGCTGGATGTACTTCCTGAACTGGTCGACGACCGGGATCGCCGACATCACGGCGATAGCCCTGTACACGCACTACTGGAGCGCGTTCACCAGCATCCCGCAGTGGGTGCTGGCACTGATAGCCCTCGCGGTGGTGCTGGCCGTGAACCTGATCTCGGTGAAGATCTTCGGCGAGATGGAGTTCTGGTTCGCGATCGTCAAGGTCGCCACCCTCGTCGCCTTCATGCTGATCGGTGTCTTCCTGCTGGCCACCCAGCACGAGGTGGGCGGCTACACCCCGGGCACCGGGATGATCACCGACCACGGCGGCTTCCTCCCCAACGGCGTGATGCCGGTGATCCTGGTCATGCAGGGCGTGATCTTCGCGTACGCCGCCCTGGAACTGGTCGGCGTCGCCGCCGGCGAGACCGCCGAGCCGCACAAGATCGTCCCGCGCGCGGTGAACTCGATCATGTGGCGGGTCGCCCTGTTCTACGTCGGTTCCGTGGTCCTGCTGGCCCTGCTGCTGCCCGGCTCCCTCTACTCCGGCGCCGAGAGCCCCTTCGTCACCGTGCTCTCCAAGGTCGGCGTCCCGGCGGCGGGCGACGTGATGAACCTGGTCGTCCTCACCGCCGCGATGTCGTCGCTGAACTCCGGCCTGTACTCCACCGGCCGCATCCTGCGCTCCATGGCGATGTCCGGCTCCGCGCCCAGGTTCACCGGCGTGATGAGCCGCACCCAGGTGCCCTACGGCGGCATCCTGCTGACCTGCGCGGTGTGCGTGCTCGGCGTCGGCCTGAACTACCTGATGCCGTCCCAGGCCTTCGAGATCGTGCTGAACGTGGCCTCCCTGGGCATCATCAGCACCTGGGTGATCATCATGCTCTGCCACCTGGTCTTCGTCCGGCGGGCGAAGGACGGCCGCGTCACCCGGCCGCACTTCCGGCTGCCCGGCAGCCCCGTCACGGAGATCGCCACGATCGTCTTCCTGCTGGCGTGCCTCGGGATGATGTGGAACGACGAGGAGGTCGGCCGCAGGACCCTGCTCCTCGTCCCCGTGATCGCGGTGATGCTGGTGGCCGGCTGGTTCGGCGTCCGCCGCCGGGTCGGCGAGAGCGCGAAGCCGCTGGAGAAGTAGCAGTCCGAGGCCGTCACGGCGGGGAGCGCGCCCACAGGTGTCGCGCACCGGGCCGCGACGGTCCCGCGCGGGTTCGTCCCGGACCCGGCTCACGGGTCCCGGCGCGCGGACTCGGTGAGGCGGCGCGCGAGGTCCTCGACCAAGCCGCGCAGCGCGTCCGGCCGTTCGACGACGAACGGCAGGTCCAGTGAGGCCAGCACGCCGGGCAGCCAGTCGAGCCGCTCCACGCGCAGTTCCGCCCGGCACCAGCGCCCGGCCGCCGGGTCCGCGCCGTCCGCGGGCGGCAGTTCCGTCACCACCGCCACACCGGGCGGCAGCCGGGTGCGGATCCGCTCCGCCGCGCCCTTGATCCGCAGGGACACCTGGTGCCGGTACGGCGCCGTGGCGAACCCGGTGAGCAGGCGCTGCGCGGGATCGGGCCGTTCACCGGCAGGCGGCGCGAACGATCCGGGCAGCACCCGTACACCGCTCATCCGGTCCAGCCGGAACGTCCGCTCCTCGCCGGTCGCGGGCTCCGTGGCCGTCACGTACAGCTTCCCCGAGTGGACGACCAGCCCGTGCGGGTGCAGCGTGCGCTCGCCGCTGTGGCCGCTGCCGGAGGTGTAGCGGACCGTGACCGGCCGGTGTGCGCCGACCGCGTCGGCGATCGAGAGCAGCACCGTGGCGTCCGGGGCGGGCGCCGCGTCGGGCGGTGCGGTGAAGGACAGGGAGCCGAGCGCCGAGTCGAGCCGCAGCCGCATCCGCTGCGGCAGCACGCGCCGGATCTTGGCCGCGGCCGTCTCGCCCGCCGCGGCCGTGGCCGTCGCCGGCCCGGCCCGCCGGCCCGCGGCCAGGCCGAGCAGGACGGCGAGCGCCTCCTCGTCGGTCAGCATCAGCGGCGGCATCCGGTACCCGGGGCCGAGCCGGTAGCCGCCGTAGCGGCCCCGCACCGACTCCACCGGTACGTCGAGGTCGAGGAGGTGGCCGACGTAGCGCCGCACGGTGCGTTCGTCGACGCCCAGCCGGCCGGCGAGTTCACCGACGGTCCGGACGCCGCCCGACTGCAGCAGTTCCAGCAGGGCGAGCACACGGGCGAGTGGACGGGGCATGCCGGAAGTCTCTCTCACATACCGGGCGGGTTCCGCCCGGTATCCCTCGTAACGTGCGACGTGGAAGCACCGCACGACCCGAAGATCCAGGAGAGACCCATGAACTTCGTCTCCGTCCGCGTCATCACGGACGACGTCGCCCGCCTCGTCGCCTTCTACGAGAAGGTCACCGGCACCACCGCGGACCGGGCGAACGACGACTTCGCCGAAGTGCGCACCGCCTCGGGCACCCTCGCGATCGGCAGCACCCGCACGGTCCCGCTGTTCGCCCCGGGCTCCGCCGAACCGGCCGCCAACCGCAGCGTGATCCTCGAGTTCCTCGTCGACGACGTGGACGCCGTGTACGAGGACATCGCCGACACCGTGGCGGAGTTCGTCACCGAGCCGACCACGATGCCCTGGGGCAACCGCGCGCTGCTGTTCCGCGACCCCGACGGCAACCTGGTCAACTTCTTCACCCCCGTCACCCCGGCCGCCCAGGAGCGGCTCGCCCGCTGAGACCGGCCCGGCCGCCCGCCCCCTCCCGCCCGCGGGACCCCGGCCGTACGGTCCCGCGGGCACCGCGGCGCGTGCGCACCACTGCCCGGCGACCGCCGCCGGCGGCCACGGCGCCCTCATGGCCGCCTTCCCCGCCCCCGTCCCCGCCGCGGCCGGTGCCGCCGGCTCCCCGCCCCGGCCGCCGGACGGGAGCGCGTCCCGCGGGGCGCGACCGGCGCCGAGCACGTGATCGGCCTGCTCGAGTGTGGTAGCGGCGTACTCGGGGAACATCCCTGTCCTCATCCGCTTGGCGAAAGGTTCCGCTTGTGACACGTGCCCCACACGGTGACGACCCGCACCACGACCCGCACCACGACCAGGAGCCGCACCCGAAGGGCTCGCTGCCGGGTTCGGAAGCGGGTCTCCCCGGCCGGGAGAGGCCCCGCACCGACCGCGTCGTGTTCGGCGTCACGGCCGCCCTGACCCTCGCCTTCGTGGTGTGGGGCGCCGTCGCCACCGACTCGCTGGAGGACGCCTCCAGCACGATGCTCGGCGGCCTGATGCACAACGCCGGCTGGGCGTTCGTACTGGCGGCCTCGGGCTTCGTCGTCTTCGCCCTGTGGCTCGCGATCAGCCGCTACGGACGCATCCACCTGGGTGCCGAGGGCGAGGAGCCCGAGTTCCGCACGGTGTCCTGGGTCGCGATGATGTTCAGCGCGGGCATGGGCATCGGCTTGATGTTCTACGGCGTCAGCGAACCGCTCTCGCACTACACGACGTCCCCGCCGGGCACCGCCCCGGCCGACTCCGGCGAACACATGGAGACGGCCATGGCGACCACCCTCTTCCACTGGACGCTCCACCCGTGGGCGATCTACGCGGTGGTCGGGCTCGGCATCGCGTACAGCACCTTCCGCAGGCGCCGTCGGCAGACCATCAGCGCCGTGTTCACCCCGCTCATCGGCGAGAAGAACGCCAACGGCGGCCTGGGCCGGGTCATCGACGTCCTCGCGATCGTCGCGACCGTCTTCGGCTCCGCGGCCTCGCTGGGGCTCGGCGCGCTGCAGATCGGCTCCGGTGTGCGGGAGCTGGACTGGCTGGACGAGGTGAGCACGGCGCTGCTGGTCACCATCATCGCGGTGCTCACGGTGGCGTTCGTGGCGTCCGCCGTCTCGGGTGTGGAGAAGGGCATCCAGTGGCTGTCCAACATCAACATGGTGCTGGCGGTGATCCTCGCCCTGTTCGTGTTCGTCGCGGGCCCCACCGTGATAGTGCTGGACCTGCTGCCCACCTCGGTCTTCTCCTACCTCGGAGACCTGCCCGAACTCGCCGCCCGCACCGAGGCCTCCGGCGGCGAGGGCGTCGCGGACTGGCTGGCGAGCTGGACCGTCTTCTACTGGGCGTGGTGGATCTCCTGGACGCCGTTCGTCGGCATGTTCATCGCCCGGATCAGCCGGGGCCGGACGATCCGGCAGTTCGTCGGCGGCGTGATCCTCGTGCCCAGCACGGTCAGCCTGGTCTGGTTCGCGATCTTCGGCGGCTCGTCGATGAGGCTCCGGGAGCAGGGCCGGCTGGGGAAGGAGGCCACACCCGAGGGCCAGCTCTTCGCCGTCCTCCAGGAGTACCCCGTCGCCACCGTCACCAGCCTCCTGGTGATGATCCTGGTCGGCATCTTCTTCGTCTCGGGCGCCGACGCGGCGTCGGTCGTGATGGGCACCCTGTCGCAGCGGGGCGCGCTCGAACCGAGCCGCCTGGTGGTCGTCTTCTGGGGCGTGGTCACGGGGGCCGTGGCCGCCATCATGCTCCTGGTCGGCAGCGGGCAGGGCGACGCGCTGACCGGCCTGCAGAACCTCACGATCCTCGCGGCGGCCCCGTTCGTCGTCGTGATGATCCTCATGTGCGTGGCCCTCATGCGCGACCTGCGCCGGGACCCGCTCATCGTGCGCGGCGAGATGGGTTCGGAGGCCGTGGAGATGGCCGTCGTCGAGGGCCACCGCAGGTACGACGGCGAGTTCGAGATCCGGGTGGGCCCGGGCCGCGGCCCGGAGACCGAGGGCGACCCGATCGGCAGGCACCACTGACACCGGGCGGGCCCGGCCCCTGCCGCCGGGCCCGATCACACCGGCGCCCACCACGACGACCTCGCCACCCGTCCGGTGCCCACAGGCGGACGGCAACGGAAACCGCCCGGTCATGCGCACAACGCTCCGGCAGCGGGAATACTCCCCTCATGTCTGCCGAGTACACGGCCTTCGGCCTGGCCCCCGCCACCCGGGCCGGGGGAGTCCTCGCCGGGGGTGCGTACCAGGTCCACCGCGACTTCCTCGACTTCATCGTCGACGGCCGGCCGCTGCTGTTCCGCCTCAGCGACCTCGACGCCGTCTCCCCGCTCGCCTCCGACGTCCCGCCCGCCATCTTCACCGCGCAGGTCCGCGGCCTGCTGCTGGAGGCCGAACCACCGCTGCCCGGCGGCCGGTACGTCATCTACGGCTGCCCCGAGTGCGAGGACCTGGCGTGCGGCGCGGTGACCGCCGTGATCCGGCGGGACGGCGACGACTACGTCTGGCAGGACTTCGCCTGGCAGACCGGCCCGCACGCCGACCTCCGGCTCAACGGCTACCAGGGCATCGGCCCGTTCCGCTTCTCCGGCGCCGAGTACCGCGCGGCACTCTCCGCCCTGCTCCGGCAAGGCTCCGGCACACCCCGCCGCCGCGTCCTGCTGATCGGTGCCCGGGTCGCCTTACTGGCCAAGCTCGCCGCCGCCCTGCGCACCATCGACATCGGCGCCGACATCACCCCCGACCTCACCGGCGCCTCCGCCGAGGAACTGCGCCAGTACGGCGCCGTCGTCATCGGCGCCGCGGTGCCCGACGAGGACCGCGCCGCCGTCCGCGCGGCGTTCACCGAGGCCGGCGCCGACACCGTCCACGTCGACGGACTCGCCCCGATCGTCCCCGTCCTGGTCGCCCAGATCGAACACGCCCTCGACCGCACCCCCGCCGAACGCCGCCGGCTGACCCGCCTGACCGCGACCGGCGAGACGGCGGACATCGAGGTCACCTCGCCCTGCCGGGTACGGCTCACCGCGTACCGTCTGGACCGGCTGCGCCGCACCCGCGCCCGCGAGGTCTTCGACGGCGTCCTGGAGCCCGGCGCCCACCGCGTCGCCCTGGACGCCGCGGCGGTCAAGGGCCGCTCCTGCCTCGTGGCCCGGGCCTCCGAAAGCGTGCTGGTGGCAGCGGTGACGCAGGCGGAACCCGGCTGAGCCCGCCCCTGCCGGACGCTAAAATCGGCGCCCTGATGACTGCCACCCTCGTCGCCAAGAACCTCGCCGCCGGCCACGGCGACCGCTCCCTGTTCACCGGGCTCGACCTCGTCGTCGCCCCCGGCGACGTGATCGGCCTGGTCGGTCCCAACGGTGCCGGGAAGTCCACGCTGCTGCGGATGCTCGCCGGACTCGACGCCCCCGAACAGGGTGAGCTGCGCCTGTCCCCGCCCAGCGCGACCGTCGGCCACCTCCCGCAGGAACCCGAGCGCAGGCCGGGGGAGACGGTGCGCGCCTTCCTGGCCCGGCGCACCGGCGTCACCGAGGCGCAGCGGACCATGGACGAGGCCACCCAGGGCCTGGTCGACGGCGTGCCCGGCGCCGACGACGCCTACGCCACCAGCCTGGAACGCTGGCTGGCGCTCGGCGGCGCCGACCTCGACGACCGCGCCGAGGAGGTGGCCGGCACGCTGGGCCTGGCCGTGGACCTCGACCAGCCGATGACCTCCCTCTCCGGCGGCCAGGCCGCCCGCGCCGGCCTCGCCTCGCTCCTGCTCTCCCGCTACGACCTCTTCCTCCTCGACGAGCCGACCAACGACCTCGACCTGGACGGCCTGGAACGCCTCGAACGCTTCGTCAGCGGCCTGCGCGCCGGCACCGTCGTCGTCAGCCACGACCGCGAGTTCCTCGCCCGCACCGTCACCAAGGTCCTCGAACTCGACCTGGCCCAGCAGCGGATCAACCTCTACGGCGGCGGCTACGACGCCTACCTGGAGGAGCGCGAGGTGGCCCGCCGGCACGCCCGCGACGAGTACGAGGAGTACGCCGACAAGCGGGCCGCCCTCCAGGACCGGGCCCAGACGCAGCGCGCCTGGATGGACAAGGGCGTCAAGAACGCCCGGCGCAAGGCGGGCGGCGACAACGACAAGATCGGCCGCAAGTTCCGCAGCGAGGCCAGCGAGAAGCAGGCCGCCAAGGCCCGCCAGACCCAGCGCATGATCGAACGTCTGGAGGTCGTCGAGGAGCCCCGTAAGGAGTGGGAGCTGCGCATGGAGATCGCGGCGGCCCCGCGCTCCGGCGCGGTCGTCGCCTCCCTGCGCGACGCCGAGGTGCGGCGCGGTCCCTTCACCCTGGGCCCGGTCACCCTCCAGATCGACTGGGCCGACCGGGTCGCGGTGACCGGCGCCAACGGCGCGGGCAAGTCCACCCTGCTCGGCGCCCTGCTGGGCCGCGTCCCGCTGGACGCCGGACACGCGGCCCTCGGCTCGGGCGTCCTGCTCGGCGAGGTCGACCAGGCCCGGGGGCTCTTCCACGGCCCCGAGCCGCTGCTCGACGCCTTCCACGCGGCCGTCCCCGACACGGAACCGGCCGAGGTCCGCACCCTGCTGGCCAAGTTCGGCCTCAAGGCGGACCACGTGCTGCGCCCGGCGGCCACCCTCTCCCCGGGGGAGCGCACCCGGGCCGCCCTCGCCCTGCTCCAGGGCCGGGGCGTCAACCTCCTGGTCCTGGACGAGCCGACGAACCACCTCGACCTGCCGGCCATCGAACAGCTGGAGTCGGCCCTCGACTCCTACGAGGGCACCCTGCTCCTGGTCACCCACGACCGCCGCATGCTGGACGCCCTGCGGGTGACCCGCCGCCTGGAGGTCGCGGACGGCAAGGTGACGGAACGCTAGCCGCGTCCCGCCCCTCGCCGCCCGTCGGCTTACGCCAGCCCCGCCCGCTTCAGGGCGTCGGCCATCGCGCTGTTGGCGGGCGGCGGCGCCGGCCGCCCCTTGCCCTTGCCGCCGGCCCTGCCGCCCGAGGGCTGCTGCCGCTGCTTCGGCGGCCGTCCGCCGCCCCGCTGCTGGCGCGGCTGCTGCTCGCCCTTGGGCGCCGCCTCGTCGTCCAGCCGCAGCGTCAGCGAGATCCGCTTGCGCGGGATGTCGACGTCCAGCACCTTCACCTTGACGATGTCCCCGGGCTTGACCACGTCACGGGGGTCCTTCACGAACGTCTTCGACAGCGCGGAGACGTGCGCCAGCCCGTCCTGGTGCACACCGACGTCGATGAACGCCCCGAAGGCCGCCACATTGGTCACGACACCCTCCAGGACCATCCCGGGGGACAGGTCCGAGATCTTCTCCACGCCCTCCTTGAAGGTGGCCGTCCTGAAGGCGGGACGCGGGTCGCGGCCCGGCTTCTCCAGCTCCCTCAGAATGTCCGTCACGGTCGGCAGACCGAACGTGTCGTCCACGAAGTCGGCCGCCCGCAGCGACCGCAGCACCGAGGTGTTCCCGATCAGCGAGGCCACCTCCTGCCCGGTGGTCTTCACCATCCGGCGCACCACCGGGTACGCCTCCGGGTGCACGCTGGACGCGTCCAGCGGGTCGTCGCCGCCCCGGATCCGCAGGAAGCCCGCGCACTGCTCGTACGCCTTCGGGCCCAGCCGCGCGACCTTCTTCAGCTCGCCGCGCGCCCTGAACGGCCCGTTGGCGTCGCGGTGCGCCACGATGTTCTCCGCGAGGCCCGAGGTGATCCCGGAGACGCGGGCGAGCAGCGGGGCGGAGGCGGTGTTGACGTCCACCCCGACACCGTTCACACAGTCCTCGACCACCGCGTCCAGGGAGCGTGACAGCTTCACCTCGGACAGGTCGTGCTGGTACTGGCCGACGCCGATCGACTTCGGGTCGATCTTCACCAGCTCGGCCAGCGGGTCCTGGAGCCGACGGGCGATGGAGACCGCGCCGCGCAGCGAGACGTCCATGTCCGGCAGCTCCTGCGAGGCGAACGCGGAGGCCGAGTACACCGAGGCGCCCGCCTCGGACACCATCACCTTGGTCAGCTTCAGCTCGGGGTGCTTGGCGATCAGTTCCCCGGCGAGCTTGTCGGTCTCGCGGGACGCCGTACCGTTGCCGATCGCGATCAGCTCGACCGCGTGCTCCTTCGCCAGCCGCGCCAGCTTCGCGATGGCCTCGTCCCACTTGTTGGCCGGGACGTGCGGGTGGATGACGTCGGTCGCCACGACCTTGCCCGTGGCGTCGACCACGGCGACCTTCACGCCCGTACGGAACCCGGGGTCCAGGCCGAGCGTCGCCCGCGTCCCCGCCGGAGCGGCCAGCAGCAGGTCGCGCAGGTTGGCCGCGAACACGTTCACCGCCTCGTCCTCGGCGGCCGTGCGCAGCCGCAGTCTGAGGTCGATGCCCAGGTGGACCAGGATGCGGGTGCGCCAGGCCCAGCGGACCGTGTCCGTCAGCCACTTGTCACCGGGCCGGCCCCGGTCGGCGATCCCGAACCGCGACGCGACGATCCCCTCGTACGACGAGGGCCCCTCCGTCGGCTCCTCGGGCTCCAGCACCAGGTCGAGTACGTCCTCCTTCTCGCCGCGCAGCATCGCCAGGATCCGGTGCGAGGGCAACTCGGTGAACGGCTCGGCGAAGTCGAAGTAGTCGGCGAACTTGGCGCCCGCCTCCTCCTTGCCGTCCCTCACCTTGGCGGCCAGCCGCCCGCGCGTCCACATCCGCTCGCGCAGCTCGCCGATCAGGTCGGCGTCCTCGGAGAACTTCTCGGTGAGGATGGCCCGCGCCCCGTCCAGGGCGGCCTGCGGATCGGCCACGCCCTTGTCCGCGTCGACGAACGCCGCGGCGGCCGCGAGGGGCTCGACACCCGGGTCGGCCAGCAGGCCCTCGGCCAGCGGCTCCAGACCGGCCTCGCGGGCGATCTGCGCCTTGGTGCGCCGCTTGGGCTTGTACGGCAGGTAGATGTCCTCCAGGCGGGCCTTGGTCTCGGCGCCCCGGATGCGCGCCTCCAGCTCCTCGGTGAGCTTGCCCTGCTCGCGCACCGAGTCGAGGATCGCGGCCCGCCGCTCCTCCAGCTCCCGCAGGTAGCGCAGCCGCTCCTCGAGCGTGCGCAGCTGCGCGTCGTCGAGCATCTCGGTCGCTTCCTTGCGGTAGCGGGCGATGAAGGGCACGGTCGAACCGCCGTCGAGCAGTTCCACCGCGGCCTTCACCTGCCGCTCCCGTACGCCGAGCTCCTCGGCGATCCTGCCTTCGATGGACCCAACGTCGATCGACTCGGGTGTCGTCACGATCCCGTACCGCCTTCTCACTGAGGTTGCGCGGCAATTGTGGCAGGCCGCACCGGCACTCGGGGATCAGGGCGGATGTCCGGGCAGGGCAGAGGCGGCGCGCTCAGGCCCGGCGGCTGCGGGTCGAGCCCGACGCCCCGCCGAAGAGCCGGGCCAGGGCCCGGAAGGGCAGCGTCACGACGGTCGCGATGGCGCCGCCGATCTGGCGCAGCACGTCTGCGATGGCACGGAACACAAGAACCTCCCTCTGTCCACCCGGCCGGTCCGACCGGGTGAATGACGGGTACCTCGCAACCGCCCCGGTATGCCCGACGGGCCGATCAGCCCCTCACACCGCCCCGCCGGCACCCCCTCCTCGTGCCGCCCTTCACACCGCCCCGCCGGCGTCCCTCCTCCTGTCGCCCCTCACCCAGCCCTTCCGGCGGCCCTCCCGCCGACGCCCCACACCTCACACCGGGTTTCCGACGGTTTTCCCGCCGACGCCCCACCACCTCACGCCTTCCCGAACAGATCCGCCGGGAAGGCGCCCGCGTCCACCGCGACGCGGGCGAAGGCCGCCCCCAGTTCGGTCAGCCGCGCGACACCCGCCGCGCCGAGGTGCTCGTACGGGCCGGCGTCCAGCCGGTCCGTCTCCCGCTCGATCTCCGCGCGCAGCGCCGCGCCCTCCTCGGTCAGTTCCCCGGCGCCGTCGAGCAGCCCGCGGCCCCGCAGCCGGGCGACCGCCGCGTCCCACTCCTCCTGGGTCCAGCCGCGCGTGCCGAACACCCATTTGGGAGCCAGCCCCTTGCCGGTCGCGGTGTGCGTCACCAGCGCCTCCAGACCGTCCAGACCCGCGGCCACCAGCACGGCCAGGTGCCCGTCGCCGCGGTGCTCGCGCAGCAGGGTCGCGGCGTGCCAGTAGGCCAGGTGCGGCGCGTCGGGCACCGGCAGGTCGGCGTGGGCGGAGTACAGCGGCCGGGCGGCGCGCGAACAGCCCTCGGCGGCGCGCAGCGCCAGCCCGGCGGCCTCCGACATCTCGGCCGACCCCAGGACCTCCTCTCCCAGCAGACGCCGCAGGGTGGCGTCGACGGCACGCGCGCGTGCCGCGAGGGCCTGTTCCGGGGTCACCGTCGTCCAGACGGCCGGGACGTGCCGGGCGACCAGTTCGTGCTTGTAGTTGTAGAAGGCGGCGGTGACCACGCCCGCGCCGACCGGCCCCAGCGCGGCGGCCCGTACGGCGAAGTTGACGGCCCGGGGATCGGTGACCCCGAGGGCACCCAGCTCCCGGCCCAGGTCGGGCGAGAAGTAGTGCGTCGAGTGCAGCGAGTTGAGCACGGTGTGGCAGCGGCGGCCAGGGCGCCGGTCGATCGCGGCAGTCGTCATGCCGAGCACGTTACCAACCGGTCAGTATGTACGGAACGGCCGTGCGGCCGGTTCATCCCGGCGGGCGGGCCCGTCAAGTGGAGCGGGGTGGGCGGCGCTCCAGGAACGCGGCGACGCCCTCCCGCGTGCCGCCGCTGCCGTCCGCCCGTTCCACCCGGTGCGCCTCCCGCCCGGCGTGCCTTACGGAAGGCGCCGTCCGCGCCGGTGGGCACCAGCACCCGGACCGCAGGGTCCGCGGCGAGGGTGCCGAGCGGCGGGGGCGGCGCCCGCCGCATCGCGGCCGTCAGGGTGTCGGACCTGGCCGGGCGGCGGATGGCGGCGGCGGCCGCCGCCTCCGCGGCGCGGCGGCCGGGGCTCCACGCACCGGATGTCACCGGCCGCTTCGGCCCCCTCGTGTCCCGTCCGTCCGGCGGTCAAACCAGTACAACCGGAATAGTCCGCCGAGACGGCGCAACCGGGACAGGATCAGTCTCACAACTGACTCTGTCATACGCCAACGGTCAGAACCGCTCGATACGCGCTGACTTCCATTCAGCACCTCGGGGCGGAGCGACTCGTTACCAACACTCAGTGGTGTGGTGACAACCGAGCGCAAGGGTGGCGACCTGACGATGGACGACCACGAGCGGGAGGACGGTGCGGTTCCGGTTCCCGGACCCCGATCGCGTCCGGAAGCGGGGAGACCCGCGGACCGGGCGGACCCCCCGCCGTACGAAGGCGTCTGGCGGTTCACCGCCCCCTGCGTCGAGGCGTCGGTCCCGCAGGCGCGGCACGCCGTGCGTGACCTCCTGGCCCACCAGGGCGTACCGGTCTCCCCGGACGTGGCCGACGGACTGCTGCTGATCGTCTCCGAGCTGGTCACCAACGCCGTCCGGCACGCGGCGGTGCTCTCGCCGACGCTCGCCGTGGAGGTCGCCGTCGGCTCCGGCTGGCTCCGGCTGTCCGTCGAGGACGACCACCCCTACCGCCCGATCGCCCTGGAGACCGACCACGGCCGGACCGGTGGCCGGGGCCTGCTGCTGGTCCGGGAGATCACCCGGGAGGCCGGCGGGGCCTGCGACGTCGCCCACACGGCGAGCGGTGGCAAGGTGGTCTGGGTGGCCCTGCCGCTCGGCCGCGCCTTCCCGTAGGGCGCCCGCACGGTCGCGCGGCGCACGGGTCCGCCACCGGAGCGCGGGCCCATCGGCCGGTGCGCTGGCTCACCAGCCGGCGGACGGGCCCGTCAGCTCGCGGACGGCCGGACGCGCCGCGTCCAGCACCGTCATGAACCACGCCGAGAAGGTGTCCCGCGCGTGCCGCTCGGCCAGCTCGGCCGGGGAGGCGAAGACCGTCTCGGCGACCTCCGCCGGGTCCGGCCGCGGCGCGGCCTGCACCAGGCCCACGAAGAGGTGGTTGTACTCCTGCTCCACCAGCCCCGAGGCCGGGTCCGGGTGGTTGTAGCGCACCGTGCCCGCCTCGGCCAGCAGCGACGGGGAGACCCCCAGCTCCTCGAAGGTCCGCCGGGCCGCCGCCGCGAAGGGCGACTCACCCGGGTAGGGGTGGCCGCAGCAGGTGTTGGACCACACACCGGGGGAGTGGTACTTGCCGAGCGCCCGCTGCTGGAGCAGGAGCCGGCCGCGCTCGTCGAAGAGGAACACGGAGAAGGCACGGTGCAGCAGGCCGGGCGGCTGGTGCGCGGCCAGCTTCTCCGCGGTGCCGATCGTGACGCCGTCCTCGTCGACGAGTTCCAGCAGAATCGCGTCCGCGGCGCCGCTCGACGAACTGTTCGCCGCGGTGGCAGGAGTGATCGGCATACCCATCCTTCGCATCGGTCCTCGCGCCCCAGTGTGCCGTACGCGGCCGGTGCTCCCGGCGCTTCCCCGCCCGCATGTCCCGCACCGCCGCGCGGGCGGCGGTGCGGCCGGCCGGGCGCCGGAGCGGACCCGGCCGGTGATCGTGCCCGGTCCGCGGACGGGGAACCGCCCCGGCCGGGCCCGTCGGGGATCAGGACGCCCGCGGACCGGCGGACGGCTGCGTTCTTGGGCGCCTTCCCCCGAAGACGCGCCCCTTCTCGATGTCCGTACGCCCCCACCGCCTCAGTGGCACAGCCGCGCCTCGTGCTCCGCGTGCCCGCCAGGCTCCAGCTGGAAGGTGCAGTGCTCCACGTCGAAGTGGTCGCCCAGGCAGCCCTGGAGTTCGTGGAGCATCTTCTCGTGGCCGGTCGCGCCCAGCGCCGCCGAGCCGACCACCACGTGCGCGGAGAGCACCGGCATGCCGGACGTGATCGTCCACGCGTGCAGGTCGTGCACGTCCTCCACCCCGTCGAGGGCCAGTATGTGGGCCCGTACCTCGGCGATGTCGACGTCCTTCGGCGCCGCCTCCAGCAGGACGTCCAGCGTCTCGCGCAGCAGCTTCACCGTCCGCGGCACGATCATCACGCCGATGACGAGCGAGGCGACCGGGTCGGCGGCCTGCCAGCCGGTGGTGACGATCACCAGGGCGGACACGATCACCGCGACCGACCCCAGCGCGTCCGCCGCCACCTCCAGGAACGCGCCGCGCACGTTCAGGCTCTCCGCCCGCCCCCGTGTCAGCAGCACCAGCGACACCGAGTTCGCCACCAGGCCGATCCCGCCGAACACGACGGTCAGCCCGCCCGCGGTGCCGGCCGGCGTGACGAACCGCTCGACCGCCTCGTACAGGACGTAACCGCCCACCCCCAGCAGCAGCAGACAGTTGGCCAGCGCGGCCAGGATCTCGGCGCGGGCCAGCCCGAAGGTGCGCCGGTCGCTGGGCGGCCGGCCGGCGAAGTGGACCGCCAGCAGGGCCATGCCCAGCCCCACCGCGTCGGTCGCCATGTGCGCCGCGTCGGCGACCAGCGCGAGCGAGTCGGCCAGCACGCCGCCGACGATCTCCACGACCATCACGGTGAGCGTGATCATCAGGGCCACCCGCAGCCTGCCCCGGTACGCCGCGGTCGCCGTACCGCCGGCGGGCGCGTGCCCGTGGCCGTGCCCGTGATCGTGCCCAGCCCCCATGGAAGCCGCCTTCCTCTCGTCCGCCGGGAGCACAGTGAACTACGGGCCGGCACCATCCGGCAACGCGGCACTGAACACCGTTGTCATTCGCTCTGACCTGCGAAAACGTTCCGCAGGTCAGTGTGGGCGAGGGGCGTTCGGCCGGGCCGGCCCACCCCCTCGCGCGCCCCCGGCGGCACCCCGCGCCCGGGCCCTGGGCCGGCCGTCGGCCCAGGACGGGCGGAGCGCGGTTTGTGGGCCGGGCCCCGCATCCCCGATGATGATCGCGGCAAAGGCGTGGGCACGTCGTGTCGACCGTCCGTGAAACGGCCGGTGAACGCGGCGTTCCGGTCATCCGATAACCTCTGCCGACATGCCGCCCGGGGGCTGTGCACACAGGCGCCCCCCACCATGCACAGGCCCGGCGCACGGCGTCGGCATCCAGGGAGTGAGTTCGGTTGTCGACCGCCATCCTCACCGGTCAGCCGGTTCCCGGTTCGTCGATCGAGGCGGATCTGCGGGAGCTGGGCTTCGAGGTCCGCCTCGCGGCCGACGCCGCCGACGCCGGGACCCAGCTGGCCCGGGTGCCCGGTGGTGAACGGGTCGCCGTCGTCGACGCCCGCTTCGTCGGCCACCTGCACACCCTGCGCCTCGCCCTCACCGACCCCCGCTTCCCGCTGGCCGCCGTCCCCGGCGCCGTGACGGCCCAGCCGGCCGGACGCCAGGCCCTGGCCCGCGCGATGGCCCGCCAGGCCCCCGCGGGCGGCGGCGCGGGCGGCACGCCGGCCGACGGCCTCGCCGACCGCATCGTCACCGCCCTCGACGACGAGGACGGCACCGAGGTGCACCGGCCCGAGCTGGGCAGCCTGGTCGCCGCCGTCCCCGCCGACCCGCAGGCCCGCAACGAGGCCCGGCAGGCGGTCGCCGCCGTCGACGACGAGGCGGTCCGCCTGAAGTCGGCGGTCAAGGCCCGCGACGGCTTCTTCACCACCTTCTGCGTCAGCCCCTACTCCCGCTACCTCGCCCGCTGGTGCGCCCGCCGCGGCCTGACCCCCAACCAGGTCACCACCGCCTCGCTGCTCACCGCCCTCATAGCGGCGGCCTGCGCGGCCACCGGCACCCGCGGCGGCTTCGTCGCCGCCGGCCTCCTGCTCCTCTTCTCCTTCGTGCTGGACTGCACCGACGGCCAGCTCGCCCGCTACTCCCTCCAGTACTCCACCCTCGGCGCCTGGCTGGACGCCACCTTCGACCGGGCCAAGGAGTACGCCTACTACGCCGGCCTCGCCCTCGGCGCCGCCCGCAGCGGCGACGACGTATGGGCGCTGGCGCTCGGCGCGATGGTCCTGCAGACCTGCCGGCACGTGGTCGACTTCTCCTTCAACGAGGCCAACCACGACGCCACCGCCAACACCAGCCCCACCGCGGCCCTCTCCGGCAGGCTCGACAGCGTCGGCTGGACGGTCTGGGTCCGCCGCATGATCGTGCTGCCCATCGGTGAACGCTGGGCGATGATCGCCGTCCTCACGGCCGCCACCACCCCCCGGATCACCCTCTGCGTCCTGCTGATCGGCTGCGCCTTCGCCGCGGCGTACACCACGGCCGGCCGCGTCCTGCGCTCCCTGACCCGCAGGGCCCGCCGCACCGACCGGGCCGCGACGGCGCTGGCCGACCTCGCGGACAGCGGGCCGCTCGCCGAGGCGCTGACCCGGGGCCTGCGCAGGCTGCCCGCCAGGGCACCGGCCGCCGCCCGCGCCGGTCTGGCGCTGACCGGGGCGGTCCTGCTGGTCCTCGCCGCCGCCCTGGAGCCCTACGGCGGCGCCCTGCCGGTCGCGGCGGCCGTCCTGTACGCCCTGACCTCGGCGGCCACCGTCGCCCAGCCCCTCAAGGGCGCCCTCGACTGGCTGGTCCCGCCCTTCTTCCGCGCCGCCGAGTACGGCACCGTCTTGCTGCTGGCGGCCCGGGCGGAGGTGAACGGAGCCCTTCCTGCGGCTTTCGGGCTGGTGGCGGCCGTCGCCTACCATCACTACGACACGGTCTACCGCATCCGCGGCGGCGCGGGGGCACCCCCCGACTGGCTGCGGCGGGCCGTCGGGGGGCACGAGGGCCGCACGCTGCTGGTCACCCTGTCGGCCGCGCTGCTCACCGCCGCACAGTTCACCGTCGCGCTCACGGTCCTCGCCGTGGCCGTGGCCCTGCTGGTGCTCGTCGAGAGCATCCGCTACTGGGTGTCCGCCCACCGGGCCGGCTCACCCGCCGTACACGACGAAGGAGAAACCGCATGATCGGCCTCGTGCTCGCGGCCGGCGCCGGACGGCGTCTGCGTCCCTACACCGACAGCCTGCCCAAGGCGCTGGTGCCGGTGGGGCCCGCGGGCATAGAAGGCGAACCCACGGTTCTCGACCTCACCCTCGGCAACTTCGCCGAGATCGGCCTGACCGAGGCCGCGGTCATCGTCGGCTACCGCAAGGAGGCCGTCTACGAGCGCCAGGCGGCCCTGGAGGCGAAGTACGGCCTCAAGCTCACCCTCATCGACAACGACAAGGCCGAGGAGTGGAACAACGCCTACTCCCTGTGGTGCGGGCGTGACGCCCTCAAGGACGGCGTCATCCTCGCCAACGGCGACACCGTGCACCCGGTCTCCGTCGAGAAGACGCTGCTCGCCGCCCGCGACGGCGCCAAGCGGATCATCCTCGCCGTCGACACGGTCAAGCCCCTCGCGGACGAGGAGATGAAGGTCGTCGTCGACCCCGCCCTGGGCGTCCGGCGGATCACCAAGCTGATGGACCCGGCCGAGGCCACCGGCGAGTACATCGGCGTCACCCTCATCGAGGGCGGGGCCGCCGCCGAACTGGCCCAGGCCCTGAGGACGGTCTGGGAGAACGACCCCCAGCAGTTCTACGAGCACGGCTACCAGGAACTGATCGACGGCGGCTTCCGCGTCGACGCGGCACCGATCGGCGACGTCGACTGGGTCGAGATCGACAACCACGACGATCTCGCCCGGGGACGGGAGATCGCGTGCCAGTACTGACCCGGCTGATCCCCTCGCCGCTGGTCGTCGACATCCGCCCGGGTGCCCTCGACGACCTCGGCTGTGTCCTCGCCGACGAGCGCATCTCGCACTCCGGCCGCCTCGCCGTCGCCGTCAGCGGCGGCTCCGGCGCCCGCCTGCGCGACCGCATCGCCCCCTCCCTCCCCGGTGCCACCTGGTACGAGGTCGGCGGCGGCACCCTGGACGACGCGGTCCGGCTGGCCGGCGACATAAAGGCCGGCCACTACGACGCCGTCGTCGGACTCGGCGGCGGCAAGATCATCGACTGCGCCAAGTTCGCCGCCGCCCGGGTCGGCCTGCCGCTGGTCGCCGTGCCGACCAACCTCGCCCACGACGGCCTGTGCTCCCCGGTCGCCACTCTCGACAACGACGCGGGCCGCGGCTCCTACGGCGTGCCGAACCCGATCGCCGTCGTCATCGACCTCGACGTCATCCGCGAGGCCCCCGTGCGCTACGTACGGGCCGGCATCGGCGACGCCGTCTCCAACATCTCCGCGATCGCGGACTGGGAACTGGCCAACCGGATCAAGGGCGAGCGGATCGACGGCCTGGCCGCCGCCATGGCCCGCCAGGCCGGCGAGGCCGTGCTGCGCCACCCCGGCGGCGTCGGCGACAACGACTTCCTCCAGGTGCTGAGCGAGGCGCTGGTGCTCAGCGGCATCGCCATGTCCGTCTCCGGCGACTCACGGCCGTCCTCCGGGGCCTGCCACGAGATCAACCACGCCTTCGACCTGCTCTTCCCCAGGCGCGCCGCCGCCCACGGCGAGCAGTGCGGCCTGGGCGCGGCCTTCGCGATGTACCTGCGCGGGGCGCACGGGGAGTCGGTGTACATGGCCGAGGTGCTGCGCCGGCACGGACTGCCGGTGCTGCCGGAGGAGATCGGCTTCACCCCCGAGGAGTTCGTCCGCGCCGTGGAGTTCGCTCCCGAGACCCGGCCCGGCCGATACACCATCCTCGAACACCTCGACCTGAAAACCGACCAGATCAAGGACGTCTACACCGACTATGTCAAGGCCATCGGTAGCTGAACTACGTCCGGTCGTCCACCCCGCGGGGGTCAAGGACCGGCGCAGCGGTGAGCACTGGATGGGACGCCTCTACATGCGCGAGGTGTCCCTGCGGGTCGACCGCTACCTGGTGAACACCAGGGTCACGCCCAACCAGCTCACGTACCTGATGACCGTCTGCGGCGTGCTCGCGGCCCCGGCGCTGCTGGTGCCGGGGGTCTGGGGCGCCGTGCTCGGCGTCGTCGCGGTCCAGCTCTACCTGCTGCTGGACTGCGTCGACGGCGAGATCGCCCGCTGGCGCAAGCAGTACTCGCTCGGCGGCGTCTACCTGGACCGGGTCGGCGCCTACCTCACCGACGCGGCCGTCCTGGTCGGGCTCGGCCTGCGCGCCGCCGACCTGTGGGGCACGGGGCGCATCGACTGGCTGTGGGCCTTCCTCGGCACCCTGGCCGCGCTCGGCGCCATCCTGATCAAGGCCGAGACCGACCTGGTCGGCGTCGCCCGCCACCAGAACGGGCTGCCGCCGGTCAAGGAGGCCGCCGCCGAGATGCGCTCCTCCGGCATGGCCCTGGCCCGCCGGGCCGCCGCCATGCTCAAGTTCCACCGCCTCATCCTCGGCATCGAGGCGTCCCTGCTGATCCTGGTCCTCGCCCTCGCGGACCACGTCCGCGGAGACCTCTTCTTCACCCGCCTCGGCACCGCCGTGCTGGCCGGCATCGCCCTCCTGCAGACCCTGCTGCACCTGGTGTCCGTCCTGGCCTCCAGCAGGCTGAAGTGAGCCGCCCGATGAAGGTCGGCGCCGTCATCATCACCATGGGCAACCGCCCCGGCGAACTGCGCGCCCTGCTCGACTCGGTCGCCAAGCAGGAGGGCGACCCGGTCGAGGTCGTCGTCGTCGGCAACGGCTCGCCCGTGCCCGACGTGCCCGACGGCGTGCGCACCGTGGAGCTGCCCGAGAACCTCGGCATCCCCGGCGGCCGCAACGTCGGCATCGAGGCGTTCGGCCCCGGCGGCAGCGAGGTCGACATCCTGCTGTTCCTCGACGACGACGGCCTGCTGGCCCGCACCGACACCGCCGAGCTGTGCCGCGAGGCGTTCGCGGCCGACGAGCGGCTCGGCATCGTCAGCTTCCGCATCGCCGACCCGGCCACCGGCGAGACCCAGCGCCGCCACGTCCCCCGGCTGCGCGCCGCCGACCCGATGCGCTCCTCGCGGGTCACCACCTTCCTCGGCGGCGCCAACGCGGTACGGACCGCCGTCCTGAAGGAGGTCGGCGGCCTGCCGGACGAGTTCTTCTACGCCCACGAGGAGACCGACCTCGCCTGGCGGGCCCTGGACGCGGGCTGGATGATCGACTACCGGTCCGACATGGTGCTGTACCACCCGACGACCGCGCCCTCGCGGCACGCGGTCTACCACCGCATGGTCGCCCGCAACCGGGTCTGGCTGGCCCGCCGCAACCTGCCTGCCCCCCTGGTCCCGGTCTACCTCGGCGTCTGGATGCTGCTCACGCTCGCCCGCCGCCCCTCGCGCCCCGCGCTGAAGGCGTGGTTCGGCGGCTTCCGGGAAGGCTGGACCACCCCTTGCGGTCCCCGCCGCCCCATGAAGTGGCGTACGGTGTGGCGGCTGACCCGGCTGGGCCGACCCCCCGTCATCTGAGATGCTCGTACCCGGCGCACCGGGCGGCCCCGTCCGGGCCGCCCGTACGTGTCAGGCCGGTACCGGCCGCGCATCTTCGAAGACGAAAGTTTCCACTAGTGAGTGAGACAACGCACGACGGCACGGTCACGGCGACCAAGCCCGTGCCATCCGACGAGGGCCTCACGGCGGCACAGCTCGCCGAGAAGTACGGCCTCTCCGTGAGCGGCGCCCGGCCCTCACTCGTCGAGTACGTCCGCCAGCTCTGGGACCGGCGGCACTTCATCCTCGCCTTCTCCCGGGCGAAGCTGACCGCCCAGTACAGCCAGGCCAAGCTCGGCCAGCTCTGGCAGGTGGCCACCCCGCTGCTGAACGCCGCCGTCTACTTCTTCATCTTCGGCCTGCTGCTCGGCGCCCGCCGGGGCATCCCGCACGACATCTACGTGCCGTTCCTGGTCACCGGCGTGTTCGTCTTCACCTTCACGCAGTCCTCGGTGCTCGCGGGCGTCCGCGCCATCTCCGGCAACCTGGGCCTGGTCCGCGCGCTGCACTTCCCCCGGGCCTCGCTGCCCGTCTCCTTCGCGCTCCAGCAGCTCCAGCAACTGCTGTACTCGATGATCGTGCTGGTCATCATCATGATCGGCTTCGGCAGCTATCCGAGCCCCGCCTGGCTGCTGGTGGTGCCCGCGCTGACGCTCCAGTTCCTCTTCAACACCGGCCTCGCGCTGATCTTCGCCCGGATGGGCAGCAGGACCCCCGACCTGGCCCAGCTGATGCCGTTCGTGATGCGCACCTGGATGTACGCCTCCGGCGTGATGTTCTCCATCCCGGCGATGCTCGCCGACAAGGACGTGCCGGGCTGGCTCAGCGACGTGCTCCAGTGGAACCCGGCCGCCCTCTACATGGACCTGATCCGCTTCGCGCTGATCGACGGCTACGGCTCCTCCTACCTGCCGCCGCACGTCTGGGCCTTCGCCCTGGGCTGGGCGGTCCTGGCCGCAGTGGTCGGCTTCGTCTACTTCTGGAAGGCCGAGGAGAGGTACGGCCGTGGCTGAGCGGCACCAGGGCGACCGGGTCCCCACCGTCATCGCCGACGACCTGCACATCGTCTACCGCGTCAACGGCGCCCGCACCGGCAGGGGAAGCGCCACCGCCGCCCTGAGCCGGATACTCAGGCGCGGTGAGGAACGCGGCGTGCGCAAGGTGCACGCCGTGCGGGGCGTCTCCTTCGTCGCCTACCGGGGCGAGGCCATCGGCCTGATCGGCTCCAACGGCTCCGGCAAGTCCACCCTGCTGCGCGCCATCGCCGGCCTGCTCCCCGCCGAGAGCGGCAAGGTCTACACCGACGGCCAGCCCTCCCTGCTGGGTGTGAACGCGGCCCTGATGAACGACCTGACCGGCGAGCGCAACGTCATCCTCGGCGGCCTCGCCATGGGCATGTCGCGGGAGCAGATCAAGGAGCGCTACCAGGAGATCGTCGACTTCTCCGGCATCAACGAGAAGGGCGACTTCATCACCCTCCCGATGCGCACGTACTCCTCCGGCATGGCCGCCCGCCTGCGCTTCTCCATCGCCGCGGCCAAGGACCACGACGTCCTGATGATCGACGAGGCCCTCGCCACCGGTGACCGCTCCTTCCAGAAGCGCTCCGAGGCCCGCATCCGCGAGCTGCGCAAGGAGGCCGGCACGGTGTTCCTGGTCAGCCACAACAACAAGTCCATCCGCGACACCTGCGACCGGGTGCTGTGGCTGGAGCGCGGCGAACTGCGCATGGACGGCCCGACGGACGAGGTGCTCAAGGAGTACGAGAAGTTCGCCGGCAAGTGACCCGCACGGCCCCGAGGCCCCGCCGGAGCCGTTCCGACGGGGTCTCACGTCCGTGGCGCAAGCGTCAACTCCGGTCGGGCGCAGGAATCTTGGCGCCAATCGGTGTGTTGTTGTGATGTGCGTACGCCCCCCGCGCGGCTCGATGAGTTGTACAACGTAAGCTGTACCGGTCCCGAAACGCGGCACATGGGGCGATAATGCCCGGCACCCTCAGTCAGGGCCGCCGCACGGGCAGTCGGGCGGCGTGTCCGAAATAGTGTGTATTGCGTAGGCAGTGTAGAACGGGAGATGTGACGGCAATGGCTACGGAGACTCCCCATCGCCGCGAGGCGTGCGCCGTCCCCGCCCCCGGCGGCCGGCGATGACGGCCACCGGGACGGCACCAGCCGTCGACCCGGAGCGCGGCACGCTCGCCAAGGCCGCGGGGGAGAACTTCCCCGTGGCCCCCTTTTTCCTGCCCCGCCAGTGGCGTGCCGACCTCATGGCCGTCTACGGCTTCGCCCGCCTGGTCGACGACATCGGCGACGGCGACCTGGCCCCCGGCGGCACCGACGCCCGCCTCCTCGGCGTCCCCCCGGAGCGGGCCGGTGACCGGACCGTCCTGCTCGACGCCTACGAGACCGATCTGCGCCGGGTCTTCGACGGCACCCCGCACCACCCCATCCTGCGCCGCCTCCAGCCGACCGTGCGCCGCCGCGCGCTGACGCCCGACCCCTTCCTCGGCCTGATCGCCGCCAACCGCCAGGACCAGCTGGTCTCCCGCTACGAGACCTACGACGACCTCCTCGCCTACTGCGAGCTGTCGGCCAACCCGGTCGGCCGCCTGGTCCTCGCCGTCACCGGCACCTCCACACCCGAGCGAGTCCGCCGCTCCGACGCGATCTGCACCGCCCTGCAGATCGTCGAGCACCTCCAGGACGTCGCCGAGGACCTGGCCCGGGACCGGATCTACCTGCCCGCCGAGGACATGAAACGCTTCCACGTCCAGGAAGCCGACCTCGCCGCGGAATCCGCTGGCGCGTCGGTGCGCGCGCTGATCGCCTACGAAGCACAACGCGCCCGCGACCTCCTGGATGAAGGCGCCCCGTTGGTGGGTAGCGTCCACGGCAGGCTCAGACTGCTGCTGGCGGGCTTCGTGGCGGGAGGAAGGGCGGCGCTCCGGGCGATCGCCGCCGCCGGGTTCGACGTGCTTCCCGGCCCGCCCAAGCCCGGCAAGGCGCAGTTGCTGCGCGAGGCGGGCGCGACTCTGCGAGGAGAGGGGTGACCCGGACGGTGGAGTCAGCACCCGTGCCCGCACCGGTACTCGCCGCGTACAGCTACTGCGAGGCCGTCACCGGACAGCAGGCCCGCAACTTCGCGTACGGCATCAGGCTGCTGCCCACGCCCCAGCGGCGGGCGATGTCGGCGCTGTACGCCTTCTCGCGGCGCGTCGACGACATCGGCGACGGCGTGCTCGCCCCCGACGTCAAGGTGGCCAGGCTCGACGACACCCGGGCCCTGCTCGCCCGGATCCGCGAGGGCGCCGTCGACGAGGACGACACCGACCCGGTCGCGGTCGCCCTCGCGCACGCGGCGCGGCGGTTCCCCATCCCGCTCGGCGGGCTCGACGAACTGATCGACGGCGTCCAGATGGACCTGCGCGGCGAGACCTACGAGACCTGGGACGACCTGAGGGTGTACTGCCGGTGCGTGGCCGGCGCCATCGGGCGGCTCTCGCTCGGCGTCTTCGGCACCGAACCGGGCGCGCGCGGCGCCGAGCGCGCACCCGAGTACGCCGACACGCTCGGCCTCGCGCTCCAGCTCACCAACATCCTCAGGGACGTCCGCGAGGACGCCGAGGACGGGCGGACCTACCTGCCCGCCGACGACCTCGCCAAGTTCGGCTGCTCGGCCGGGTTCAAGGGACCCAGACCACCGGAGGGCTCCGACTTCGCGGGCCTCGTGCACTTCGAAGTGCGTCGGGCCCGCGCCCTTTTCGCCGAGGGCTACCGGCTGCTGCCCATGCTCGACCGGCGCAGCGGCGCCTGTGTCGCCGCCATGGCCGGCATCTACCGCCGTCTGCTCGACCGCATCGAGCGCGATCCCGAGGCCGTGCTGCGCGGCCGGGTCTCGCTGCCCGGACGCGAGAAGGCCTACGTCGCCGTGCGCGGCCTGTCCGGTCTGGACGCCCGGCACGTCACGCGCCGGACCGTCAGGAGGCGCGTCTGATGGACACCACGGTCCAGGGCGACGAGGCCGGGGAGAAACGGGGGGCAACCCTCCGCCGCCCCACCGCGTCCCTGACGGAAACGGCAGGCCCGACGGGGGAGGGCGCACGATGACCCATGGCGACGACGCGCCGCGCGCCCCCAAGGGGCACACCGTCGTGGTCGGCGGCGGGCTGGCCGGCGTCACCGCCGCGCTCGCGCTCGCCGACGCCGGGGTCCGCGTCACCCTCCTGGAGGGCAGGCCGCGACTGGGCGGGCTCGCGTTCTCCTTCCGGCGCGGCGCGCTCACCGTCGACAACGGCCAGCACGTCTATCTGCGCTGCTGCACCGCCTACCGCTGGTTCCTCGACCGCATCGAGGGCACCGCGCTGGCACCGCTGCAAGAACGTCTCGACGTACCCGTCGTCGACGTCGCCAGGCCCGAGGGACGACGGCTCGGCAGGATCCGGCGCGACGCGCTGCCCGTACCCCTGCACCTGGCGCGCAGCCTCGCCACCTATCCGCACCTCCCGCTCGCCGACCGGGCCGGGGCGGTCCGTGCCGCGCTCGCGCTGGGCCGGCTCGACCTGGCCGATCCGTCCCTGGACACCCGGGACTTCGGCGGCTGGCTGGCCGCGCACGGCCAGTCGCCGCGCGCCGTCGAGGCCCTGTGGGACCTGGTCGGGGTCGCCACCCTCAACGCGGTCGCCGCCGACTGCTCCCTGGGGCTCGCCGCGATGGTGTTCAAGACCGGTCTGCTGTCCGACCCGGGCGCGGCCGACATCGGGTGGGCCCGCGTCCCGCTGGGAGAACTGCACGACCGGCTGGCCCGCAAGGCGCTCGACTCCGCCGGCGTCCGTACCGAGGTCCGCGCACGCGTCACCTCCGTCTCCGCGGACGAGAACGGACGGTGGAGCGTTCGGGTTCCGGGCGAGAGGATCGAAGCGGACGCGGTCGTCCTCGCCGTACCGCAGCGCGAGGCGCACGGCCTGCTGCCCGCCGGCGCGCTCGACGCCCCCGAACGGCTCCTGGAGATCGGCACCGCGCCGATCCTCAACGTCCACGTCGTCTACGACCGCACGGTGCTGAACACCCCGTTCCTCACGGCCCTCGGCTCCCCGTTGCAGTGGGTGTTCGACCGCACCGAGGCCTCCGGCCTGACCGAGGGCCAGTACCTGGCGGTGTCGCAGTCGGCCGCGCAGGACGAGATCGACGCCCCCGTGGCCGTGCTGCGCAAGCGGTACCTGCCCGAACTGGAACGGCTGCTGCCCCGGGCCCGGGGCGCCGAGGTGAAGGACTTCTTCGTGACCAGGGAGCGCACCGCGACGTTCGCCCCCGCCCCCGGCGTCGGACGGCTCAGGCCCGGCGCCCGCACCAAGGCACCCGGCCTGTACCTGGCCGGAGCGTGGACCGCCACCGGGTGGCCCGCGACCATGGAGAGTGCGGTCCGCAGCGGCGTCGGCGCGGCGGGCGCCGCGCTCGGCGCCCTGGGCCGGTCCCGCGACGTCCTCCCCGACTTCTTCGAGGACTCCTTCGAGGAGGCGGCATGAGGACCGATCCGCGCGGCACCGACCGCACCCCCGGTACCGCAACTGGAGGAGAGACTGTGCCCACTGTGCCCCCGGCCCCGGCGGCCGACCGACGGACCACGGTGGACGTGACCGCGCTGCTGGAGCGCGGCCGGACCCTGGCCACGCCGGTGCTGCGGGCGTCCGTAGACCGTCTGGCGCCTCCGATGGACACCGTCGCCGCCTACCACTTCGGCTGGATCGACGCCCAGGGCAAGCCGGCCGACGGCGACGGCGGCAAGGCCGTCCGGCCCGCGCTGGCGATGCTCTCCGCCGAGGTCACCGGGGCGGACCCGCGCACCGGCGTGCCCGGCGCGGTCGCCGTCGAACTGGTCCACAACTTCTCGCTGCTCCACGACGACCTGATGGACGGTGACGAACAGCGCCGCCACCGCGACACCGTCTGGAAGGTGCACGGCCCCGCCCAGGCCATCCTGGTCGGCGACGCCCTGTTCGCCCTGGCCAACGAGGTGCTCCTGGAGATCGGCACGGTCGAGGCGGGCCGGGCCACGCGCCGGCTGACCGCCGCCTCCCGCGCCCTGATCGACGGTCAGGCCCAGGACATCTCCTACGAGCACCGCGACCGCGTCAGCGTCGAGGAGTGCCTGGAGATGGAGGGCAACAAGACCGGCGCCCTGCTCGCCTGCGCCTCCTCCATCGGCGCGGTCCTCGGCGGCGCCGACGAGCGGACCGCCGACACCCTGGAGAAGTACGGCTACCACCTGGGCCTCGCCTTCCAGGCGGTCGACGACCTCCTCGGCATCTGGGGAGACCCGGACGCCACCGGCAAGCAGACCTGGAGCGACCTGCGCCAGCGCAAGAAGTCCCTCCCGGTCGTCGCCGCCCTCGCGGCGGGCGGACCCGCCTCCGAGCGGCTCGGCGAGATCCTCGCCGCCGACGCCAAGAGCAGCGACTTCGCGAACTTCTCCGAGGAGGAGTTCGCGGCCCGCGCCGCCCTCATCGAGGAGGCGGGCGGGCGCGAGTGGACCGCCGGGGAGGCGCGTCGCCAGCACACCATCGCCATCGAAGCCCTGGACGCCGTCGACATGCCCGTGGAGGTACGGGACCGGTTCGCGGCGCTCGCCGACTTCGTCGTCGTACGAAAGAGATGATCAGTATCGGTCGAATAGTCCTCGCCTAGTCGCCGGCCGGTGCCCGCGCACCGGCCGACGGCGGACCCGCAGCAGACAGCACACGCACACTGCACGAAGGGGAAGCCATGACAGCGACGACCGACGGAAGCACCGGGGCGACACTGCCGCCCGGCGCAGCCGCGGCCAGCCACACCGACAACTCCCTCCCCGAGGCGGCCGGGGCGCAGGAGGCCGCCGCCCGCGCCGCCCGGCGCGCCACCGACTTCCTGCTCTCGAAGCAGGACGTGGAGGGCTGGTGGAAGGGCGACCTGGAGACCAACGTCACCATGGACGCCGAAGACCTGCTGCTCCGTCAGTTCCTGGGCATCCTCGACGAGGACACCACGCGCGCCGCCGCCCTCTTCATCCGCGGCGAGCAGCGCGAGGACGGCACGTGGGCCTCCTTCTACGGCGGCCCCGGTGAGCTGTCCACCACCATCGAGGCGTACGTCGCCCTCCGCCTGGCCGGTGACGCGCCCGACGCGCCGCACATGGCGAAGGCCGCCGAGTGGGTCCGCGGCCGGGGCGGCATCGCCGCCGCCCGGGTCTTCACCCGCATCTGGCTGGCCCTGTTCGGCTGGTGGAAGTGGGAGGACCTGCCCGAACTCCCTCCGGAACTGATCTGGTTCCCGACCTGGGTGCCGCTCAACATCTACGACTTCGGCTGCTGGGCCCGGCAGACGATCGTGCCGCTGACCATCGTGTCGGCCAAGCGCCCGGTGCGGCCCGCGCCCTTCGCGCTGGACGAGCTGCACACCGACCCGGCCGACCCCAACCCGCCCCGGCCCCTCGCCCCGGCCGTCACCTGGGACGGCGCCTTCCAGCGCGCCGACCGGCTGCTGCACGCCTTCCGCAAGGTCGCCCCGCGCCGGGTGCGCCGCGCCGCGATGAACGCCGCCGCCCACTGGATCATCGAGCGGCAGGAGAACGACGGCTGCTGGGGCGGCATCCAGCCGCCGGCGGTGTACTCGATCATCGCCCTCTACCTGCTCGGCTACGACCTCCAGCACCCCGTCGTGCGGGCCGGGCTGGAGTCCCTGGACCGGTTCGCCGTGTGGCGCGAGGACGGGGCCCGGATGATCGAGGCATGCCAGTCCCCGGTGTGGGACACCTGCCTGGCCACCATCGCGCTGGCCGACGCCGGGCTGCCCGCCGACCATCCGCAGCTCGTGAAGGCCGCGGACTGGATGCTCGGCGAGCAGGTCGTGCGTCCCGGCGACTGGTCGGTGAAGCGGCCCGGACTGCCGCCCGGCGGCTGGGCGTTCGAGTTCCACAACGACAACTACCCCGACATCGACGACACCGCGGAGGTCGTCCTCGCGCTGCGCCGGGTCAAGCACCACGACCCGGAGCGGGTGGAGCGGGCCATCGGCCGCGGGGTGCGCTGGAACCTGGGCATGCAGTCGAGGAACGGGGCCTGGGGCGCCTTCGACGTCGACAACACCAGCCCCTTCCCCAACCGGCTGCCGTTCTGCGACTTCGGCGAGGTCATCGACCCGCCGTCGGCCGACGTCACCGCCCACGTCGTCGAGATGCTCGCCGCCGAGGGCCTCGCCCACGACCCGCGCACCCGGCGCGGCATCGAGTGGCTGCTGGCCGAACAGGAGGCGGACGGCTCCTGGTTCGGCCGCTGGGGCGTCAACTACCTCTACGGCACCGGGTCCGTCGTCCCCGCGCTGGTCGCGGCCGGCCTGCCCGCCTCCCACCCGGCGATCCGCCGCGCGGTGGCCTGGCTGGAGTCCGTGCAGAACGACGACGGCGGCTGGGGCGAGGACCTGCGCTCCTACCGGTACGCGCGGGAGTGGAGCGGCCGGGGCGCCTCGACCGCCTCGCAGACCGGCTGGGCGCTGATGGCCCTGCTGGCGGCGGGGGAGAAGGAGTCCAAGGCCGTCGAGCGGGGCGTGCGGTGGCTGGCCGAGACCCAGCGGGAGGACGGCTCCTGGGACGAGCCGTACTTCACCGGCACCGGCTTCCCCTGGGACTTCTCCATCAACTACCACCTCTACCGACAGGTCTTCCCGCTCACCGCGCTCGGCCGGTACGTGCACGGCGAACCCGCCGTCACCCGGCCGAGGACCGGTGGCGGCGCGCGGCTCGCCGAGGCGAAGGCGGGCTGATGAGCCGCCCGCCCGTGCCGGCGCCGCTGCTGATCGCCTGTGCGCTCGGCATCGAGCACCTGGCCCTGCGCTCGGGCGGCCGTGCCGGCGCGGACGGACCGGTCACCGTCCTGCGTACCGGCATGGGCCCCAAGGCGGCCGAGCGGTCGGTCACCCGGGTCCTGGCCGACCCGGCGCTGGCCGGCGCCGCCGTGCTGGCCACCGGCTTCTGCGCCGGGCTCGCCCCGGGGATGCACCCCGGTGACCTGGTCGTCGCCGAGGAGACCCGGGAGCCGCGCGGCACCGTCGGCTGTGTGGGGACCGAGCTGCTGGTCAAGGCGCTGAAGCGGGCCGTACCCGGCCGTACCGTGCACACCGGGCCGCTGACCGGTTCCGGCCATGTGGTCCGCGGCTGCGAACGCGCCGCACTGGGGGCGACCGGCGCGATCGCGGTGGACATGGAGTCCGCCGTCACGCTTCTGAGCGCCGTCCGTACGGCCGTGCGCCCGGTTGCGGCCGTACGGGTGGTCGTGGACGCTCCAGAACATGAACTCGTCCGGATCGGCACGGTGCGCGGTGGAATATCTGCTTTCCGTGTCCTTCGTTCCGTTCTTCCCGCTTTCTGTGAATGGCACCGTTCTTTGTCGCTCCCCCGGAGGTGAGCCAGATGGCAATGCCGCTTCGTCAGTCCATCAAGGTCGCTACGTATCTGGCCGGACAGAAGCTCCGCAGGCGGAGCAAGTTTCCGCTCATCGTCGAATTGGAACCGCTTTTCGCCTGCAACCTGAAATGCGAGGGATGCGGCAAGATCCAGCACCCGGCGGGTGTGCTCAAGCAGCGCATGCCGGTCGCCCAGGCCGTGGGCGCGGTGCTGGAGTCCGGCGCCCCGATGGTCTCCATCGCGGGTGGCGAGCCGCTGATGCACCCGCAGATCGGCGAGATCGTGCGCCAGCTGGTGTCCAAACGGAAGTACGTCTTCCTGTGCACCAACGCCATGCTGCTGCGCAAGAAGATGGACGAGTTCACGCCCTCTCCGTACTTCGCCTTCACGGTGCACATCGACGGTCTGAAGGAGCGGCACGACGAGTCGGTGGCGAAGGAGGGCGTCTTCGACGAGGCCGTGGCGGCGATCAAGGAGGCCAAGCGGCGCGGCTTCAGAGTCACCACCAACTCGACGTTCTTCAACACCGACACCCCGCAGACCATCATCGAGGTCCTCGACTACCTCAACGACGACCTCAAGGTCGACGAGATGATGGTCTCGCCCGCCTACGCCTACGAGAAGGCGCCCGACCAGGACCACTTCCTCGGCGTCACCCAGACCCGGGAGCTGTTCAGGAAGGCGTTCGCGGGCGGCAACCGGCTGCGCTGGCGGCTCAACCACTCCCCGCTCTTCCTGGACTTCCTGGAGGGCAAGGTCGACTTCCCGTGCACCGCCTGGGCGATCCCGAACTACTCCCTCTTCGGCTGGCAGCGCCCCTGCTACCTGATGAGCGACGGGTACGTGCCGACGTACCGGGAGCTGATCGAGGAGACGGACTGGGACAAGTACGGCCGGGGCAAGGACCCGCGCTGCGACAACTGCATGGCGCACTGCGGTTACGAGCCCACCGCGGTGCTGGCCACCATGGGTTCCCTGAAGGAGTCCCTGCGCGCCCTGCGCGAGACGGTCTCCGGGAACCGGGCGTGATGCCATGACGGCCGTTCCCCTGGGGCTGCCCGGAGTGCCGGCCCGGCCGGTCGCCGCGCGGCGCGTGTCGCGGCGGATCCAGGTCGGCTCGGTGGCCGTGGGCGGTGACGCGCCGGTGTCGGTGCAGTCGATGACGACGACGCGCACCTCGGACATCGGCGCGACCCTCCAGCA